>JAHEXT010000032.1 GCA_023251945.1 Actinomycetes bacterium
GCCGCTCGGGAACGGGGTCGATCCCCCAGCTGCCCTCGATGCGCCTGTGCGGCTCCAACGAGCGCGAGCCTACCCCGGCTCGTCGAGAATGCCGGCGTGATCCCGCGCTACTACGTCGTGGCGGAGCGAGACCACGAGATCCAGAACCCGACGTCCGAGCAGAAGCTGCTCCTCCTCGGCGAGCGCCTGGAGCTCGGCCCGAGCTCGCGTGTGCTGGACATCGCATCGGGTCGAGGAGGCCCGGCACTCGCGCTCGCACGGGCGTTCGAGTGCAGCGTCGAGGGCGTCGAGATCGAGCCCGCGTTCCAGACCGCGGCACTCGAGAGAGCTGCGGCCCGAGGACTCTCGCACCTCGTCTCGTTCCGGCTCGGCGACGCTTCGCGGGAAGAGCTCGTGCCGGAGTCCTACGACGCCGCGCTCTGCCTCGGAGCGAGCTTCGTCTTCGGCGGTCTCGCGGACACGGTCGATGCTCTCGCGCCTCTCGTGCGGCCGGGCGGGTACGTGGCCGTCGGCGAGCCCTACTGGCGCCGCCTCCCGCTGCCGGAGGACTACGAGGATCGCGACGACCCGTTCACGACGCTCGAAGGCACCGTCCTTGTATTCGAGACTGCTGGGCTGCCGGTCGTGTCCCTCATCGCGTCGTCCGAGGACGACTGGGACCGGTACGAGACGCTCCACTGGCGCGCCGTCGAGCGATGGCTCGCGGGGAACAGAGGCGATCCCGACGCCGACGAAATCCGCTCCCGGCATGAGCGCTGGAAGTGGAACTACCTCCGCCACCAGCGCGACTGTCTCGGCTGGGCGATCTTCGTCGGCTGGAAGCGTCCGTAGCCGCCTTGTCTCAAAGAGCGACTATCGCATGGTGCGCGAGCGCGCGACCATCCGGCTGTGGAGCCGCCGTTCGACGAGCGAGACGTCACGAGTATCCTGAGCGGGCTGTTCTACGTGAACGCGAGCCTCAACGACATCGCCGAGGACGTATGGGCGATTCGGCTTCGACTCGAGGGAGAAGATGAAGAAGAAGAGGAAGACGACAGCGAGGACGGAGGCGGACCGAGTCCACCCGCCTGAGTGGTGGGAGGAGCGCGAGCGCGTGCAGCGGATGCTGGCGGAGCGGATTGCCTACCACGAGGCGAGGATCGCCGCCCGGGAGCGCGGCGAGAATCCCGACGCCGCCACGGCGTAGTCAGGACGCGAGCAGCCGGCGCAGGACGTAGGGGAGGATGCCGCCGTGGCGGAGGTACTCGCGCTCGCGCGGCGTGTCGAGCCGCACGGTTGCGCGGAACTCCTTCGCGTCGGCTCGCACCGTCACCTCGTGGGCCTCGGCTTTCTCGACCCCGAGGATCGAGAACTCCTCGTGCCCTGTCAGCCCGAGCGACTCGCAGTTCTCGCCGGGCCGGAACTGGAGCGGGAGGACGCCCATCATGAGCAGGTTCGAGCGGTGGATCCGCTCGTAGCTCTCGGCGAGGACCGCCCTCACCCCCAGGAGCTTCGGCCCCTTCGCCGCCCAGTCGCGTGACGAGCCCGACCCGTATTCCTTCCCGGCGAGGACGATCAGCGGGACACCCTCTCCGCGGTAGCGCTCCGCCGCCTCGAACACGGTCGTCTCCTCCCCCGACGGCAGGTGGACGGTCCACGTGCCCTCCGACCCGGGCACGAGCAGGTTGCGGAGGCGGACGTTGGCGAAGGTGCCACGCACCATCACCTCGTGGTTCCCGCGCCGGGAGCCGTACGAGTTGAACTCGCGACGCTCGACGCCGGTCTCGATCAGGTAGCGGCCCGCGGGTGCATCCGGCCGGATCGACCCGGCGGGCGAGATGTGGTCGGTGGTCACCGAGTCCCCGATCGAGGCGAGGCAGCGCGCCCCGAGGAGGTCCTCGGCCACGCCCGGCTCGGTCGGCATTCCGTCGAAGTAGGGCGGGAGCCGCACGTAGGTCGAGGCGGGATCCCAGGCGAAGAGCGCGCCCTCCGGCACGGGAAGCCCGCGCCACGTCTCGTCGCCGGTGTAGACGTCGGCGTACGTGGCCCGGAACATCTCCTCGCCGATCGACTCCTCGATCGTGCGCCGGATCTCCTGCGGTGAAGGCCAGAGGTCCGCGAGGTACACGTCCTCGCCGTCCGAGCCCACCCCGATCGGCTCGGTGGTGAGGTCGAGGTCCATACGCCCGGCGAGCGCGTAGGCGACGACGAGCGGCGGTGAGGCGAGGTAGTTCGCCTTCACCTCCCCGTGGATGCGGGCCTCGAAGTTGCGGTTGCCCGAGAGGACGGCGCAGGCGACGAGGTCTTCCTGCGCGATGGCCTCGGAGATCGGCTCGGGAAGCGGGCCCGAGTTCCCGATGCAGGTCGTACAGCCGTAGCCGACCGTGTGGAAGCCGAGCTCCTCGAGGTACGGCGTCAGTCCTGCTCGCTCGTAGTAGCGGGTGACGACCTTCGAGCCGGGCGCGAGGCTCGACTTCACCCAGGGCTTGCGCCGGAGGCCGCGCTCGACGGCGTTCTTGGCGAGGAGCCCGGCGCCGACCATGACCGCCGGGTTGGACGTGTTCGTGCAGGACGTGATCGCAGCGATCACGACCGACCCGTGGTCGAGCTCGAATGTCTCGCCGTCCAGCGTCACCTGGGCGGCCTGCCGCTCCGCGAGTGCGAGCCGCGGGCCGACCGAGACGACCGCGTCGCCTCCAGCCGGTCCGTGGCCGGGGGAGCTCGAGGCGGCGGGATCGCTCGCGGGGAAGCTCTCCGACACGGCCTCGTCGTGGGCGTTCCCGTAGTCGACGCCGAAGGTCGGGAGGGCGTCGAGGAACGCCTGCTTCGCCTCGCGCAGCGGCACCCGATCCTGAGGGCGCCGCGGCCCGGCGAGCGAGGGCTCGACCGTCGAGAGGTCGAGCTGGACGACCTGCGTGTACGTCGGCGGCTCGCCGGGCTCGTGCCACAGCGCGTTCTCCTTGCAGTACGCCTCGACCAGCGCGATTCGCTCCTCGGGCCGCCCGGTCAACCGCAGGTAGCGAAGCGTCTCGGCGTCCACGGGGAAGAACCCGCACGTCGCCCCGTACTCGGGGGACATGTTCCCGATCGTCGCACGGTCGGCGAGCGGGAGCCCCTCGAGCCCGTGGCCGAAGTACTCGACGAACTTCCCGACAACACCTGTCGCGCGCAGGATCTGTGTGACCGTCAGGACGAGGTCGGTCGCCGTCGCGCCTTCGGGAAGCTGGCCCGTGAGCTCGAACCCGACGACCTGCGGGACGAGCATGGAGATCGCCTCGCCGAGCATCGCCGCCTCGGCCTCGATCCCGCCGACGCCCCAGCCGAGCACGCCCAGGCCGTTGATCATCGTCGTGTGCGAGTCCGTCCCGACGAGCGTGTCCGGAAAGGCCACGCCGTCGCGCTCGTCCACGACGCGCGCGAGGAACTCGAGGTTGACCTGGTGGACGATGCCCGTGCTCGGCGGGACGACCTTGAAGTTGTCGAATGCTCCCTGCCCCCAGCGGAGGAACGCGTAGCGCTCGCGGTTGCGCTCGAACTCGAGCTCGGCGTTGCGGAGGATGGCGAGTCGGGTAGCGAACTCGTCCACCTGCACCGAGTGGTCGATGACGAGCTCCACGGGGAGATGCGGGTTGATCCTGGCGGGATCGCCTCCGAGAGCGCGCATCGCGTCCCGCATGGCGGCGAGGTCGACGACGGCCGGCACGCCAGTGAAGTCCTGGAGCAGCACGCGACCGGGGGTGAACGAGATCTCCTGCGAGGGCTCGGCCGACGCGACCCAGCCGGCGACCGCCTCGACGTCGTCGGCAGTGACCGTCATTCCGTCCTCGTGGCGGAGGACGTTCTCGAGGAGGATTCGGAGCGTGTAGGGGAGACGGAAGACGTCGAAGCGCTCCTGAAGCACCTCGAGCCGGAAGACCTCGACATCGCGCTCGCCGGCGGTGAGCCGCGATCGCGCTCCGAAGGTGTCCGGATGGGCCATCGTCCCGATTGAAGCAGCTCCCACCCGGCCCAGGCGGGCGAGCCCCCGCTCGGTCAGCGTCTGCCGGCTCGGGTCGAGGTGGCGCGCGACCGCCTGCGCATACGGGCGGCCGACCCGCCGGGCGTACAAGCCGAATCTCTCGTCGCGCAGGGGCCGGAGGTCGTCGGTGTAGGGGTCGAGGACGTGCTGCCTGCCGACCTTCCGCGCGGAGTTGAAGAACGCGATCCCCATTCCCACGGAGACCTCGAGCAGGCTCCGCTGCTCGCGGTCGGCCTCGGCCAAGAGCCCCTGGTAGACGGCGGCGAGCTCCGGCGGGCTCGGCAGCCCCCTGGCGTCCTCGCGCAGGTCGGCGAGCGACTGCTCGAGCGCCTCCAGCTCGAGCGGCGGGATGTCGATGAGGCGCGCGGTCGTTCCGCTCGCTCCCTCGAGGGCCGCCAGGAGGTCGTCGACGGAGGCGAGCTCCAGATCGTGGGCGAGGACGCCCGCACCTTTCAGCTCGGAGACGAGGGCGTCGAGGTAGACGCGCGTTCCGTGCGTCACGTCTGCGGCTGCGGCGAGGATCCAGAGCGGCGAGAAGCCGAAGGCGGCGATCGAGCCCAGCTCGACGACGTTCCCCGCCGTCTTGCGGACCGCGAGCTTCTTCGGCGACGGCTCGAACTCGCCAGCCGCCACCTCCGCCCGCTCGACGCCGCCGACGAGCTCGACCGTGATCCGCAGGAGGTTCTTCGCCGTCGCCTCGTAGAGGCGCGACGAGCGGACGAGCCGAGGGAGGACGAGCTGCGCAGTTTCGTGCACCGCCCCGCCCGTGGCGGCCGCGAGCGCGCGGAGCGCTCGCTCCGGAAGCGAGAGGAGGAAACGGGCTGATGCGAGCACGCCTCTACGGCTCGGGCGCGGCTTCCGCAGCACGCGCACCGACGGCGACACCGCCGAACAGGGCGGAGCCCTCGAGAGTGAGCGTGGGTGCAGCCGCGTCCTCCGGCTCGGGGACGCGGACGTCGACCCCTCCTGCGAGCGCTGTGAGGTTCGATCGGACGCGCCAGCCCGCCGGGACTTTGATTGCGATTCCTCCGCAGAGGGCGTGGAGCGTAAGGTGCGCGTCGGATGCCAGTTGCGCCTCGCGCAGGTCGACGGCGACGCCGCCGAACCAGGCGAGCATCGAACCTCCCTTGAACGCGGTCGCGTGGCTCTTGAGCTGCACCCCGTCGAAGATCGCGACGAGCGCGACCTCGTCGCTCTCGGCGTCTCCTCGTGAGGGCACCGCGCGCTTGAAGAGAGCGGCCGCACCGGCGAATCCGGCATACGCGCCGAAGCTCATGAGTCCCAGCGCTCGGAAGACTCGCATCGTCAGCGAGCCTACCGGCGGTAGCATGGCCGCGGATGGAGGCCGAGGCGATCCGAACGCTCCTCGAGCAGGCGTTTCCCGACGCCGTCGAGCTCGACGTCGAGGACCGGACCGGTACAGGTGATCACTTCCAGGTCGTCGTGGCCAGCCCCGCCTTCGACGGCGTCTCGCTCCTCGACCAGCACCGCCGCGTGAACGATGCGCTCGCAGCGATGCTTCAAGATGGCTCGATCCACGAGCTGCGGATCAAGACGAAAGGAACGGCATGAAGACGCTCAACGAACAGATCTCCGACGTGATCCAAGAGGAGCCGGTCGCCCTCTTCATGAAGGGCACGCCGCAGATGGTCATGTGCGGCAACTCGATGCGCGCGCTCAATGCGCTGCATGCGGTCGGCGCGCCGATCACTACGGTCGACATCCTCCCCGACCCGCGCATCCGCCAAGAGCTTTCGGCGCTGTCCGGCTGGCCCACGATTCCGCAGGTCTTCGTCAAGGGCGAGCTGATCGGCGGCGCGGACATCACCGAGGAGCTCTATGAGTCGGGCGAGCTGCAGCGTAAGCTCGACGACGCGCTGGGCGCCGACCGTCCGCAGGACGTCAAAGTCGTCGCGCTCGAGCTCGAGTCGTAGCGCCCCCTAGTTGACGGCGATCTCGTCGGCGAGCTCGCGGGAGATCGCGTGGTCGCCGGGCTCCGTCCGGACCGTCACGGGGCCCGCGAAGGGGGCGAGCGTCACGACTTCGACGTCTGACCCAGGCACGAGGCCGAGCTCTCCCAGGTAGCGGAGCAGCTCCGGGTCGTCATTCGGAACGCGGGAGACCGACGCACGCTCCCCCGGCTTCAGGTCGGCGAGAGTCCGGTCGCGCCCAGCCTTGAGCCGGAGCTCGCGGTCGGGGATCGGGTCGCCGTGCGGATCACGCGTCGGATACCCGAGCTCCGCGTCGATCTTTGCCTCGAGCTCCTCGGAGAGGGCGTGCTCGAGGCGATCGGCCTCCGCGTGCACCTCGTCGAGCGTGAGGCCGAGGCGATCCGCGAGGTAGAGCTCGAGCAGGCGGTGGTGGCGGAGCATCTCGAGTGCGCTCCGGCGCCCGTCCTCGGTGAGCGCCACCCCCTTGTACGGGGCGCGCTCGACGAGCCCGAGCTCGGCGAGGCGCTTCGTCATCGCCGTCGCCGAGGGAGCGCTCACGCCCATGCGTGCGGCGAGCGCTGACGTCGTCACGCGCTCCCCGGCCGTCTCCAGCGCGTAGATCGCCTTTAGGTAGTCCTGGACGGCGACGGTCAGATCCGAGGCTGCGGTTCCCATCACGAGGATCTTAGGTTACACTCCGATCCGGAGTTAGTCATGCCTAAAACACGTCTGACCCGTCGAAAGCTGCTCGCAGCCGCCGCTCCGCTGGCGGCTGCGCCGCTCGTCGGGAAGCTCGCGCTCGACGGACAGGCAGCGGCAGGAGGGCATGATCATTCGGCGCACAGCCACACCCGCGAGCCCGCGAGTCACCTCCAGGGCACGATGGGCCACGCCGCGATGGTCGGTGACGAGGCGCCCGCGGTCGGCGGCCCGAACGACCTCGACGCGCTCCTCTACCCGCCGCCCGCGCTCCCGTACAAGCCGGGTCGCGTGCGCGAGTACACGCTCACGGCGCTCGACACCGAGCTCGAGGTGGCGCCGGGCGTCTTCTTCCCCGCGTGGACGTACAACGGCACCGCCCCCGGCCCGGTCGTGCGGGCAACCGAGGGCGACGTCCTGCGCGTCCGCTTCCGCAACGAGGGCTCACACCCGCACACGATCCACTTCCACGGGATCCACCCATCGAAGATGGACGGGGTCTTCGAGGTCGTCCCCAGCGGTGGCGAGTTCACCTACGAGTTCGAGGCGCAGCCTGCAGGACTCCACCTCTACCACTGCCACGCGACGCCCCTGAAGAAGCACATCCAGAAGGGGCTCTACGGCGCCTTCATCATCGATCCGAAGGAGCAGCGGCCGCCGGCGCAGGAGCTCGTCATGGTGATGAACGGCTTCGACACCGACGGCGACGGCGAGAACAACTTCTATACCGTCAACGGGCGCTCGTTCTACTACGCGCGGTACCCGATCCGCGTGAGGCGCTCGCAGCTCGTGCGCATCTACCTCGCGAACCTGACCGAGTTCGACCTCGTCAACTCGCTCCACCTCCACGCCGACTTCTTCCGCTACCAGCCGACGGGCACCGGTGACCACTGGGAGTACACCGACACGGTGATGCAGTGCCAGGGCCAGCGCGGCGTGATCGAGATCGAGTTCGGCGGCACCGGGCTGCACATGTTTCACGCGCACCAGTCCGAGTTCGCAGAGCTCGGGTGGATGGGGTTCTTCGAGGTCGTGGATTAGTTGGAAGCCGGCTCGGCGTCGGTGCGCGGGCGCGTCGGCTGGCGCCTGTGGGCGCTCGTGCCGGTGCTTCTCCTCGCCCTCACCGTCGGCGTCGTCGTCACGAGCGGCTCCTCGCTCGTCGACCTCGTCGGCACGAACCCGCCTCCTGTCGACGAGTTCGACATCCGCCGGGTGGAGTTCGAGCCGGGCGAGATCCGGATCACGGTCCGCAACCCGCAGCCGGACGAGCTGACGATCGCGAACGTGAACGTGGACGACGCCATCGTCCCCTTCACTGTCGACGGCCCGACGACGCTCGGGCGCCTTCGCTCGAGCACGATCGTCGTTCCGTTCGACTGGGTCGAGGACGATCCGATCACGGTCGGAGTGACGAGCTCGACCGGGATCGAGACGGTCAAGGAGATCCTCGCGGCGGTCGAGACGCCGAGCGCCTCTGCCAAGGGATTCCTCGGGTACGCGCTGATCGGCACGCTCGTCGGGATCCTCCCGATCGCGCTCGGGCTCCTCTGGCTCCCCGCGCTTCGCCAGGCGAGCGCCGCCTGGCTCTCGGCCTTCATGGCGTTCACAGCCGGGCTGCTCGCGTTCCTCGGCGTCGAGGCGTTGAGCGAATCCTTCGAGCTTCAGTCGCTCCTCCCGTTGGGCCTCGGCGGAAGCGGACTGGTCCTCCTCGGGGTCGCGCTCAGCTTCCTCGGGATGACGGCGCTCGCGGGACGGCTGAGCGGCGGCGGCACAGCCACCGGGCTCGCGCTGGCGCTCCTCGTGGCGATCGGGATCGGCGTCCACAACTTCGGGGAGGGGCTCGCGATCGGGGCCTCGTTCGCCGTCGGCGAGCTTCAGCTCGGGACCTTCCTGATCATGGGTTTCATGATCCACAACGTCACCGAGGGTCTCGGCATCGCCACGCCGGTTGCGAAGACGCGGGTGACGCTTCTCGTGCTCGCCGGGCTCGCACTCGTCGCGGGGGCGCCGACGATCCTCGGGGCCTGGATCGGCGGCTACACGTCCAACGACGTGCTCGGCGCCCTCTTCTTCGCGATCGCCGCGGGTGCCGCGTTCCAGGTCGTCGTCGAGGTCGGTCGCTACGTCGCCCGTCGAGCCCCTGGAGGCCTGACCTCCGGCTACGCGATCGGAGGCTTCCTCGCCGGGATCGCCGCCATGTACGTGACGGGCATCCTGGCGGCGTAATCGCGCGAAGGCGAAGGACATCCGGCGGCTGAACTGCTGCTTAACGCGGGCTAACCCGCGGTTCACGGGCGGCGGTCTATAACGGACACCGGATGTCCGCCCTCCGATCCCTCCGAACATACGCCGCTCTTCTCGCGACCGCCGTCCTCGGGGGCGCGGTTGCGGTGGCCGGTGTCGCGCTGCTGGGAGGCCTCGACGGCGACACGACGGTCGTAACCGAGACCGTCCCGTCGCAGAGCACGGTGTCCGTGCCCAGAGAGAGCGCGATGAGCATCAACGAGATCTACAAGCGAGCCGCGCCCGGCGTCGTCCAGATCACTTCCACGTCGAACGGTCAGACGAGCGTCAACCCGTCGACCGACCCGGTGCCACAAGTCCCGGCGCAGGCTCTCGGCTCGGGTTTCGTCATCGACAAGGCCGGCCGCATCGTCACGAACTACCACGTCGTCCAAGGCGCCGACCAGATCCGGGTGAGCTTCTCCAATCGCGACACGGTCGAGGCGGAGCTCGTCGGCACGGACCCCTCGACCGACCTCGCCGTGCTTCAGGTGGATGAGAGCGCGAGCGCGCTCACGCCGCTGCCGCTGGGCGACTCTGCCAGGGTCGAGGTCGGCGACCAGGTCGTCGCCATCGGGAATCCCTTCGGTCTCGACCGCACGGCTACCGCGGGCATCGTCAGCGCCCTCCAGCGGCTGATCAGGGCACCTAACCAGTTCACGATCGACCACGTCATCCAGACCGACGCGCCGATCAACCACGGGAACTCGGGCGGTCCGCTCCTGAACGCCCGGGGTCAGGTGATCGGCGTCAACACCCAGATCGAGACCGGCGGCGTCGACACCGGAAACGTCGGCATCGGTTTCGCGGTTCCGTCCAACACCGTCAAGGACGTCGTCGCGCAGATCCTCGGCACCGGCAGGGTCGACCACGCGTACCTCGGAATCGGCGGGCAGGCTGTCAACGCCGATGTTGCGGAGACGTACAAGCTCGCGGCCGACGCCGGCGTCCTCGTCGAGTCCGTGACGTCCGGGAGTGGTGCCGAGAAGGCGGGGCTTAAGGGCGGTGAGACGGAGGTCGTGGTCGCCGGCCAGACGTACGTGCTTGGGGGCGACATCATCGTCGCCGTCGACGGCGCGCAGATCGGTTCCATCGAAGAGCTCCGCGACGCGATCGCCGCGCACAAGCCCGGCGACAAGATCTCCCTCGAGATCTACCGCGGCGCGAAGAAGACGAGCGTGAGCGTCACGCTCGGGCGGCAGCCCGCGTCCCCCCAGGGTTAGCCGCAATCAGGCCCCGGCTTCACCGGGGCCTGATCTACCTCCGGCACGGGGCCCGACCGCCTGCCCGGGCCCCTGCCGACCTTCCCGCTCGGACACCGTAAGAACGTCGGCGCTGCGGGCGAGCTCCTCGTCCGCGAGGTGGTAGCCGCGCTCGATCAGCGCGCGCTTGCGCTCCTCGGGCCACGGCTCCGCACGGAAGGACGGATCGAGCCCATCCTCGCCCGGGGTCCCCCGCACGATGAGACAGGGCACGTGGCGATCGTGGCGGAAGGGGAACCGGGCAGACGCGAAGAGCTCGTCGAGCTCGGCGCGTAATTGCGGGCGGCGCCGCCGAGGGGCTGCGTCGAGCGCGGCAGTCACGATCTCCTCGCGGAGTCGCTGGAGCTCGAGGACCGAGGTCTCACGCTCGTCCGCAAGGCGCTCCTCGAGCACCGTGTTCCTGGCGATCGCGACGCGCATGAGGCGCACGATCAGCTCGGGGTAGTGCGCGGGCTCTCCCCGGCCGGCGCGCTCCTCCGCGAGCCGAAGCTCGGCGAGCAGCGCCCGGATCGGCGGGACGGCGCGGAAGCGGTCGAGGCGCTCACGCATCCGTTGCACGAACGCGACGTCGCTCGGGCGGTAGCTCGCGATGTACCGGAACGCGACGATGGCCTGCACGTTCGGATTCCGGTACGCGTGCTCGAGCGGGAAGTTCCGCACCCAGCTCCCATCCGTCGCGATGACGCCGTCGACGCGGACGGGGAGCACGAGCGCGCTCACGGCGGCCGAGGCGAGAATCGCCCGCCCCATCGTCTCCGGCTGAGTCGTGTGGGACCGATAGACGAGCTCGAAGTGGCGCGAACCGTCTCCCCCCGTGTGCTCGCTGACGTCGGTCGCGAAGACGACGAGCTCGATCTCCGACGCGGCGAGTGCAGAGCCGAGCTCCGCGGCGTCGCCGATCCGCTCGGCCATGGTCTTCGGAAGCGCGTAGTCGTGCAGTCCCCCGAGCGGGAGCTGCCAGAGGCGGCGGGGCTGGAAGACATCCTCGGCCCGGAGCGAGAGGAGGAACGTCTCCAGCTCGTCGAGCCGGTCCTGTGCCGCCATCGCGCCGGCCAGCGCTCCGGCTGAGGTGCCATAGATCCAGCCGACGCGAGGCCAGACCGGACTCTTGCGGAGCCGCTCGAGGAAGCCGAGCTCGAGCAGGACGCCGTTGATCCCCCCGCCCGAGAGGACGACAGCAACGTCCCGTATGGCAGCTCCCGGCACGGGGCTATTGTGCCCGCATGGAATCGGAGCTTCGCCGTGGGACGGTCATCGACCCCGACGTCGCGGCCGAGACCGACGAGAAGCTCTGGCGTGAGGACGAGGGCGGCGACCACAGCGGGTGGTTCTGCGTCCGGACGGACCCCTTTCCGTGCCCGGCTCCCGGCTGCTCCTTCGTTGCCGACTTCATGACCGCTGCGCATCTCGTTCTCGTCTGGGAGGAGCGCGACGATCCCAACCTCCTCTGGCACGCACAGCGGGCGAAGGAAGTGGGTCGGAACCCCCGGATCGTGTCGTACGAAAGTCCCTTCGGCCCGAGCGCCTCCTACTACGCGTGGGAGGCCGCGGGGCGTCCCGTGCACGGCGTGAAAGGCCGCCCGACACCGACCGAGAAGTAATACCGGTGCCTCCAACACCTTCCAAGTATTTTTGGAGGTGTTGCACTCGTGCGTCGCCGTCGCTACGGTGGCTGCGTGGACGACGGTTTCCAGCCAGGCGGGCGCGCCCCTGCGCCGCCTCCGCTCGATCTCGTCCAAGACTTCGTCAACACGGAGATCCCCGAGTGCGCCCGGGACGACATCGCAACACCCGACGAGCTCGAACGTTGGCTCCGTGGACGTGCGCTTCTCGACGACGATGAGCGCGTCGATGCAGTGGCCTTCGTCGCCGCACGCGAGCTTCGCGCCGCGCTCCGCACGCTGGCGCTCTCGAACACTCTCGGCGCGCCTCCGGTCGGGAGTGTCCGTCGGAGCCTCGATGCCGCACTTTCCGGATTGTCTCTCGGGGTCGCCGTGGACGAGGCGGGCCGGCTGGCACCGGCGCCTGCGGGAGTCGGTGGCAGCCGGGCCCTGGCCTCGCTCGTCGCGATCGTTTTGGAGGCCCAGGCCTCGGGGGCCTGGAACCGGCTTAAGGCGTGCCGGAAGGAGAGCTGCCGCTGGCTGTTCTACGACGGCTCCCGTAACCGCTCGTCCAGCTGGTGCTCGATGTCCATCTGCGGGAACCGGGTCAAGACCGCGGCCTATCGCAAGCGGCGGGCGTCGTCGTGAGCTCCGGGCGGTATGTCATATGGCTGGCGTGGCGACGTCTTCGCCGCCGCGACAGTGGTGGGCTCGTCTCCGCGCTCGGGCTCGCCGTCGCCACGGCGGTCCTCGCGGCGGTGCTCGCAGGCGTCACCATCGCGACCGATCGCTCGACCGCCCAGGCGGTCGAGCGCATCCCGGCTGCCTCCCGAGCGGTCCGCGCCGCCTGGTTCGGCGTTCCCGCAGGCGCGGGTGAGGCGCAACCCGCTCTCGAGCGAGAGGTGCGGGAGGCGCTCGCGGCGCTCCCGCTCGAGGGGCCAACTCCCCTCGTCCTCGTCCGAGAGAGCACCGTGGCCGGAAAGTTCGTCGGGCTCGCGGCCGTCGATCGGCTCGCGCCGCACGTGATCCTGCGCTCCGGTCGCCTGCCGCGTGCCTGCACTCTTGCGCGCTGCGAGGTGCTCCGGCTTCGAGGCCGCGGAGCACTGCCGTTCGCTCGGGGTCTACGCCTCGTCCAAGTCGGCACGGCGACCCTCCGGTCGCGTCAGCTGTTCGGGGATTTTCTCGAACCGACCGACAATGCGACCGCCGACGCGGAGCTTGCGCCGGCGCTGCGCCAGTCCGGGCGCTACCACCGGCCGGCGCCCGCGCCGCTCGTCGTCGCAGAAGGCGTGGCGGCACTCGCCGCGTCGCCGGCGCTCTCAAGGACGTACCGCAGCTATGCCTGGGTGTGGCCACTGGCATCCGGGAGCCCCCGGCTGTGGCAAGTGGACGAGGTCAACGGCCTCGTCGAGCGGGCGCGGGCAGCGCTTGCAGTCAGCTCCGGATCGTTTGCCGTCAGTGCTCCCGAGGAGGAGCTTCGCGCCGCGCAGCGCACGGCCGCGGTGGCGGGGCGGCGGCTGCTCCTCGTCGGTGGGGAGGCGGCGGCTCTGCTCCTCGCCTTCGCAGTTCTCGCCGCTCGAGGCATGAGACGGGACTTAGACGATGCGCGCCGCCGCCTCACGTGGTACGGCGCTCGCACGTGGCAGCTTGCGCTGCTCACAGGCGTGGAGAGCGCGCTCGTCGCCGCCGCCGGCGTTCTGGTGGGTTGGGTGGTCGGGGGTGCCGTCGGGGTTGTCGCAGCGCGCCTGGCTGGTGCGCCCGCCAGGCGGGTTCTCGAGCACAGCGTCACGTCGCCGGCAGGGCTCGCGCTCGCTCTCGCGGTCATTCTCGTCACGACCGGGCTCATCGCCGTCGCCGTCTCGCTCCCGTCACGCGACGGCGCGCGTCTCGGCGTCCCCGAGCTCGTCGGCCTCGCGGCGCTCCTCGTCGTCGCGGTGGCATTGCTCGGTGGGGCGGCCGACGAGGACCGTTTGGCGAGAGGCGAGGGCACGGCTCTGCTCCTTCTGCTGCTGCCGGGTCTCGTTGCCCTCGTGGCGGCGATCGCGGTGGCTCGCCTCTTTCCACCGCTTGCTCGGCTGGCGGCCGACCGATGGCGTGGTCCGCTCTCCGCACGACTCGCAGCGGTCGGTCTTGCCCGCGCTCCGGGGGCCGTGGTGATCACGGTGGCATTCCTGACGATCGCGTTCGCGCTCGCGCTCCTCGCGGAGGGGTACCGCGCGACGCTCGCTCGCGCTGAGCGCGAGCGAGCGGCATTCGAGGTCCCACTCGACGTCTCGGTCCGCGAGGACCTCGCTGCGCTCGTCAGGGTGTTCGACGCCGCGCCCATCGAGCGCTTCCGCGCCCTCGCCGGGTCAGGAGGCGGCGCCTATCCCGTGCTACGCATCTCCGGGGGCGCCGGGCGGGTCGAGCAGGTGACCGGCGTCACCGTGCTCGGTCTCGACCGCGAGGTCGTCGAGCGGCTTGGCGTGTGGCGCTCGGTGTGGGCGGGTGGCGCCGACCGCGACGAGCTTGCCGCGACGATCGATCCAGGCCGTGATGTCACGCTCCGCGGCGCCCGCCTGCCCGCCGGTGAGGTCGTAGTCCGCGTCGGGCCCAGCCTCCTGTCCTTCGCGGTCGTGGTCGAGACGCCGGACGGGGACTTCCGCCGCGTGGAGCTCGGCGACGCCGATCCGCGTGTGGCGACGACACTGCACGCTCGAGTTCCGCGCGCGTCGCGGCTCGTGTCGTTCGTGCTCGTCCCGCCGCCGCGCCTCATCGAGGGGGGTGCGGACGCGGGCATCGCATTCGACGGCGTCATCCGGCTCGAGGGCCCGCTCGCGCAGGAGCTGAGGACGTGGGTGGGCGTTGACGGCGTCGACATCCGGTCCGCGGACTCGCGCGGTGTCGACGTGAGTTTCGTTCTCACGCCGCAGCGGACCGGGCGACTGCGTCCGCGCCAGGTCACCGACGAGGCGCCGCCCTCCGTTCTCGTCACCCGCCGGCTCGCGGAGCTCGTCGGCGGCGTCGGTGGCCTCCTGCCGCTGCAGGTCGGCGGTGCGCGGGTGCCCGTGCGCGTCGCCGCGGTCGTCGACAGGTTCCCCGGTTCCTCCGGGGAGACGGTCGTCGGAGATCGCGAGGCGCTCCGGACCGCGATCAGCGCCGCTGCGCCGGGTGCCGCGCAGGAGAACGAGGTGTGGCTCGACGTACCGGACGAGCGGCTTGCGACCGTCTCCGCGGCTCTCTCCCGCCGTCCGCTGAGAGCCCTCTCGTCCACGACCCGCGCCGATCTGGAGGAGGACGCACGCCGCGATCCGCTCGCGCACGGAACGCTGATCGCGCTTGCCTCTGCCGCGCTGGTCGCGCTCGTGCTCGCGGCGATCGGGCTTGCGCTGGCGGTGCGCTCGGACCTTCGCGACGACCGCGGTGAGCTCTACGAGCTCGAGGCGCAGGGCGCCTCGCCGTCTCTTCTCCGCAGGGTCATTCGGACTCGAGCGCTCGCCCTCTCGATCGTCGGGCTGCTTGCCGGCGCCGCCACGGGACTCGTGCTCGTGACGCTCGTCACCCGGGTCGTGTCGGTCACCGCCCGCGGCGGCTCCGCCGAGCCCCCGCTGGCGGCGACTCTCGATCTACTCCCTGTCTGCGCGGGCCTGGCGGCCTACGTGGCTCTTGCGGCGCTGTTCGTGGGAGCGACGACTCGGCATGCGTTCGCCGGAGCACGTGGACCCGTCCTCCGGAGTGAGGACTAGGCATGGCGGCCCTTGTCGAGACCCGAGAGCTGTTCGCCGTCTACCCCTCCCCTTCCGGTGGAGTCGCAGCGCTGCAGGGGCTCACTCTCGCCGTCGAGGAGGGTGAGATCTGCGTCGTGCTCGGCCCGAGTGGCTCGGGGAAGACGACGCTGATGCGGGTGCTGGCCGGCCTCGAGCGGCCGGCGGCAGGCGCCGCCGTCGTCGCGGGGCTCGACCTGGCCCGTGCGTCGCGCCGCCAGCTGGGCCGCTATCGGGGCCGCGTTCTCGGCTATGCCGACCAGCATTACTGGCGCGCGCTCGCCGGCGAGCTGACCGCGGAGGAGCTGGTCGCGGTTCCGCTCGGTCTCGCCTCGGTTCCGCCTCGTGAGCGCCGCGGCCGTGCCCGCGAGCTGCTCGAGCGCGTCGGCCTCCTCGATCGCGCGGCGGCCCGGCCTGGCGAGCTCTCGGGCGGCGAACAGCAGCGGATCGCCCTGTGCGCGGCACTGGCTCATCGCCCACGGCTTCTCATCGCCGACGAGCCCACCGGGGAGCTCGACGCCGCGACGGCGGAGGACGTGTACGCGCTCCTCGGAGAGCTGGTCGCGGAGCGCGGTGCGACTGCGGTCGTGGTGAGCCACGATCCTGCATCGACCGAGATCGCCGACCGCGTCGTTCACATCCGGGACGGTCGTGTGAGCGAGGAGCGTCAGGGGCAGGAAGAGACGGTCGTGGTCGGCGCCGGCGGGTGGCTCCGCGTGTCCGAGGAAGTGCTGCACGCCGCCGGGATCGGAGACCGCGCTCTCGTCGCGTCGCGCGACGGAGTGGTCGAGCTGCGCCCCGCGGGCATCCGCGAGCGAGCGCGAGCGGTCCCGCCGCCGTCCGTCGCAGGCGCGCGTGGCGGGACGCTCGTCGCTCGCGGCGTTGTCCGGCGCTACGGATCGCAGACGGCACTCGCCGGCGTCGATGCGACGTTCTCACCCGGCGAGCTCACGGCGGTCACGGGTCCCTCCGGGTCTGGGAAGTCGACTTTGCTCACGCTCCTGGCGGGGCTCGACGTCCCTGACGAGGGCGAGGTGCTGCTCGACGAGATAGAGGTCTCCGCGCTCGACCGCGGAGCGCGAGCAGCGCTCCGGGCGGAGCTAATCGGAGTCGTTCGCCAGGATCCCGGCCTCTCGGACTTCCTCACGGCGCGTGAGAACGTGGAGCTCGGTCTCGCCCTGCGGGGGATCGGCGACGCCGAGTCCCACGAACGTGCCACGGACACCCTTGTGGCCGTCGGCCTTGCGGAGCACGCCGACCGGCGGGTCGCAGTCCTGTCGGCCGGTCAGCGTGAGCGCGTTGCTCTCGCCCGCGTCTTCGCGGCTCGTCCCGAGGTCGTCCTCGCCGACGAGCCGACGGCGCGACTCGACGCGACGGCCACGCTCGCGGTCGGCAGCCTGCTTGCCGACCTTGCGCGCAAGACAGGCACAACCGTCGTCTGCGCGACGCATGACCCGCTCCTGATCGGGCGCGCCGATCGCGAGCTGCAGCTGGGAGAGCCCGTCCGGGTAGCATCGGCGTGATGCCGACCGTGACGGAAACCCTGCACGTGAGCGGCGTTCGCTGCGAGCGCTGCGTCCACCGCCTCGCCGCCGCCCTGAGTGGACATGACGGCCTGGAATACGCGAACGCGAATCTGATGGGCCAAGTCGTGCTCACCTGGGACGAGGAGCGCACCTCCCGGGCAGAGCTCGTCGCCGCGCTCGCGCGAGCAGGCTTCCGAGAAGCCGAGCTCGTCAGGGAATAGGGCGTCCGGAGAGCTCGTTGCAGGCTCCGTGTAACCGATTGGTACGGTAGCCCGGTGGGCGACGCCGAGCCGGCCACCGAAGCGCGACGGATCGCCGCCGAGGCCCGCGACCGTGCCCGCTTCGAGGAGGAGGCTCTGGCTCTCGCCGACCAGGTCTACCGGGTAGCCCGACGGCTCGTCGGGTCGCGCGAGGAGGCAGAGGATCTGGTACAGGAGACGTATGCGAGGGCGTTTCGGAGCTGGCGCTCCTTCACTCCCGGCACGAACATGCGGGCTTGGCTCTTCCGCATCCTCACGAACCTCAACGTCGACCGTGGGCGTCGCATCCAGCGTGCCCCCGACACGCAGCCGCTCGAGGAGAGCGACTACTACCTCGCGAACAAGCTCGCCTCGGCTGCCGGCGAGGAGGTCCTCGAGCAGGACCTCGTCGTCGAGCGCCTGTCTCAGGATTCCGTCGTGAACGCGCTCTCGGAGATCCCCCCTCAATTTCGTGACGTGGTCGTGCTCGTCGACATCGGCGACTTCACGTACGCGGATGCGGCCCAGATCCTCGACGTCCCGATCGGCACCGTCATGTCCC
>JAHEXT010000069.1 GCA_023251945.1 Actinomycetes bacterium
GACGGAGGAGGACGAGGCGACCGTCCTGCACACGAACGTCGACGGCGCGATGCGGATGACGCGTCTCTGTCTCCCGCACATTCGTGACGGCGGCCACATCCTCTTCATGGGCTCGGTCGCCGGACGCCAGGCTTACCAGAACGCGGCTTCGTATGTCGCCGCGAAGTTCGGCGTGCGCGGGTTCGTGTACGCGCTTCGCGAGGACCTGCTCGGGCGCCCGATCCGGATCACGACCGTGGACGCAGGGCTCGTCGAGAGCGAGTTCTCGCTCGTCCGTTTTCGCGGCGACGCGGAGAAGGCGAAGGCGGTGTACCAGGGGGTCGAGCCGGTCACGCCGGACGAGATCGCCGACTGCGTCATGTTCGCCCTCACCCGCCCGCTCCACGTCAACGTGGACGAGCTCGTGATCAAGGCGCTGGCGCAGTCGAGCGGAGCGAGGGTCGTACGCCGCGAGGAGTAGCTCCGTGTCCATGCTGACCATCCTCGAGGGATCCACCTTCTGCCTCTGTGACGAGCGGGGCGACATCGCCGTGGAGACGAGCGGGTTCTTCGCGCTCGACACGCGCTTCCTGTCGCGGCTCGTCCTCCGGATCGACGGCTCGCGCCCCCTGCTCCTCTCCTCGGGCCGCGTCGAGCACTTCCAGGCCGCGTTCTTCCTTCGCAACGCGAACGTGAACGGGCTCCCGCACGACGCGCTCTCGATCGCGCGCGAGCGGTTCGTCGGCACGGGGATGCAAGAGCGAATCGCAGTCCGGAACGAGAGCATGCACCGGCTCGAGTTCGAGCTCTCTCTCGAGCTCGCGGCCGACTTCGCGGACATCATCTCGGTCAAGCTGCACGACTTCGCGCTCGGCGACCCGGCGCACGCGCCGGCGCTTCCGCCTCCGGCTCCGGCGACGCACGACGAGACGCGGGGGAGCGTCCTGATCGAGGATCCCGAAGGCGACCTCCGGACGCGGGTCGTCCTCTCGAGGCCTGGGCGGATCGAGGGAGGCGTCGTCGCGTTCGACTTGGCGCTCGAGCCACACGAGCGCTGGGAGTTGAGCGTGGAGGTCCTGCCCGTGCACGGGCCGGAGCAGGCAGCCGAGATCGAGGCCGCCGAGCAGCTCGAGCAGGAGCGCGAGACGATCGGCGACGTCGTTGCCGCCTGGACGCTGCGCGTGCCGAAGGTGCGCGGTGGGTGGGAGAGCATCCGGCGCGCGTTCGACCGCTCGATCGCGGACCTCGCCGCGCTGCGCATGCGCACCGGCCAGTACCGCCGGCCGCTCTTCGCCGCGGGCATGCCGTGGTTCATGACGGTGTTCGGCCGCGACACCGCGATCACCTCGCTCCAGACGCTGCTCCTCGGGCCCGAGCTGTCCGTCGGCGCCCTCGACGCGCTCGCCGAGCTGCAGGCGACGGAGGACGACCCTGCCATCGACGCGGAGCCGGGGAAGATCGTCCACGAGGTACGCCACGGCCGCTGCGCCGAGAAGTGGTTCCCGCGCTACTACGGCTCGGTCGACTCGACCCCGCTCTTTCTCGTGCTGCTCGCGGAGACGTGGCGGTGGACGGACGATGCGGCGCTGGCCACGCGCCTGCACGAGCCGGCGCTCCGGGCGCTCGAGTGGATCGACCGGTACGGCGACCGGGACGGCGACGGCTTCGTCGAGTACGTGTCTCGTGCCGCGAACGGCCTCGTCAACCAGTCGTGGAAGGACTCCGGTGACTCGCAGCGGTTCCACGACGGCCGGCACGCCGAGCCGCCGATCGCGCCCGTCGAGGTGCAGGGGTACGTCTACGACGCGAAGCGGGGGCTCGCGGAGATCGCGCGGGAGGTCTGGCGTGACCCGACGCTTGCCGACCGGCTCGAGCAGGAGGCGGAGGAGCTGCGGGCCCGCTTCGACAAAGCATTCTGGGTCGAGGACCGAGGCGGCTTCTACGCACTTGCACTCGACGCGGAGAAGCAGCGCGTCGACGCACGCTGCTCGAACATCGGCCACCTCCTCTGGAACGGGATCGTCCCACCCGAGCGCGTCGGAGCGATCGTCGACCAGCTCCTCTCCGAGCCGCTCTGGTCCGGCTGGGGCATCCGCACCATGGCCAGCGACGAGGCGGCTTTCAACCCCATCAGCTACCACACCGGCACGGTGTGGCCCCACGACACCGCGCTCGCCGCATGGGGGCTCGCCCGGCACGGGTATGTCGAGCCCGCGAGGCGGATCGCGCGCGCCCTGATCGATGCCGCGGGCCACTTCGAATGGTCGCTGCCGGAGGTCTTCGCCGGCTATGCCCGGGACGAGACACCGTTCCCGATCGCGTACCCGACGGCGGCGCGCCCGCAGGCGTGGGCGGCGGGCACGCCGATCCTGCTCGTTCGCATCCTCCTCGGGCTCGAGCCGGACCGCGTGCGACAGCGGCTCGTGTCCACGGTGCAGGACGAGCTGCCGAGCTGGCTGGACGGCCTCCGGCTGGAGGGCGTGCGTGCCTTCGGCCGCACGTGGACGGTGTCGGTCGAGCGCGGCCGTGTCACGATTGCCGAAGGAGTCTGAAGAGATGAACGTGGGAGTCATCTGTCCGGTCTGGTTCCCGGTTCCGCCGGAGGCGTACGGAGGGACGGAGCGCGTCGTCGCCCTGCTCGCGGACGGGCTCGTGGCCGCCGGTCACGACGTGACGCTTTTTGCCTCCGGCGACTCGCAGACCCGCGCCCGCCTGGAGTCCGTCTTCCAGACGGCACCGAGCGAGTGGATCGGGCAGACGTACTGGGAGATGCAGCACGCAGTTCACGCGTTCCGCCACGCGGACGAGTTCGACATCGTCAACGACCACACGGGACTTCTCGGACTCGCCTTCGGCGGGCTCCTCCACGTGCCGTTCTGCCACACCGTCCATGGGCCGCTCGACGGGCGGCCGGGGCGGCTCTACGAGGAGGTCGTCTCGCTCGCTCCGAAGGCGCAGCTGATCTCCATCTCCATGAACCAGCGGGCGCCCAAGCAGAATCTCCCCTGGATCGCGAACTGCCCGAACGCCCTCGACCTCTCCGTCTACCCGTTCCGGCGCAAGTCGGGCGGCGACTACCTTCTCTTCCTCGGCCGCATGAGCCCGGACAAGGGCGCGCACCGAGCACTCGCGGTCGCGCTCGAGACGGGGCTGCCGCTGAAGATCGCGGCGAAGTGCCGGGAGCCGCTCGAGATCAGGTACTTCGACGAGTTCATTCGCCCGCATCTCGGCGAGTCGGTCGAGTACGTGGGCGAGGTCGGCCACGCGCACAAGGTCGAGCTCCTCATGGGCGCCCGCGCGCTCATCTTTCCGATCGACTGGGAGGAGCCGTTCGGCCTCGTCGTCATCGAGGCGATGGCGTGCGGGACGCCTGTCGTCGCGACGCGCCGCGGAGCGGTCCCCGAGATCGTCGAGCACGGCAGGACGGGGATCCTCGTCGACAACTACCGCGAGATGGAGGATCCCGCCGTGCTCGAGCAGGCGGACTCGCTCGACCCGGCGGTGCTCCGGCGCGAGGTCGAGGAGCGGTTCTCGCCCGAGCACATGGTCGCCGACTACGTCGCCGCGTTCGAGGCGACGATCGCGGCACATTCCGAGTGAGACTCCGGTCTCAGTACGACCGCGAGATCTTCCGGCTCGCGCTCCCCGCCCTGGGCGCGCTGGCGGCTGAGCCGCTCTACCTCCTCGTCGACACCGCGATCGTCGGCCATCTCGGGCGGTCGCAGCTGGCGGCGCTGGGGATTGCCGCGGCGATCCTCGGCGGCGTGTTCGCGATCTTCAACTTCCTCCAGTACGGCACGACGGCGCAGGTCGCGCGTGCGGGCGGGGCGGGAGAGGACGAGACGGCACGGCGGCTCGGGGCGCAGGCGGTCTGGCTCTCGCTCGCGTTCGGCGTCGGCGTTGCCGCGCTCGTCGCGGCGCTCGCCGAGCCGCTTGTCGCCCTCATGGGCGGCGAGGGGCAGGCCGCCGACTACGCGGTCACCTACCTCCGTATCGCCGCGATCGGCCTCCCGGCCGCGTTCCTCGCCCTCGGCGGGCAGGGCTACCTCCGCGGGATCTCCGACCTGCGGACGCCGCTTCAGATCATCGTCGCCGGGAACGCCGTGAACGTCGTGCTCGAGGTGCTCTTCGTCTACGGCTTCGGCTGGGGCATCGCGGGGTCGGCCTGGGGAACGGCGATCGCGCAGCTCTTGATGGGGGCGGGCTTCGTCGTCGTGATCCTCCGCAGCCTGAGCCCGGCGGAGGCGCGGCCGCAGCCCGCCCTCGCGCGTCGCGTGTTCTCCCTCGGGAAGTGGATCTTCCTGCGCACGGCCGCGCTCATGAGCTCCTTCGTCCTCGCCGGAGCGGTGGCGACTCGCTTCGGGGACGCGTCGATCGGCGCTCACCAGGTCGCATTCCAGCTCTGGATCTTCCTGGCGCTGACCCTCGACTCGATCGCGATCGCGGGCCAGATCATCGTCGGGCGCGAGCTCGGCGGAGGGCGGAGGGACGATGCGTACGCGGCGGGGGAGCGGATGATCTGGCTGTCCGTCGCCCTCGGAGCCGCCTTTGCGCTCACGATGCTCGCGCTGGCCGGGGTGTTGCCGCGCGTGTTCACCGGCGACGCCGCCGTGCTCGACGAGGCGGCGCTGCTGTGGCCGCTCTTCGCGCTCATGCAACCGCTGAACGGAGCGGTGTTTGCCCTCGACGGCATCCTCATCGGCGCGGGCGACGGACCCTTCCTCGCCGGCTCGATGGTCGCTGCGTTCTTCGCGTGCGCGGCCGTGCTGTTCGCGTCACTCGCCGGCGATTGGGGGATACGCGGCGTCTGGGCGGCGCTCGTCGTCCTGATCCTCGTCCGCCTGACGATGATGACTGCGCGCTTCCGCCGCGGCCGCTGGCTCGTTACCGGCTGGGCGTAAGCTCGACGCCGTGAACGTCCTCGGCGGCGACCTTGAGCCCTGCTGCTTCGACCCGGTGACGGGTTTCTATCGCGACGGGTACTGCCGAACCGGCTCGGGCGACCTCGGCGTGCACGTCGTCTGCGCGGTCATGACCGAGGAGTTTCTCGAGTTCACGCGATCGCGAGGGAACGACCTCGTCACTCCCCAGCCGCAGTGGATGTTTCCCGGGCTCGAGCCGGGCGACCGCTGGTGCCTGGTTGCCGAGCGCTGGAACGAGGCGCTCGAGGCGGGCGTCGCGCCGCCGGTGGTGCTCGAGGCGACGCACGCCTCCGCGCTCGAGTTCGTCTCGATGGACGACCTCGAGGCGCACGCGCTTCGGGAGTGAGGCCCAGCCGTTCCCCGCGCATACTGAGGTTGATGCGGATCGGCGTTGCTCTGAGCTGTGTCCTTGCCGTTACGGCAACGTGCGCTGCGGCCACGCCGGACCGCACTGTTCGCGCCAACGGACAGATCGGCCCGTTCCGAATCGACGTCACCACCGAAACGCAGGTGCGAGCCGTCAACG
>JAHEXT010000033.1 GCA_023251945.1 Actinomycetes bacterium
CGCGAGCGGAGGTAGCGCCCGTGCTCGTCGCTCCAGAGGTGCGCCTCGATCCCTGCCCGGACCGCCTGCGCCGCCTCGCGGTACCGCGGCGCGAGAGCCGGTTCGTGCCGCGCGGCCATGGCCGCGCAGGCGACGAGGCCCCCGTACGTCGCGGCCGCGCTGTACGAGTGCTGACCGTCCGTCTGCTCCCAGAGGTCGACGCTCGGCAGGGGGAGCCCCGTGCCGGGATCGAGGAAGTCGCAGAGGAAGTCGCCGGCTGCACGAGCCGACGGCCAGAGCTCCCTGTCGAGCGCGGCGTCACCGAGCTCGCGCCACGAGGCCTCGTAGGCGAACACGACGATGCCCGTCTCGTCGAGCTGATGGAGACCCCAGCTCGGCGCGAGAGAGCCGTCGGTCCAGTACCGCTGCAGCCACAGCCCCTCCGGCGCCTGCTCCCGGGCGAGCCAGCGCACGGCCGGCACGGCGAGATCGCGCCGGCCGGCCGCGAGCAGGCTGAGGACGACATACGCCAGATCGCGCGGCCAGACGAAGCCGTATCCGCCCGACTGCTCGAAATCGGGGTCGAACTCCGGGGCAGCGATCGTCGCACCCGTCTGGCGGTCGGTGAGCTGCTCGAGCACGAGCAGCGAGCGCTCGTAGAGGTCGTCCAGGCCGGGCGCGCCGGCCACGACCGGCTCCGCAAGCGCGATCGCCTCCCGGTCGTACGCCACGCGCTCCGAGGCGAGGACGTCGAAGCCGACCGCCGCGGGGCGGGCGAGCCGAACGATCGCCTCGGCCGGAGTTTCTCCGAAGGCGGCGAGGACGAGGGCGGGATTCTCGCGGCCGACCGTGCCCGTCAGGAATCCCTCGACGGGCGCACGGTGGGCGACGACGTCGCTAGCAAGTGGTCCACCGTGCGCCTCCCGTAGCGACACGTCGGCGTCTTCGGCGACGAGGGTGACCGCGAGCGCCACGCCGCGCTGGTAGAAGACGAGCGCCCCGGTCCCGGGATCAACGTATCCCGCGACACTGCGCGGGTCGCCGTCGAGGGCGGGGACGCTCCGGACGACGAGCCGACCGCTCCATGCCGGGCAGCACACGCTCCGGACGAGGACGGGCTCACCCGGGGTGACGAGATCGGTCACGTCGACGGCGAAGTCGCCGTTCACAGCCGACGTTCGGAGCACGGACGAGCTGTTCTCGTACTCCTGACCCCAGTGGAACGGCTCCTCGTCGAGCCAGGCCGTGCGCCCGTCCACCTCGACCCCGAGCCGGAGCTCGCCGAGGTGCTGTCCGTGGTCGACGTTCGGCCAGAAGAGCCGCTCGACCTCGCCCCGGGCGCTGAGCGTGACGAGCAGCGAGCCGTTGCCGAGGATCGCAGCCGGCCGGAACGCAAACCGGCGACCCGTCTCGTCCGGGGCGGCGGCGAGATCGTGCTGGACGGCGTTCACCTTCGCACCTGTACGGTGACGACGGGCGAGGTGGAGACGGAGCCGTCACTCGCGCGCGCGACCGCCTCGAGGGACACGCGCTCTCCGCGCTTGTAGCCGCGCGGGTCGAGAAACACCCGGTAGGGCGCTCCGTCGTCGATCGCGAGGCGGTGCCACGTGGTCGCGCCCGGCCGGCGCACGGCGAAGGTCACGCTCAGCGGGTCAACGGTCGTCGGCGTCGCCGTGAGGCGCACGAGGTTGCTGTAGAGATCGGACGCCGCCCGGAGAGTCACGCGCGCCGCGCCGCGGCGCGGAAGCTCCGAGTCCGCCCGGTACAGAACGGCAGAGAGCGGCGCGAGCTGGAGCGTGACACGACCGTTCGCCGCAGTCGTCGCCGCGCTCGTCGTCCCGAAGAGCGGAGCCCATGTGGAAGACGGCGTCGCCGTCTGGAGCGTGACGCTCGCCGCCTCCTCCCCCGCGTTGAACACAGCGAGGTACTCGCGCCGCGCCTCGCGGTCGATCCGGCTGACGGCCAGGATGCTCTGCTGCGCATAGCGGACAAAGGAGGCGCCGGTCGAGAGCGCGGGATGGTCGGTGCGGAGCGCACCGAGCGCACGGAGATGCGCTGCCACCGGATGCGACGTGACGTCGAAGGAGGAGCCCGTGCCGATCGGCGGAGAGCCCACTCGCTCCTCGGCCCGCCATTCCAGCACCCCGGTCGGGAACATGTCCTGGCGCGCCGCCTTGTCTCCGCCGCGGCCGATCATCCCCACCTCGTCGCCGTAGTAGACGACGGGCGCTCCGCGCAGGAGGTAGAGGAGGCTGTGGCCGAGGAGGTCACGCCCGAGGAGCTCGGCTCCATCCGCCCCGGTCTGCTCCTTGATCCTCTGCGCGGCCCGGCCGACGTCGTGGTTGCCGAGAAACGTCGCGGGCGTCGGCGCGAGGCCCGACGGGCCCCGGAAGTAGTCGTCGTCCGCGAGACGCGAGGAGATTCCTTTCGCGCCCGCCGAGCCACCCGCGTAGCGCACAAGGCTGTCCTGGAGCGGGAAGTCGATCACGTTGGGGACTGCCCGGTCGCGGACGAACGTGGCGAGCTCGGCCGCATCGGTCGTGAAGACCTCGCAGAAGATCTCGAAGTCGCGGACACCCGCCGCGAGGGCGGCGGCTCGGATCTTCGGAACCCAAACCCGAAAGAACGCGCGGTCGACGTGCTTCGCGGTGTCCACGCGGAAGCCGTCGATCTTGTACCGGCGGATCCAGTCGCCGTAGACCTGGGCGAGACCCGAGACGACGAAGGGCTGCTCGGTGAAGATGTCGTCGAGGCCGAAGAAGTCGCCCTGCTCGAAGCAGATGGGGCTACACGACGAGAAGTCGATGTCGCCGCGGTTGTGGTAGCGGGTCACCTGGTTGAGCCACGCGGGGCGCTTCACGGTTCGGTTCTGCGGAAGGACGAGCGCCTGCCTGGGCTGGTAGCTCGCAGACAGGCACGGGAACTTCTTCCCGCCCGCGTAGCGCTCGGCGGAGAACGGCTTGCCGCGACAGTCGCGGTAGGGCATCTCGTCCGGGCCCCGGAAGCTCGTTCCGCCGGCGAGCAGCACGACGTCGGCGGTGTGGTTGACGACGACGTCGAGGAAGACCTTCAACCCCAGGCCGTGCGCACAGTCAGCGAAGGCGGCGAAGTCGGCGTCCGTGCCGAGGTGCGGGTCGACCTTCGTGAAATCGAGGCCCCAATAGCCGTGATACGCCGCACTGTCGCCCTGCACCCAGCGCTGGACGACGACCGGTGCAATCCAGATTCCCGTGAAGCCCAAATCTTTGATGCGGGCGAGGCCCGTGCGCGTGTCGGTGCACGTTCCCGTCAGCCCCTTCAGGTCGCCGCCGTGGTACCAGCCGGTGTCCGCAGGGTCGTAGCCGGTGACGGAACGCAGCCCGGTCATCCCGCCGCGGTCGTTCGACGGGTCGCCGTTCGCGTACCGGTCGGGCATGACGAAGTAGATGCGCTGGGATGCGAAGGACGAGTACGCGGGAGGTGTCGCCAGCGCCTCGAGCTCGGCCCCGCTCGGGGCGTCGACGGCATCGCCGGCCGGCGGTGCCGCACCCCCCGTTCCGGCACCTAGCGCAAACGCCACGGCAGCGGCGATTGCGCACCTAACGAAGCGCCGCACCCGTCTCCCTGTCGAAGAAATGGAGCCCCGCGGTGTCGACCGCGATCGGCACGGTCTCCCCGAGGCGGAGATCGAGTCGCGGCGGGAAGTGGGCGATGAGGTTCGGGCGGGCAGCGACGATACCCTCGGCACCCGCGGCTTCCTCTACAGCCTCCACGGCGGCAGGGCGCACGGACTCGGCGTCGATCCGGAAGTACGCCATCAGACCCGAGCCGAGGGCCTCGACGAGCTCGACGCTGCCCTCGACCGTGGGGTTGTCCGGGCGCGCCGACGCGGGATGGAGGTCCTCCGACCGAATACCGACGACGACGACGCGCCCATCCAGGCCACGTACCCGCGCGTAGCGCTGCAGGCATGCCGGTGCGACCGGGAGCGTCGCCCGGCCGAGCGTGACGGTGACATCGTCCCCGGCGACCTGGACCGTCCCCTCGAAGAGGTTCATCGGCGGCGTTCCGATGAACCCCGCGACGAAGAGATTCGCCGGCTCGTCGTAGAGGTGCTGGGGGTGATCGACCTGCTGCAGCACGCCCATGCTCATCACGGCGACGCGGTCCCCCATCGTCATCGCCTCGACCTGGTCGTGCGTGACGTAGATCGTCGTCGTGCCGAGATCGTGCTGGAGCTTCGCGATCTCGGCGCGCATCTGGACGCGCAGCTTCGCGTCGAGGTTGGAGAGAGGCTCGTCCATGAGGAAGACCTGCGGCTCGCGCACGATGGCGCGCCCCATTGCGACGCGCTGGCGCTGGCCGCCGGAAAGCTCGCGGGGCTTCCGGGCGAGGTAGGGCGTGAGGTCGAGCAGCTTCGCGGCCCACGCGATGCGCTGGTTGACGTCCTGTTTAGGCATCTTCCGCAGGCGAAGGCCGAACGCGATGTTGTCGGAGACGGAGAGGTGCGGGTAGAGCGCGTAGTTCTGGAAGACCATTGCGATGTCGCGGTCCTTGGGCGAGAGGTTGTTGACGACGCGCTCGCCGATCGAAATCGTCCCGTCCGTGATCGCCTCCAGGCCGGCGACCATGCGCAGCGCGGTCGTCTTGCCACAGCCGGAGGGGCCCACGAGAACAAGGAACTCGCCGTCCTTCACATAGAGCGAGAGGTCCTGTACGGCGTGGACGCCCCCCTCGTAGATCTTGTCCACCTCTTTCAGCTGAACATCCGCCACTCCGTGTCCTCCTTCGTCATGCCACTCTCCAGGCGTGGAACGCCGGCCCCTCGGCCGGCAGGACGGCGTCGCCGCCGTCGATCTCGGCGTCGGCTCCGGTCAAGGTCTCGAGCTCCGAGCCTCCGAGTGCCGCGAGCGGTAGGCGTATCGCCTCGTGTCCGCAGCGGGCCGCAAGGCACAGGACCGTCTCGCCTGGGGCCTCGCGCAAGTACGCGATCGCGTCCGCGGAGACGTGCACATAGCGGATCCCGCCGCGCGCGAGAGCCTCGCTCTGGCGACGCAGCGGGATGAGCCGCCGGTACGCCTCGAGCAGCTCCGCGTCCCACGTCTCGGGGCGGCTCCACGGCATCGTTCGGCGCGCGTCCTCGCCCCAAGCCCCCTCGAGACCGATCTCGTCACCCGCGAACACCATCGGCACGCCGGGCGTCGTCATCTGCAGGCCGATGCCCACGAGCTGACGCTCGCGCAGGCCCGCGATCGTGCGGAAGCGTGCGGTGTCGTGGCTGTCGAGAATGGCCCAGGAGTGCAGAACGCAACCCCACGGGACGCCGGCGCGGAAACGCCGCATCGTCTCCACGACCGAGCCCCCGGGAAGCCGCGGCACTCCGACCGGCAGCCCGATGAACCCGTTCGCGGGGTCGCCGGGAGGCACGTCTCCGCGGAGCCACGTCCACACAGGCCGCGTGAAGCCGGGGTAGTTCATCGCCCCGTGCCAGCCCCCGGCGCGCAGGTCGGCGCGTGAGTCGTGCGCATGCTCCGCCACCACCAGGGCATCCGGTCGAGCCGCGACCGCCGCGGCCCGGACTCCGCGCGCGACCTCGGACGAGACGTCGACGTCGTTTCGGCGACCGGTCATGTTTGCAACGTCGATCCGCCATCCGTCCAGGGTGAAGGGCGGTTCGAGCCAGTGCCGGACGACCGAGGACTCGTCCTCGTAGACGCGGGCGCGGAGCTCACTCGAGCGGTAGTCGAGCTTCGGAAGCGACCGGACTCCGAGCCAGCTCTCGTAGCCGTTCTCCAGCCGGTCGTCGAAGAAGAAGAACTCCCGCTCGCGAGCGCCGGGATCGTCGCGGGCAGCGACGAACCATTCGTGCCCGGAGCCGACGTGATTCGTGGTCAGATCGCCGAGCACGCGGATGTCTCGATCGTGCGCTGCACGGACGAGCGAGACGAGGGCCGCATCGCCACCGAGGAGCGGGTCCACCTCGTCGAAGCTCCGTGCGTCGTAGCGATGGGTGCTTCCGGCGGGGAAGATCGGCGTCAGGTAGAGGACGTTCGCGCCGAGCCGCTCGATGTGGTCGAGGTGCTGTTCGGCCCCGACGAGGTCGCCGCCGAACCACTCGACGGGCGTGTCGGGGCCGCGGCCGGTGGGCAGCTCGTCCCAGCTCCGTGGAACCGCCCATTCCGGCGCCTCGAGCCCGAGACCTGCGGAGGCGAACCGGTCGGGAAAGACCTCGTACACCACCGACTCGAGGTGCCACTCCGGTCCCGACGGACCCGGCGTCGCGACGAAGTCGTCCGCATCGGGAATGTCGAACGGCTGGAGGCCCGCGGCGTTGAGCCACACATAGCCGAAGTCACCGCCGGAGAGGAGCCAGCGGTAGGGAGTCGCCGGGTTCCAAACGGGGAAGCTCGCTCTCCACCAGACGTCGGCCGCTGTCTCCCGGTCGACCTCGGCGACCGCGATCCGCGGCTCGCCGTCGCGCACGTAGCGGACCGCGACCGAGCCGGCGGCGGCTCCGCGCGGGAGCCGCAGGAGGACGGTGGTCTCGTCTCCGAGCTCCGCCGGCGGCTCGGGCACGTACAGCTCCGAGCCGTCGTGGTGCGGCATGGACAGGAGCGACCCCATCCCTACCCCTTGACCGCGCCCCGGGTGAGGCCCTCCGCGATGTAGCGCTGGAGGAAGAAGAAGAGGACGACGACCGGGATCGCAGCAAGCACGACGCCGGCACAGAACGTCCCCCACTGCTGTGCGTACTTGTCGTTGATGAAGCCGTAGAGCCCGACCGACATCGTGAACTTGTCCGTCGTGTCCAGCAGGACGCTCGCGATGATGAACTCGTTGATCGTCCCGATGTAGGAAAGGAGCCCGATGACCGCGAGAACCGGCGTCGCGAGCGGGAGGATGATCGCCCAGAACACCTGGGAGGGTGTGGCTCCGTCCACCCGGGCGGACTCGTCGAGCGAGTCCGGAATCGAGTCCATGAACCCCTTCATCAGCCACGTGTTGACGCCGAGCACGCCGCCGAGGTAGACGAGGATGAGGCCGGAGAGCGTGTCGAGGCCGATCGCCGGGAAGACCCTTCCGACGCGCAGCACGATCAGGTAGATGGCGACGACGGCGAGGAAGGTCGGGAACATCTGGATGAGGAGGAGCGTCATCATCCCCATCCGCCGGCCCCTGAACCGGTAGCGGGCGAACGCGTAGGCGGCGAGCGCTCCGAAGAAGACCGAGAGGACCGCGGTCGCCCCGGAGACGAAGATCATGTTGACGTACCAGTTCTTGTAGGGGATGTCGAGGGCGGCCTCGCTCGAGCCTGCCTCTCCCGGAGCTCCGCTCAGGATCGCCCGGAAGTTGTCGAGCGTGACGGTGTCGGGGATGAGGCCCGAGCCCGAGAGCGAGTCGACAGGGTTGAAGGCCGCCGACACGACGTACAGGATGGGGAAGAGCGCGAAGGCCATCGCGGCCAGGCTGACGAGGTAGCGCCACCAGTTGCCGGCGAGCAGCGGACGTCTCCCCGGCGTGGCCTCGGCAACTCTCGGAGCGGCGGCCTCGGCCTGCTCGAGGGTCGTCATCGGATTGACTCCAGGCTCTTCGTGCGCCAGAACGAGAAGGCGGAGATGCCGGCGACGATGAAGAAGATGAAGATCGAGACGGCCGCGGCGAGCGCGTACTGGGCGCCCTGCCCGGCCGAGAACGCGAGCTTGTACGTGTAGCTGATGAGGATGTCCGTGGAGCCCGCGACGCTCTGCTCCACCCCGTAGGGACCGCCGCCGGTCAGGAAGTAGATGTTGTTGAAGACGTTGAAGTTGAAGGCGAAGGAGGCGATCAGGAGCGGGGCCGTGACGACGAGCAGGAGCGGAGGGTGACGCGGCGGAACACCTGCAGCGGCCCGGCGCAGTCGACGCGGGCAGCCTCCGTGAGCTCCTCGGGAACGGCCTGGAGCGCTGCCGTACAGACGAGGAACCAGTACGGAAAGCCGATCCAGACGTTGACAAGGATGCACGACACCTTCGCCCACGTGGGGTCGAAGAGCCAGGGGATGTTCGTACCCAAGGTCTGGTTGATCACACCGAACTCGTCGTTCAGGAGCCCGGCCCAGACGAGGACGCTGAGGAAGGCGGGAATCGCGAACGGCAGGACCAGGAACGCCCGCTGGATCCGCTTGAGCTTGAGGTCGGGCTTGTTCAGGACGATTGCCAGGAACAAGCCGATCACGAACTGGATGAAGACGGAGAGGAAGGCGTACGCGAACGTCCACACGAAGACGCGGACGAACGGATCGCGGACGAGGGGGTCGGTAAGGACTGTCACGAAGTTCTCGAAGCCGACGTGCGTCCGCCAGCCGGGCTCGAGCGTCGTCCCGGTGACCGACTCGTACGAGCCCTTCCCGTTGTCCCGGTACACGACTCCGGTCTCGATGTTCCTGAACGTGTCGTTCGCGGCGACGTAGACAAGCGTCGGCTGGAGCTCCACCGCCAGGCTCAGCCCTTCCGCCCGGACGAACGAGCTCTCCCCGGTCGGCACGAGCAGCGTGGAGAGCTGCTGGTCGATGCCCGCCAGCTCTTCGCCCTGCACGAGCTCGTACCCCTCTGCCGCGGTGACGGCGCCGTTCGCGATCGTCACGTTCGCGGGGGAAAGAGGCTCGAGCCCGTCCTCGGTTCCGACGTAGGGCTTGCCGGTCGCCTCGTTGACGAGCAGGAGGACGAGCTCCCCTCGCTGCTCGGCAGGCGTCATGACATAGCTGGCACCGTCGGCCGGCGCGACGAGCGACACTTCCTGGATCGCGACGATCGCCTCGTCCTTGGACAGGTTGTGCCCCGTCGACCAGTTCGTGAACGCGATGTTGGCGTTGGCGACGATCGGGATGACGACGAACGCGACGAGGAAGACCATGCCGGGCACGAGGAACTTGAGCGGGATGAGCCGCTTGTCCGGAACGAGATAGACGAGGTCGATGAGGAGGGTTGCCCCCCCGACGGCCAGCGCCGCGATCCACTTCTGGTCCGCCAGAAGAACGCCCACTGCCCAAAAGGCCAGCGCGTTGAGGACGGCCAGGAGGACGAGCTTGATCGCCAACCCCACCGGCCCCGAGAAGAAGCCGATTGCTCGAGCGAGGAGCGACGGATTCGGGACGGCCGTGTCGGCCGCGATGGGGACGCTGGTCACCGGTGTCTCCTGCTCGGAGTCGAAGGGGCGCGGACGACTCCGCGCCCCTTCGACCGTCTATTCGGTTAGCCGATCTTCTGCGCGATGCTCTTCTGCGCCCCGATGAAGGACCGCCGGGCGGGAATCGCGCCCGCGCCCTTCGTCGAGCGCACCCACGCCGCACCGAGGTCTCCCCAGACGCTTGCCATCTGGGGGATGTTCGGCATCGGCACGCCGCCCTCGGAGGCCTTGCCGAAGGCCTTCAGGTCCTTGTCCTTGACCTGGGCGGCGGCCTTGAGATTCGCCGGGAAGCGGCCGTTGGCACTGGCGAGCGCGAGCTGCGCGGAGGGCTGCATCATGTAGTTGGCGACCAGATCCTTCGCGAGGCTCTCCACGCCGTGGGGGGCGGAGAACTTCGTGACCATGAAGCCCTGGACGCCGAGGAACGGCACCGAGTTGATGCCGGGAACGATCTGCGGGAACCCGGAGATCGCGTACTTGACCCCGGACTTCTGGATGTCGCTCAGGAACCAGGGGCCGGTGATGTAGTACGCAACCTTCCCCTTCGTGAACAGGTCACGCCCGGTGTCCCACGCGACCTGCGAGCGGATGAGCGACTCCTTGTTCCACTTGTCGATCAGCGGTGCGTTCTTCAGGAACTTCGCGTTCGCGACGCCGATGTTCGACGGGTCGAGGTTGCCCACCGCGTTCGTGCCGAAGATGTAGCCGCCGAGGCCGGAGAAGAACGGGTACATGTGGTACGCGTCTCCGCCCGAGCCCTGCTGGACGGCGATCCCGACCTGGGCCTTGGTCTTCTTCTTGGCGGCAAGCGCCTGCCTCTCCATGTCCGCGAACGAGGTCGGCACCTTCGCGAGCGCCGTGTTCGTGACGAGGGCGATGTTCTCGAGGGCGACGGGCGCGCCGAAGAGCTTCTTCACCGCGATGCCGTACGAGAACGAGTTGAGCGCATAGGCCGGGAATTGCTTCTTCGTCCCGGCCGACGGCGAGAGGGGGAGGACCGAGCCGTTCGCCGACAGCTCGCCGACCCAGTCGTGAGCGCCGACGATGACGTCCGGCGCGGTCTCGACGGCGACCGTGTTCAACTGCGAGCGGATGTCGCCGAAGTTCTTCTGGACTATCTGGACGGTGACGCCCTTGGGCGCCGCCCACGCGTTGGCGACCTGCGTGACCGCGGGGACGCGGTCCGCGTCCGCCCAGATCACGAGTGTGGTGGCGTTCGTCGCGGATGACCCGGACGAGACGGCTACCACGGCCGCGATTGCCGTAACCGCCAATCCGGCCACGACCCGGAGCCTGTGAGTACTCAACATCGAATGCCCTCCTTGAGGAACGGGAACGCTGCGCCGGATGAAAGATGTTTCACTTTCATGAAACGGCGCCTGGCAGCCTAGTCACCTATGCAACGTCCGTCAAGGCGCGAATACCGCACAGAAGCTCGGTAGTATCCCGAACATCCGCTTGACTACGTTTCGCTCTCATGAAACGGGCTCACCGTTTTCGGCGAGCCCCCGACAGGTGATTCATGGCCAGTCTTAGAGACGTCGCAACCAGGGCAGGAGTTAGCGTCGCGACTGCGTCCCGCGTGGCGAGCGGCTCGGCAGCGGTGCGGCCGGCGACACGCAAGCGGGTGGAACAGGCGATGCGCGAGCTGCTCTACGTCCCCCCGGGGCGCCTCGAGCCCTCCGGAGCGATCGGGCTGTTCGTCCCGGAGTTCGGCAATCCCGTCTTCGCCGCGCTCGCCGAGGTGATGGAGATGCATGCCGCCCGGGCGGGGCTCGCGACGATCTTGTGTAACACGCACGGGTCGGCACAGCGGGAGCTCGACTACGTGCGCATGCTCCTCGAGCGGCGCGTCGAAGGCATGGTCTTCATCTCCGCGGAGATCACCGACGTCCGAGGCGAGCACTCGCACTACGCGCAGCTCCTCGAGCGCGGGGCCCGGCTCGTTTTCGTCAACGGTGGATCCGAGGAGCTCGAAGTAACGTCGGTGGGCGTCGACGAACGGGCGGCGGGCCGCATCGCGACCGAGCACTTGATCCGCCTCGGGCATACGCGCGTCGGGTTCGTCGCCGGCAGCCCGTATGCGCTTCCGACCCGGGAGAAGTCACTCGGCCGTCGCGACGCGCTGCGGGCGGCGGGGCTCTCGGACGGGCTGGTCGCGCACGCAGAGTTCAGCGTGCCCGGGGGTCGTGCGGCGCTGCAGGAGCTGGTGGGCCGGCCTGAAGGCGAGCGCCCCACAGGCGTCATCTGCTCCAGCGACCTCATGGCGATCGGCGCGGTACAGGAGGCGACGGCGCTCGGTCTTCGCGTGCCGGACGACCTCTCCATCGTCGGCTTCGACGGCATCGACGCGGCCTCGTGGACGCAGCCGCCGTTGACGACCGTCGAGCAGCCGATCGAGGAGATCGCCCGCACCGCAGTGGGAGCGCTCCGCGCACAGGTGGAGCGGCCCGTCGAGAGACAGCCGAACTACGTGTTCAGGCCGCGGCTGCGCGTGGGCGGGACGTCGGCGCCGCCAAGCGCAGCCTCCACCTCGTAGAAGTCCTCGAACCGCTCGAAGGTCACGCCCTGCTCGGCCAGGTAGTCGGCAAGTCCGTCGCGGGCGAAGACACGACTTGCCGCGAGCGCGACGCAACGATCGGAGATGCCGTCTCCCGCGTAGACGAAGCCGTCGAGACCGGCGACGTCCGCGCGCTTGCACGGCTCGCCGCAGACAGGACAGGGCTCCGTCTCGCGGAACAGAGCCCGCCATCCGTCAGACCGGGCATCAACCTCGTTCGCGCGGATCTCCAGCGTCACTCCCTCCCGCTCGAGTACCGGCTCGATCAGCTCGCGAAACCCACTCGACACGACCAGAGGGCGGCGGGCGCGTGCGAACGCTGCGAACCCCTTACGCACGCTGACGTTCTCGCGCACCCAGTGGACGACGTCTTCCAGCGGAGCGCAAACGCTCGCGAACTCGAGCGCGATCACCTCGTGCAGAGTCAGGTCGCGCCCGAGCCCGGCCTCTGCCCGCCCGTAGATCCCGATGTCCCCGAACTCGAGCAGAACGAGATGGAGCCCGTCCACCTCGGTGACGGTTCCGTCCCAGTCGACGACGACCTGCATCGAGCGCTCAGTCTCGCAGCACGGTGTGCCCGAGCACGCCGATGCCGTCGATCTCGAGCTCGACGGCAGCGCCCGGCTCGACCGTCACGGCGCCGGCTGCGGGGCCGGCGAGGAGATCGCCAGGCCGAAGGGTCGTTCCTGCGGCGGCGTGGCCGCGGGCGGCTTCCCAGTCGAACGCGTCCAGCTTGGTGCGAAGCAGATCGTCTCCGTCGACCCGGACGACAACTTCGCGCGGGCGTGGGTCGAACTCGTCAGGCGTGATGACGATCGGGCCGAGACCGAGCGCGAAGTCCCTGTCCTTCGGCGGTGGCGCAACCGGCAAGCGCCATTCTGCGAACGCGGTAAAACCGTCGAGCGCACCCTCAGCGCCTATCACAGCGGCCAGCCGGGGGACGAGGACGAGCTCTTCCCCGAGCACGCGGATCTCAGCATCCGGCCCGACGATCGCTGCCGGGTTCGCGAACTCGAACGATGCCTGATCCTCGAAGACCCGGACGGTCGGCGGATGGAGCACCGGTGCGAGCAGGCGAATCGCGTCGAGCGGGTACACGGCGTGCTCTCGGGCACCACCGCCGGTGAAGAACGCCTGAAGCGTCTGCGCGGCCAGATGGATCACGTGCTCGCCGTCGATCCGCCCGACCCACCCGCGTTCCATCGGGTGATCCACGGGATGAAACATCACGAGCTTCACGGCTCGGTGTGGATCACGACGTCGGCGACCTCGGGCACGGCGTTCCGGACGCGCTCCTCGACCGCGCTCGCCAGGGCATGAGCGTCCGAGAGCGACTCGTCTCCCGCGAGAGCGAGCGTGAGGAACGCGACGATACCCTCGTCCGTTCGCACGAAGCGGAGCTCCCGCGGCGCTGCTCCGGTCTCCTCCCGTACGACCCGCTCGACCGCGCGAGCGTCGATCACCAGCTCTCGGGCAGGGGCCGTCTCGCGGATCGGCTCCAGGTGGGTGCGCACCTCCTCGACCTCGGGAACGGCGGCGAGGATCGCCTGCTCGACCTCCTCGGCGATGCCGTGCGCACGCTCGAGCGTGAGGTCGCCGGGCAGCTTGAGATGGAGCGACACCTCGAGGCGTCTGCCCACCCGGAGCACGGTCAGGTTGTGGATCTCGCGGACCTGCGAGACGCCCAGTGCGGCGGCAAGCACCCGCTCGCGGAGGCCGGCGGCCTCTGCTTCGCCCGGCTCGACGTGGACGACCACGTCGATCCCCGGAAGCGCCTCCCGGAGCGCCTCTTCGACCCGGTCCGCGGCCGCGTGGCCCTGGCCGACAGCAGCACCGGGGGCGACGCCGATGACGACGTCCGCGAAGTGCTCTCCCCCCGCACGCCGAAGCCGGAGCCGCCGCAGCTCGACGTGAGGCTCGAGCCCGGCGATGGCCCGACGCGCGATCCAAGTCGCCTCCTCGGGCGAGCGGTCCATGAGGACGTCGACGTTGCGCCGGCCGAGCCGGACCGCGGCGGTGACGACGAGGACAGAAACGAACAGTGCCGCGATGGAGTCCCCGCCGGGGAAGCCGACCGCTGCGGCGCTCAGGCCGGCGAGCACGGCAAGGGTGCCGGCGAGGTCGCTCCCGAAGTGGAGCGCGTTGGCGAGCAGCGCATCACTCCGGTAGCGGCGGGCACCCCGCAGCGAAACGAGCGTCCTGGAGGCATCGATCGCGATCACGAGCGCGACCGCGGCAAACGTCCACCACGTCGTCTCGAGCTCGAACGCGACGGCGCCCGTAAGCCGGGCGATGGCGGCACCCGCGATGAAGAAGCTGACACCGACGAGGAAGGCCGACTCCGCGAGCGCCGCGAGGTTCTGGGCTTTGCCATGACCGTACGGGTGCCCGCGGTCGGCGGGCCGGACCGCGACCGAGACGGCGAAGAACGTGAGCAGCGCGGCCGCGAGGTCGGTCCCCGAATGAGCTGCCTCGGCGAGCAGGCCCAGGCTGCTGCTTGCGAGACCGGCCGCGAGCTTGATGACGATCAGGAGGCAGGCGGCTCCGACCGAGACGAGCGCGGTGCGCCGCTGCGGCGACATGGCGGAAGGCTTACCTGGGGTCAGGTCTTGCATCGTCGCACCGGCGTGCACGATGCAAGACCTGACCCCTAGAGATTCCCGCGGAGGGCCTGCTCGCGCTCGATCGCCTCGAAGAGCGCCTTGAAGTTCCCGATCCCGAAGCCCCGCGATCCGTGCCGCTCGATGACCTCGAAGAAGAGCGTCGGGCGGTCCTGGACGATCTTCGTGAAGAGCTGGAGCAGGTACCCCTCTTCGTCGCGATCGGCGAGGATGCCGAGCTTGCGGAGGTCGCCCCAGTCCTCCTCGATCTCGCCGACGCGCTCCTCGACGACGTCGTAGTACGCGTCGGGCGTCGACATGAAGAGGACGCCGTGCTCACGCAGCGCCGCGACCGTCTTGACGATGTCGTTCGACTGCATGGCGACGTGCTGGACGCCCGGGCCGCCGTGGAACTCGAGGTACTCCTCGATCTGGCTCTTGCGGCGCCCCTCCGCGGGCTCGTTGATCGGGAACTTGATCTTCCCCTGGCCGTCCGTCATCACCTTCGACATGAGCGCGGAGTACTCGGTCGAGATGTCCTCGTCGGAGAAGTGCGCGAGCTGCTGGAAGCCGAGCACCCGCTCGTAGAACTCCACCCACTCGTTCATCCGGCCGAGCTCGACGTTGCCGACGACGTGGTCGATGCTGATCAGTCCGACCCCCGGCGAGGGATTGCCGTTCGGGGAGTCGGACCGGTAGCCGGGCAGGTACGCGCCGGTGTACTCCCCTCGGTTGACGAAGGTGTGCACGTTGTCGCCGTACGTCGCGATCGAGGCGAGCTCGACCCGGCCGTGCTCGTCCTCGACCCAGTGGGGCTCGGCGACGCCGCGCGCGCCTCGCTGGACGGCCTGCCGGTACGCGTTCGTCGCGTCGGGGACGGTGAGAGCGACATCCTTCGCGCTGTCCCCATGCACCGCTGCCCACCTGCAGATCTCGCTGTCCGCGCGCAGCCCACTGGTCAGCACGAGACGTATCTCCCCCTGCTCGAGAACGTAGGAGGCGCGATCGCGAACGCCGGTCTCGGGCCCTGCATAGGCGGCGCGCGTGAAGCCGAAGGCGCTCTCGTAGAAGTACGCGGCCTGTTTCGCGTTTCCAACCCAGATCTCGACGTGATCCCAGCCGTCGATCGGCATGAAGTCGTTGTCGCTCATAGGTCCGATTCTAGGCTGCCTGGGGGGCGGGCGCCCGGCGGCGAACGATCAGGATCCCCACGGCGATGAGGGCGCCGCCGAGAATTTGGAGCAGGGCCAGGGGCTCGTTCAGGAGCACCACCGCGAGCACGGCGGCCACGAAGGGCTGAAGGTTGACGGCGAGCGTCGCCTTCGCCGGCCCGATCCGATGAATCGAGCGAAACCAGAGGACGTTTGTCACGACGAGCGGCCCGAGCGTGGCGAACAGGAGCAGTGCCCACACCTTCCAGCCGACGGACCAGTCCTGATCCTCGGTCTGTGAAAGCCCGCTCACGGCGATGCCGACCCAGGCCGCGGGCACGACGACGGCGCTGATGCGCAACGGCGAGTAGGTGCGCATGAGGGGAGCGATGATCACCGAGTAGGCGGCCCAGGTCGCGCCCGTCGCGAGGCCCAGAAAGATGCCGGTGAGGGAGCCCGAGACCTCCCCGCCGGCGCCGGCAGCGACGAGCGCCACGCCGGCGCACGAGATCGCGGCCGCGAGCCAGAAGCGCCGCGCCGGCCGCTCCGTGCCGAGAGCGAGGCCGAGGAGCGCCGCGAAGATAGGGATCGCTCCGAGCAGGAGGCCGATAGTCGACGCCGTCGTGAGGTCGAGCGCGAAGACGAACGAGAGCTGGTTGAGCCAGAGCGTCACGGCCGCGACTGCGAGGAGCGGCAGGTGGCGCCGTTCGATGCGCAGGGTTCGCTCGGCGACGAGCGTGAGGCCGACGAAGATCAACCCGGCGAGCCCGTAGCGGACAGTCGCGTACGACAGCGGCTGTAACCCATGCGTGAGGATGTAGCGGGTCACGCTCAGGTTGAGCGCCCAGAGCAGGACCGTCGCGAGCAGCATGAGCTCAACGGTCGTCGGCCGGCGCACCCGCCGGACGCTACCGGCGAAGCACCGGACCAGCGCCCGTCGTCCGGCGCGCGGTTTCTCGTTCGACGGCGGTAGGCTTTCGCGCGCGATGGCCGAGCCGAGCTTCGACGACATCGACGCCCTGGTCGGGCCCGCTACTCCTCACTTCGCATACCAGCTGCGAGCGCGCGTGCGGGAGCTGATCGAGGAGCTCCCGGCCGACCACCCGGTCCGCCGGTACGGCCAGGAGAAGATGGAGCTGCTCGACCGGCTCGGGCACGCGTCCTCGCTCGCGGAGGACAGCCCCCTGGAGCCACGGACGCGGATCGGCTGGGAGACCGTGCCCTCCTCCGCCCCGGCCGCCGACCCCCTTCCAAGGCGCGAATGACGTTCGAAGGCGCCTCGGTCCTCGTGACCGGGGGATCCCGCGGCATCGGTAGGGCAATCGCGCTCCGCTTCGCCTCTCTCGGCGCCCGGCGCGTCGCAATCGGCTACATGCGCAGCGACAGGGCAGCCGAGGAGACGGCGGCAGAGCTCGCCGCCTTCGGCGCGGAAACCGTCTTCGTGCGCGGGAACGTGGCCTCGCAGCGCGTCGCGGACGAGGTCTCCGGACTGGGGCCGCTCGACGCGCTCATCCACTGCGCGGCGACGGGCGTCATCCGTCCCGCGCTCCAGACCGAGGACAAGCATTGGGACTGGACGCTGTCGGCCAACGCCCGAGCGTTTCTTTCTCTCACCCGCGCGGCGGCTCCGTCGATGCCGCCGGGCTCGTCCATCGTCGCCCTCTCCAGCCTCGGCTCGACCCGGGTACTCGAGGACTACGCGCTCGTCGGTGCGTCCAAGGCGGCGCTCGAGGCGCTCGTCCGGTACCTCGCCGTCGAGCTTGCGCCGAGCGGGGTCCGCGTCAACGCCGTCTCTGCCGGGGTCGTCGAGACGGGCGCCCTCGAGCACTTCCCGCAGAAGGACGCGATGCTCGAGCTGGGAAAGCGCAACCCCGCCGGGCGGATCGTCTCGCCCGAGGACATCGCGGGCGCGGTGATGTTCCTCTGCTCCCCCGAGGCAGAGATGATCCGCGGCCACACCCTCGTCGTCGACGGCGGCTGGTCGTTACTCGCTTCGCTCTAGTGACCTGAGTCGTTAGTTCGCAGGGACGGGCCGGTTGGCTCCGAACGTCGTCCTCATCGACGACGATTGGAGGCCGGTCATGGCGCAGCGTGCGGAGGTCGTGCTCAACGATGAGGA
>JAHEXT010000034.1 GCA_023251945.1 Actinomycetes bacterium
TCGCAGCAGCGTCGGGATAGGGGACACGCGGGGGAAACCTATGTGTCTCCCGCGAACGTTAGAACGCCCCCGGCTGCGGCTCCGGGGGCGTTCTCCGTTCGAGGCGACCCCTTTCCGGGAGCGACGAGCTGGAGATCGTGGCTCTGCGGCCCAGCCACGCTCTTCCTGTGCCCGTCGGCGGATCCGGCGGTGGCGCCCGCGCATCCGATCTGGCGTCCGATCGGTGCGGTGTGCGCCTGACTATAGGGGCCATGTCCAACAAAGTCAAGTAGCTAGGTCAAGTGATTTCCGCTATCGTCCACTTGACTCGGCTTCACCGCTCACATCCCCCGCCAGGGGGAGCGCGGCCGGTGGGGTTGCAGGGTTCACTCCGATGGGCATGAGCGAGACCGCCACGACGTCGACGCCCAATACCGGCGCACGCCTCGGCGCGCGCCTACGAGCGCTGCGGGTTGCCGGAGGACTGACGCAGACCGAGCTCGCCGCCGGTCGCTTCTCGAAGGAGTACATCAGCCAGATCGAGCGTGGGAAGACTCGGCCGACGGACGAGACGATCGCGTGGCTTGCCGAGCGGCTGGGCGTAGATGCCAGCTTCCTCTCCCTCGGGGTCTCCGTCGAGGAGCGGACGAGAGCCGAGGCACTCCTTACGCGCGCGGAGGCTCTCTCGGAAGCTCACCGCTACGAGGACGCGGTCCAGACTTTCCGCGAGGCGAAGCCGTTGACGGAGGGAACATGGGCTCCCGCCCTCGAGCTGCGCGCGCTGGTTGGAGAGGCCTGGGCGCTCATGCAGCATGGCGACGTCCGCGACGCGATCGCACTTCTTCTGCGCGCGCGCGACCTCGCGGAGGGCTCGGAGCTCTCGGATGTCGATCGGGCGGACGTTCTGTTCCGCCTCGGCGTCTGCCGGTACAAGCTCTCGAGCGTCGGCACCGCGGTGGCGCTCTTCGGCGAGGCGCTGACCCTCGCGGAGCATTCGGGGTTGCCCTGCGACCTCCTGCGGGCCGACATCCTCGGCTGGAGATCACGGTGCCATCGGCGCCAGCGGGACTACGTGGCAGCGCGCGAGGACGTCGAACGCGCCCTCGAGCTGGCGCAGGACCTGGGCGACCGGCGTGCCATCGCCAACACCTACTTCCAGGCGTCGATGATCGCACAGCGGCAGGGTCACTGGGTCCTGTCACGGAACTACGCGCAGCGAGCGCGAGAGCTGTACCACGAGCTGAACGACGAGCGAAACGTCGGCCGGCTCTTGCTGAACCTCGGCGGGCTCACCCTGCTCCTCGGCGACGAGGACCAGGCCGTCGAGCATCTGAAGGCATCCTTCGCGCAGGCGTTGGAAGCCGATTCCCCCGGCGATGCCGCGCAGGCGCTCGGCGGCCTTGCCACGGTGCACCTGCGCCGGGGCGAGTACGACGAGGCGGACGAGCTCGCACGCAAGGCGCTCGATCTGCTCGAGGGACGGGAGGACTTCCTCGACGAGGTCTGTCCATCACAGCTCGTACTGGGGCGGGCGCTGATGGAACGTGGTCGACTCGACGAGGCGGAGGAGTGCTTCCGTGCTGCTGACGCTGCTGCCGAGCAGCTGGCGTCGATCAGTCACCGAACGGAGGCATGGGTCGCACTTGGCGACCTCGCGTCACGTCGAGGAGACGACCGCGAGGCCGCGCGACTGTACCGGATCGCCGCCGAGGCGCTCCAGGAAATCCGCTTCTAGAGAGAGGAGGTCGCCATGAAGCATCGCCTGCTGCTCCTGCTGGTCAATCTGGCGCTGCTCGCGGCCTGGTTGGGGAAAGTCGTCCCCGACTCTTGGTCAGACGGTCATTACTAGACCGCCGCTGACCTGCGGCTAGACTCGGGCGCCATGCGCCCTGCTGCGGCGCCGACCGCGCTCATGTGTCTGGTCCTCGCCGGCTGTGGCGGTTCAGGCGGGGAGGTGACTCCCACGGACACGGCTCCGGGAGACGGCCAGACGTTGGAGGAGCTCTGGCGCGCACCGGGAGACGATGTTGCCGTCGTTCCCGGCACCTCCGACCACGAGCCGGGCAATGTGCGCGTCTCGTTCGTCGTCGTCGACGCGGAAGGGCGGCCCGTCACGCTTCCCACCGCACATGTGTGGCTGGCGCGCGGCCTCAACCGCGCGCCGTTCCTGGAGTCGACAGCGAAGCTCGAGCGGATCGGTGTCCCTGGGGGCTACGAGGCGGACGCCACCCACATCTACGTCGCGCATCTCCAGATCCGGAAGCCGGGAACGTACTGGCTCCTCGCCGAGCCCGAGGGAGGGCGGCCCGTGCAGGCTCTCGGAAACGTCGTCGTGCAGCAGGGGTCGGCTGTGCCGAGCATCGGCGATCCTGCGCCGCCCTCGGAGACGCCGACGCTCTCGAGCGTCGGCGGCGACGCGTCGAAGGTGACGACCCGTACTCCTCCCGACGAGTCGCTTCTGCAGTACTCGGTCGCAGACTCGCTCCGCGCGAAGATTCCGTTCGTCGTCACGTTCGCGACCCCGAAGTTCTGCTCCAGCCGGACGTGCGGTCCTGCCGTCGACGTCGTCGAGGAGGTTGCCCGCCGATTCGGCGGTGACAACGTCCGCTTCATCCACGTCGAGGTGTACGAGGACTTGGACCCGGCGAAGGGCTACAACCGGTGGATGCAGGAGTGGGGACTCCGGACCGAGCCGTGGACGTTCGTCGTCGGCCGGAACGGAAGGATCGCCGAGCGCTTCGAGGGAGTGGTCTCGGTGCACGAGCTCGAGGAAGCTGTGGACGCGGTAGCGGGTCGCTGACGACCGTGTTATGCTCGGCGTCGACCCAATACTTTTCATATTGAAGTATTGAAGGGAGGAGAGATGGCGACCGACGTTGCCACGAAGGTTCTGGTCACAACGGACTGGCTCGCGGAGCGCCTCGCGGAGCCGGGCCTCGTCGTCGCGGAGGTCGACGAGAACCCGGATCTCTACGAAGAGGGCCACATCCCCGGTGCGGTCAAGCTCCACTGGCGTGACGACCTGCAGGACAAGCTCATCCGCGATGTCGTCTCCAGGGCGGAGTTCGAGCGGCTGATGGGTGAGCGAGGGATTGCGAACGACACGTCCGTCGTCCTCTACGGCGACAAGAACAACTGGTTCGCCGCCTATGCGTACTGGTACCTCAAGATCTACGGCCACGAGGACGTGCGGCTGCTCGACGGAGGTCGCCAGAAGTGGATCGAAGAAGGGCGGGAGCTGACGACCGACCTTCCGTCGCCGACCGCTGCGCAGTACAAGGCGCCCGACCGCGACGAGTCGATCCGGATCCGCCGCGACGAGGTGCTCGCAGGGCTCGCCGACGCGGCGTTCGCCCTGGTCGACGTTCGCAGCCCGCAGGAGTACACGGGCGAGCTCATGGCTCCACCCGGCTACGAGCAGGAGGGAGCGTCGAGGACAGGGCACATCCCTGGTGCGCAGTCGATCCCGTGGGCCACGGCAGTTCGCGACGACGGGACCTTCAAGAGCACCGACGAGCTTCGGGAGATCTACGGCTCGAAGGGCGTGACGCCGGACAAGGAGGTGCGCGCGTACTGCCGTATCGGCGAACGCTCCGCGCACACCTGGTTCGTGCTGCGCGAGCTCCTCGGCTACGAGAACGTCAAGAACTACGACGGGTCGTGGACCGAGTGGGGGAACTTGGTGGAGGTACCGATCGAGCGGTAACCCCACGCACGTCTACACCGCGTCGCCGACGCGCTCGATGACGATCTGCGGAACACGGGCTCGTGGGCTCAGGTGGAGCACCGTGCGGACGAGCTCGACGACGTCCTCGAGCTGGATCATCTCTTCCGGAGCGATGCCGGTCCAGTCGGTCATGCGCGTGGCGACGAACGCGGGACAGATCGCGGTCGCCCGGACTCCGTGGTCGGCCTCTTCCCGGTTGAGCGAGTTCGTGAAGGAGTTGAGTGCCGCCTTCGTCGCGCCGTAGACCGCGAGGCCGGGAGTGGGGATCGTTCCGGCGATCGACGAGACTGTGACGATCTGTCCGCGCGACGCCCGGAGCAGCGGCAGGGACTCCCGCGTCACGAGCATCGTCGCCCGCAGGTTGACGTCGAGCTGGAGGTCGACGCGCTTCGTGTCCTGATCCGCGAAGGAGCCGCCGACTCCGAGGCCGGCCGAGTTGACGAGGACGTCCATTCCTTCCCAGCGCTCCGCGTGCGCGGCCACGACTCGGACGCACTCCGCGTCGTCGGCCAGGTTGGCGGCGACGGCCTCGGCGCGTAGCTCGGCGGCCGCAGCCGCGAGCGGCTCCGGGCGCCGAGCGACGAGCGTGAGCTCGTAGCCGTCGTCGCGAAGCATGCGGGCGAGCGCCAGCCCGATTCCGGAGGAGCCGCCCGTGACCAACGCGGACTTCACGCGGGCGAGTATCTCAGGAAGTCACGAGTCCGAGCTCTCCAGCACAGCGGCCGCCGAGGGGGCGGCGGCCGCTGGTCGTCAGGGGAGAGGAGAAGGGGACGGATCTCTCCGCCCGGTCCTTTCGCCGCCTCTGGGACGTCTCCTCCTGCGTGTCGGTGTCTCTAAGGTTCCTCCGTGGAGACGGTCCCCCTCACCTCGCTCACCCGGGCCGGAGGCTGCGCTGCGAAGTACGCCGCTGCGCGGCTCGAGACCCTCCTCGCCGGAATCGTCCCTGCCGACGCCGAGGACCTGCTCGTCGGGCTCGATCCGGCGGGCGACGCGGCCGTCTACCGGCTCGACGACGAACGCGCGCTCGTCTTCACCGTCGATTTCTTCCCTCCGCTCGTCGACGACCCTCGCGCGTTCGGCGCAATAGCGGCGACGAATGCGCTCAACGACGTGTTCGCGATGGGCGGCGTGCCCCTTCTCGCGCTCTCCATCGCCGCGTTTCCCGAGGAGTTGCCGGTCGAGACGCTTGCGGACGTGCTCGCGGGGGCGGACGAACGGGTCCGCGCGGCCGGGGCGATCCTCGCGGGGGGGCACACGATCCGCGACAGCGAGCCGAAGTACGGTCTCGCCGTCGTCGGTACCGTGCACCCGAATGCCATCTGGTCGAAAGCGGGAGCGCGTCCCGGTGACGCGCTCTTCTTGACGAAGCCGCTCGGCACCGGGATCGTCCTCCAGGCCCAGCGAGACGGAACGGCACCGCCCGGGGCGCTCGAGGCGGCCGTCTCCGCGATGATCGAGCTCAACAGCGCGGCGGCCGACGCGCTCCGGCCGTTCGTGCCGAACGCGGTCACGGACGTTACGGGCTTCGGTCTGCTCGGCCACGTCCACGAGCTCGCCTCTCGGAGCAACGTGCGGGCGGGTATCGAGTCATCGACGCTCCCCGCGCTTCCGGGCGCGCTCGAGCTTGCGGACGCGGGGGTACGAACAGGGGGCGACCGGCGAAACCGGGAGTTTGCGGGCCCGCACGTCGAGAGCCGCGCGGACGCGGCGCGCGAGGCCCTCGCCTACGACCCGCAGACCGCGGGCGGCCTCCTCGTCTCTCTCCCGGCCGAGCGCGGGGCGGTTCTCGAGGCGACATTCGCTTCCGAGGGTCTATTCGTCTCGCGAATCGGCGACGTCGAGGCTGGCGCGGGAGTCGTCCTCCGGTAGTGGAGACCGCGGTCGCACGCGTTCGGACGCTTTCCCCCACGGGCTTCTTGCGGCTCACCCTCGCGACGTCCCTCGCCCTGTTTCTCGTCGTGACGTCGGGGGCGTTCGTCCGGCTCACCGGGTCCGGACTCGGATGTGAGAACTGGCCGCGCTGCGGCGACAAGCCGTACCCGGAGCAGGGCTACCACGCGTTCGTCGAGTTCGGCAACCGGATGATCGCCCTCGTCGGCATCGTGCTCACGCTGGTCACGTGGCTCGCCTCGCGCCGAGTGGACGGCGTCTCACGTGGCGCACGCCTTGCAGCCCTCGGCGCCTTTCTCGTCGCGGCCGCGCAGATTCCGATGGGTGGCGTCACGATCGCGCTCGATCTCCATCCGCTCGCGGTGATGGCGCACTTCCTGCTCGGGCTCGCCGTCGTCGCGCTCGCGCTCGTCGTTCTCCTCGAAGCCTGGATCCTGGTTGCGGGGCTTGCCCGTCCGGCGGGCCCGAGGTGGCTGCGACAGGTTGCCGTCTGGGCAGGCCTGCCGGCATGTGCCGCTCTCGTCGTGACGGGGGCGGTTGCGACGGCATCGGGTCCGCACCCTGGTGCCGACGAGGGTGTCGAGCGGCTGGGGCTCCAGATCTCTGACGTCGTGTACGTCCACGTCCGGGTCGCGGCCGTCTTCGGGATCGGGGCTCTCGGGGTCGGTTGGTGCCTCTGGCGGATCCGTCGCGACTACCCGGGTTTGCTGAGGCTCTGGGCAGCGCTCCTCGCCGCTCTCGTGGCTCAGGCGGTGGTCGGCGAAGTGCAGTACCGCAACGCGCTTCCGTGGGGGATCGTGCTCGTGCACGTCCTCCTCGCGGCGACAATCTGGGCGCTCGCGGTCGGAATTGCGTACGCGCTGTGGCGACCGCCTGCTCCGCTCGCTCGACAGTAAGCTCCGATCATGGCTCGTGAGCTGCGGCTGTATGAACGCCCGACGCTCGACCGCCCCGTCATGATCGGCGCCTTCCGCGGCTGGAACGACGGCGGCCAGGCGGCGACGCTGGCGACCGGGTATCTCGCCCGGCTGTGGGAGGCGCACAAGTTCGCGGACATCGACCCTGAGCTGTTCGTGGACTTCCAGGCCACACGTCCTCAGGTCTCGCTCGACGAGGGGCGGACGCGGAAGATCGAGTGGCCGGAGACCGCGTTCTTCCGGGCCCGGATCCCCGGGGTCGATCGTGATGCGGTGCTCCTGATCGGGGTGGAGCCGAACTACCGCTGGAGGACGTTCGCGGAGATCGTCGCCGATCTCGCGCGGGATCTCGGCGTCGAGCTTGTCGTTACGCTCGGGGCGCTGCTCGCGGACGTGCCTCACACACGGCCCGCCCCCGTCACCGGCGCGGCGACCGATCCGAAGCTCGTGGACGAGCTCGGGCTCCAGCTCTCGCGCTACGAGGGCCCGACGGGAATCGTCGGCGTCCTCCTCGATGCTTGCCGGCGCACGGGGATCCCCTCGGTCAGCCTCTGGGCTGCGGTCCCCCACTACGTCTCGCTTGCGCCGAGCCCGCTTGCCGCGCGGGCGCTCTGCGTGCGGCTCTCGAGCGTCCTCGGGATCGAGATCGATACCGGCGAGCTGGCGGAGGCGGAGACGTCGTACGTCGAGCAGGTCTCACAGGCCGTTGCGAGCGACTCCGAGACGTCGGCATACGTCGAGGAGCTCGAGCAGCGCGCGGACTCGCTCGACTGGCTCGAAGAGTCGGGTGGGCTTCCTTCGGGAGAGGCGATCGCCCAGGAGATCGCCCGTTTTCTGCGCGAGCGCGAGACGAACGGCGGCGGCCAGACGGGGCCCGGCTCCGCCGATTAGCAGTTTGCGCAAGACCGGAATCCGCGGGGGCAGATTCCGGTCGCGCGAAGATCCCTAAAGGCGTCCGCTTCGCGGCCGCGGCGCTCCTCTTTCACATCGAGCCTACGCTGCGTCCTCCGCGGTTTCCGCGATCTCTGCCGTCCCGCCCGTCGGCTCGGGCACGAGCGGGACCGCGTCTGCCGAGCCGCCGTCTGCGGTTGCCTCGACGGGTGCGGTGTCGGCCTGCGGCAGACCTCTCCGCTTGCGCCGGCGACGCCGTGACTTGCGGGCCGTGAGCTTCGGCGCGGGCAGATTGTCAGCAAGCGCGCTCGCGATTTCGGAGATCGTCCCGAGCTCCTCGCGTGCATGGTCGAGTGCAGCGTTCGCACGGGGGGTGTACCCGTCCGCCGACGCGAGGAGTGCCGCGCCGACCGCGAGCGGCATCGCCATTGCGACCTGGACGAGCCGGTTCACGTTCTCTTCGTGGCGGTAGCCGCGCGAGTTCGCAACCGCGCCCAGGATTCGCTTCGCTTCCGGGAACTCCGTCGAGACGCGGCGGTCCTGCACCTTGCGGGTCGCCCGGGCGAGCTTCCACGTCCAGCGGGCCAGAATCTGGTCGGGGGCGACCGCCTTACCCTCTCCGATCGCGCGCAGGAGGACCCGGACGCCGGCGGAGCGGTCCTTTTCCCAGGGGGGCGCCTGGGTTACGAGGGTGACCAGGTCGTCGAAGTCCGCCCGCTCGACCGGTGTCGCGACGCGGTCGAGGAGGGCGGTCATCCGCAGCCGCCGGTTCGGGTTCTCGGCGGCGCACGTCGAGAGGAACTGCTCGAGCGCGGCCTTGCTCGCGCGCCCTTCGGCGAACTTGCGGGCGAACTCGCCCCGCTGGTCGAACCGGATCTGGCGGCCGGCGATCGTCGCCCAGAACCGCTGCTCGTCCTCGTCGAGGTACTTGGGGTCGATCCGCTGCCACTCCCGCTGGATGACGCCGAGCCGGCGGGCCACGTCCGGAGTGACAGGGACGAGCCACGGGACCGGCGAGAGCTTGCGGCGCGCGCGTCGCTGCTGCCGGCGGCGGGGAGCCGGGGTGACCCTGGCGCCCTCGCGGTAGAAGTCGGCCGCGAGGAGGGCGTGCAGGGAGACGACCCGCTCGCTGTGCGTCGAGGCCTTCGGGACGAAGTCGACGACGATACCCGCCTCCTTCCGTGGGTGGATGCGCATGATGCGGCCGACCCGCTGCTGGTAGACGCGGCGGGAGGCGGTCGGCGCCAGGTGCATGCACACGGTCGCGCGAGGAGAGTTCCAGCCCTCGGCCAGGAGCTGCGCGTTGATGAGGACGTTGATCTCACCCCGCTCGTACGCTGCGAGAGTCTCTGCGAGGCGTGCGGGAGGCGTGCGCCCGGAGACCGCCTCCGCCTTCAGCCCTGCGGCGCGGAATTCCTGCGCGAGGTTGTACGCATGGGCGACGCCTGCCGCGTACACGATCCCCGGCGTCGAGCCGAAGCGGTCGCGGTACAGGCTCGCGGCGGCCTGGTTCAGCGCTTCGTGGTCGAGAGCCGCGGCGAGGGCGCGCTCCTCGAAGTCCCCTCCTACGATCGGCACCGAGTTGATCGCCGCGGCCGGAGGCACGCGGAGGCACCGGAGCGGAGCCACGAGGCCACGCCGCGCGGCGTCGCCGAGCGGTAGGTCGTCGACCGACGCGGGGAAGACGTCCGAGACCTGCTTCGCGATCAGCTGCTCGGTCGCGGTCATCCCGATATAGAGCGGCTCGTGGAAGGCGCGGATCGCGGCGCTCGTCTTCTCGCCGAGAGCCGTATGCGCCTCGTCGCAGAGGACGAAGTGGTAGGTGTTTCGGTCGAGCTCGCGACCATGCCGCGCGAACCAGGCGTAGGTCTGGATCGTGATCGGGTTGGTGCGCGGCGGTCTCGTGCCCTCGAGCACCGCATCGACGAACCGCTCGCCGTATCCCTCCGTCGTAAGATCACGCCGGAACTGCGAGACGAGCAGCCGGCGGTGCGTGAGGATCAGGACGCCGAGCGTGCGTGCCGCCTCGACGAAACCGGCCGCTGCGATCGTCTTGCCCGACGCGGTTGGATGCCGGAAGCGGTAGCGACGTACCGCGCCCGGATCCGTGCCGTGAAAGCCGTGCGCGAGCTCGGCGTCCTCGACGAACCCGGCGTCGAAGTCGTCCTCTGCTTCCTCGTCGAGGTCGATCTCGGCGACCGCGCCGTTGCCTCCTCCGTTCTCGGGCCCGTTCCCGTTCTCGTCCGCCGCTCGCTGGGTCGCGGCGATGAGCTCCGTGAGCATGCCCGCGAGCGCGTCGACCTGATGCCGGCGGAGCTCCGTCCCGGCTGCGGTTCGCACCGGATCGGCCGTCAGCACGCGCTCGAGCCCGAGCATGAGCCCGTAACGGACCCTCAGGCTGGCAACGGGCTTCTCGAGGCCGGCCGCGATCTCGGCGAGCGCATCGTCGAGCGCCGCTCGCCGGGCGGTGCCGGGGGCGAGTGCCACGCCGGCGTCCTCTCCGTCTTGGAGGAACGGCTCGCCGAACCACGCCTCGGCTCGGCGTGCCGCTTCGATCAGGTCGTGTTGGGTGTCCGACGTCAGCGTCGGAATGGCCTCTGCGTCGTGCATGCGCGCAGCACGTACTGCCGTGCCGCTCCTTCCGAAGAGTTGACGCTCGCCTGTTGACCGGCGAGCGGTACCGGCAGAGCATACCTCACAAATCGGGGGAAGCGGCTGGTATCCGCCCTATGCCGGGGCTGCAGCGAGCCTTGCGAACGGGCGGCCGACGACGCGCTGCGACACCCCGGTCTGATCGAGGTGCTTCGTGATCCCGCCCAGCCAGAACGGGTATCCGGCGCCGAGGATGAGGCATGTATCGACGTCCGCCGCCTCGGCGACGACGCCTTCCTCCAGGATGTGCGCCACCTCGTCTGCCGTTGCCTCGAGCACCGCGTCGTGAATCTCGTCCACGGTTCGGGGGGCATGCTCGCGGACGACGATCTCGTCGCCTCCGGCCGCGAAGGTGTCGAGTGTGGAGAATGTCGGGAAGCGGTCCGGGTAGGCCTCGTGGAGCGTGTGCAGGACGTGGTTCGCGACGCGCGGTCCGACCATCTGCAGGAGGACAGAGGGAGCCATCGGGAGCCCCAGGCGGAGCACGGCCTCGTCGGTCTCCTCGACCGTGTTTCCGTGCTCGAGCGCATCCATGAGCACGGTGGTCGTGCGGCTCAAGACTCGATTCACGACGAAGGCGGGCGCGTCCCGGACGAGGACGCCGCGCTTCCGCAGCTTCCCGGTGACAGTCCACGCGGTGGCGAGCGTGACGTCGTCGGTCCGCGGCGTCCGCACGAGCTCCACGAGCGGGAGGACGGCGACCGGGTTGAAGAAGTGCATGCCGACGACCCGCTCCGGGTGCTCGAGCTCGGCGCCCATCTCCGTCACGGAGAGCGAGGACGTGTTCGTCGCGAGCACGCACTCCGGGGAGACGACACGCTCGAGCTCGGCGAACACCTCCTTCTTGACCACCATTTCCTCGAAGACGGCCTCGAGCACGAGATCGCAGCCGGCGAAGACGTCCCACGCCGTGCCTCCGGAGGCGAGGGAGCCCAGGAAGCGCGCCTTCCCTTCGCCCAGACGCCCCTTGCGAACCAGCTCGTCCAGCTCGTCGCGGATCCACGAGATGGCATCGTCGACCTGCTCCTGCGTCAGGTCACGGAGGACGATCGGTACCTCGAGCCGTCGCAACGCGAGCAGCGCGAGCTGCCGTGCCATCAGCCCCGCCCCGACGATCCCGACCTTCCCGATGCGGCGCGGCTCCGCCTCGGGGACCCCGACGCCGCGCTTCGCGCGGCGCTCGACGAGGGTGAAGGCGTAGAGGGAGGCCTGCGCCTGCGGGCCGGGGAGGAGCTCCGCGAGCGCGTTCTCCTCGGCCCGGTAGCCGTCCTCGAGCGACCACGTCGCCGCACCCTCGATCAGGCCGAGGGCGCGGTACGGCGCGGGAGCCGCGCCGTGCACCTGGCCGTCGAGCCGCGCGCGCGCCTTCCGGCAGACCTCGGCGATGTCGGAGAGGTCTGCCGCCGGCTGCCGCTTCCCTCCGCCTTCCTCGATCCTCGCCAGGAGAAGCGCGAGCGACTGGTCGAGGAACTCGACCGGCTCGAGGAGGTCGTCCGCGTAGCCGGCCTCGAACGCCTGCGTGCCAGTGAGCATCCGGTTCTGGCGGAGCGGGTTCTCGACGATGAAGCGGACGGCCTCGTCGGCTCCTATGAGCCGCGGGAGGAGCTGCGTTCCGCCCCAACCGGGGATGAGGCCGAGGAAGACCTCGGGGCAGGCGAAGTGACGGACGGAGGACGAGATCGTCCGGTAGTCGCAGTGGAGCGCGATCTCGACTCCTCCGCCGACTGCGGCGCCGTTGATCGCGGCGAGCGTGAGGAAGGGGAGGTCGCGCAACCTGCCGAACAGCTCATGTCCCGCCCGGCCGCCCTCGCGAGCGCGCTCGGGCGTGATGCCGCCGAACTCGTCCATATCCGCCCCGACGGCGAAGACGAACGGCTTTCCCGTCAGCACGAGTCCTCGCCAGTCGCCCGCGTGCAGGCGCTCGAGCGTCGCGGCAAGCGACCGGAGAGCCTCTTCGCCGAAGGTGTTCGGCTTCTGCCAGTCCTCCCCGTTGTCCATGGTCACGAGCGCGACTGGGCCGACGCGCGTCTCGACCCGTTGAAGCTTGAACGTGGTGGGACTAGCCACCGTTCTGCAGGTTCTCCCAGAGGACGGCGGCGCCCATGCCGAGCCCGATGCAGAGAGCGGTGAGGCCATAGCGCACGTCCGGACGCTCACGGAGTCCGTGCGCGAGCTGCGCCATCAGCCGGACGCCGGTCGCAGCGAGCGGGTGGCCGCAGGCGATCGCGCCTCCGTACGGGTTGAGACGGGGGTCGTCGGGAGCAACGCCCACACCGTCACACCAGGTAAGGACCTGGACGGCGAACGGCTCGTTCAGCTCGAACAGGCCGATGTCGTCCATGGCGAGCTCGGCCTGCTCGAGCACGCGCTTCGTCGCCGGTACCGGACCGAGGCCCATCAGCTCCGGCTCGACGCCCGCGTAGGCGAACGCGACGAGGCGCATCTTGGGCTCGAGGCCGAGCTCGGCTGCGGCTTCCTCCGATGCGATGAGGGCCGCCGTAGCCCCGTCCGTGAGCCCGGCGGAGTTGCCGGCCGTCACCCGGCCGCCGGCGCGGAACGGTGTCCGGAGGCCGGCGAGCGCTTCCATCGTCGTGTCCGGTCGGAGGAACTGGTCGCGTGCGGCGACCGTCCAGCCGTCGTCGGTGAAGACGGACATGGGGACGACGATCTCGTCCATCACGCCGTCGTCCCAGGCTCGTGCCGCCTTGCGCTGGGACTCGACGGCGAAGGCGTCCGCGTCCTCCCTCGTCAGGTGCGGGAACGCGTCGTGGAGGTTCTCCGCCGTCTGGCCCATGACGGCCGCGGAGTCGTCCACGATCCGCTCCGCGACGAACCGCGGGTTGAAGTCGACGTCCTCGCCCATCGGGTGGTGACCCATGTGCTCGACGCCACCGACGAGGACGACGTCGGCGGCGCCCATGACGATCTCGCCCGCCCCGGCCGTGGTCGCGGTCAGCGCGCCGGCGCACATGCGGTCGACCGCGAACCCGGGGACGGTCTTCGGGAGCCCGGCCAGCAACGCCACGTCGCGACCGAGCGTCAGCCCCTGGTCGCCCACCTGCGCGGTCGCTGCATAGACGACGTCGTCGATCCGTTCCGGAGGAAGCTGCGGATTCCGGCGGAGCAGCTCGCGCACGACCTTGACCGCCATGTCGTCCGCGCGCGTCTTCCAGAAGATGCCATCGGGGCCGGCGCGTCCGAAAGCTGTACGGACGCCGTCCACATAGGCCACCTCGCGAAGCTGGCGCACGAGCGAGACGATACTTCCGACGCACTGGGCGACTGAGACGAACGCTCAGCACGTGCGGCCGAGCGCCACGACGGCGAGAGGCCGGCGGGTGCCGGCCTCTCGCGCGCGAATGGTCAGGAGCGAGGTTGCTTGATGACCGGGCAGACGAACGACGGGCCGTTGCCGGCGACCCGTGCCGTTCCGGCCGCAAACGCCCTAGCGAGCTCCGTGTAGCTGTCGATGTTGCCGCTTGCGTTCGCGTCTGCGGAGGCGACCGCGGCCGCGTATCCGTAGTCGAACGTGAGGACGAGCACCTTCCAGCGCCCGCCGTTGTAGCCCGGGTCTCCGGGCGCCGCGGTGGCGACGTTCGGCTGAACGCCGCCGAATGCATAGATCGTGTCGTAGCTGGCTGCCGGTGCGCCGGTGCCGCTGAGATCGGTCGGCGTGCCGACGGTGCGGTACAGCTCGCCGCCGACGTAGAACGCTGGACCGGTCACACCGCCGGCCCCTCCCGCGGCGGCGGAGCCGGCGGCTATCGCCGCCAGCGCGGCTGCGAGGATCAGCGGGACAAGTCGTGTCATGGACGCCTCCTGGAATCGGATCACGCGTCACACGGTGCCCGGCGAAACTTGCACCACCCTTACGCCGGGCTTAGGTATTGATGAAGGTCGACGTCGGCTCTACTGCTCGCCGGCGGCGAGCTCGCGGGAACGCACCATCGCGGCCTGGATCGCGTTCAGGAACGCGGCGCGGACACCGGCGTTCTCGAGCTCGCGGATCGCGGCGATCGTCGTTCCGCCAGGGGACGTAACCATCTCGCGGAGCTCGACCGGATGCATCTTCTCGTCGCGGAGCTGCTTCGCCGTCCCGAGCATCGTCTGGACAACGAGCTGCGTCGAGATCTCGCGCGACAGGCCGAGCAGGATCCCTGCCTCGATCATCGCTTCGGCGAGGAGCGCGAAGTAGGCGGGCCCCGACCCCGAGACGGCCGTGATCGCGTCCATCGCCCGCTCGGAGACGCGCACGACGGCGCCGAGGTGCGAGAGCGCCTCCTCGGCGAGATCGAGATGTTCGTTGCCAGCGTGCGCGCCCGAGCAGAGCCCCGCGATCCCCTCGTGCACCGTCGAGGGCGTATTCGGCATCGCTCGTACCACCGGTACCCCTGGGGAGAGACGGCTCTCGATCTGCGCGGTCGGGATGGCGGCAGCGATCGTGAGGACGGTCTGCTCAGGGAGGATCAGCCCGCCGATCTCGCCCAGGAGCCCGTCGATGTCCTGTGGCTTGACGGCGATCACGACGAGCGCAGCGCCGGCCGCCGCGTCGCGGTTGGAGAGGGTGGCGTCGACGCCGTGCCGCTCGCGGAGCTCGGCCACGCGCTCCTCCCGACGGGCGGTCGCGGCGATCTCGTCGGGTTCCCGCCACCCCGACGACAGAAGGCCTGAGATCAGCGCCTCGCCGATTCGGCCCGCTCCGAGGATCGCGATCTTGCGGGGATCGACCATGACCGGAGTCTACGGTGGCTGTCAGGCCGCGCGGCCGGTCCGCGCGCGGACGAGTCTTGCCCGGTCGGCGCTCGCGCCGGGGACGAGCCCTCGCTTGAACCCGGCGAGCAGGAAGACGCTCGCGAGGCCTTGCCACTCGCCGTACGGCTCGAGCAGCTCTGCGGTCTCCGCCGGCTCCGGCCAGCGCCCGCGGAGTGCGGCCAGCAGCTTGACGAGCGCGAGGTCTCCGACCAGCCCGACGTCGTAGCGGCCGATCCCCTGCAGAGCGATCACTCCGACGCTCCACGGCCCGACGCCGCGTTGGCGGCGGATTCTCGCCAATGCCGTCGCCGGCGGAGCGGTCTTCAGCGACTCGAGGTTCACCGTCCGCATGAGCCGGGTGAGCGTCGCCGCGCGGCTCGCGGCGAGGCCGCAGGCGCAGAGAGCCGCCGGCGAGAGCCGGGCGAGCTCCTCCTGGGTCGGCGGGTCGCTTGCACACGCTCGGATCACAGCCTGCTCGATCTTTCGCGCACGACCCGACTGGATGAGCTGACCGCAGACGGCGCGGAGGGCGGCGTGCGCGACGGTGGCTTTACGGCGCGGTCGTAGTCCGCGGAGCGTCCGCACGGAGGGCCCGAGGAGCAGGTCGTGCGCGAAGCGGCGGTGGAACTCGCTCGTGTCGTCGTCGAGCGCGAGCACGAAGCGAGCCTCCTCCACCGCGCGCTCGCACGAGGCGCGCACGACGACGGTGCCGTCACGGAGCTGCTGCGCGGAGGCCCAGCGCCCGTCCGGGAGCGGCGCCTGCCACACCGGTGTCCTTCTCGTGAGCTTCAGGGAGTAGACCCCTCGGGGCCTGATCGCCGCCTCGACCACGAGGGCAGCCTACTCGTCGCCCCGGAACGGATACTTACGATCGTGAGACTGGCCGACGCCGTCTCCCTGCGCTCGCGCAGGCGAAAGCTCAGGCTCTTCATGGAGGAGCTCCGCCCCACCGCCGAGACCACCGTGCTCGACGTCGGCGCCGACGAGCTGGGCTTCGGCGAGGGCGTGGGCTGCGGCACGCTGAACTTCTTCGAGGAGCTCTACCCGTGGCCCGAGCGCATCACCGCTCTCGGGCTGCATGACGGAGCCGGCTTTCGCGCTCGCTACCCCGGGATCCGCTATGTGCAGGGCGATGCGTGCGCCCTTCCCTTCGGCGACGGCGAGTTCGACGTCGTCTTCTCGAACGCCGTCATCGAGCACGTCGGTGGGCGCGAACGGCAGCGTCGCTTCGTGTCCGAGGCAGTGCGCGTCGGTCGCGGCGTATTCGTCACGACCCCGAACCGCCGGTTTCCCGTCGAGGTGCATACGCGGCTCCCGTTCGTCCACTGGCTTCCGAAGCCGGCCGCCCACCGCCTCTACGACGCCGTCGGGAAGGGCTTCGCGAAGGACATCGATCTGCTCTCCGCGCGCGACCTGGAGTCCCTGTTTCCCGGCCGTGCTCGTATCGTCAATCTGGGCCTGACGTTGGTGGCGATCACGCCGTGAGCGCAGCCGAGCGCTTCGCCCGCTTCGCGCTCATCGCGCTCGTCGTCGGCCTCGTGATCCACAACGCGGTTATGGCCCAGCTCTGGGACGTGGGCGTTCGCGGGACGGCCCTCGACGTCGCCGCCGCGTGGAAGGAGGCGCTGCTCCTCGCCGCGATCGTCGTCGTGGCTTGGAAGGTGCGTCGGCTTCCCGCCGTGACTGCGGCCGACGTGCTCGCGGTGGCGTACACGGTCGTCGTCCTCGTCTACGCGCTGCTTCCGCAGGATTGGCTCGACGGAGGCGCCACGACCCGCGGAGAGCTGCTCGCGCTCCGCCATCACCTCCTGCCCGTCGCCGGCTACGCACTCGGGCGGCTCCTCGCGGCGTGGTGGCGCGAGCCGGCGCGGCTCGGAGGGCTGATCGCGCTTTCGGCCGCGGGCGTGGCGGCGATCGGGATCGTCGACCTCTCTCTGATCTCGCTCCAGGCCTGGCGCGACTCGGGAGTCCCCGGGTGGTACCGCGAACAACTCGGACTCGACTACAAGGGGCTCTCGGGGCTCCCCGAGAACTGGGTCTTCAACACGGGGGACGAGGAGAACCCGATCCGGCGACTCGTGTCGACCTTTCTGTCGCCTCTCGCGAGCGCGTACGTGCTCGTGGTCGCGCTGATCTTCGTCCTGAGCCGCCCCTTCCGCTGGTGGTGGGAACTCTTGGCATTGCTCCTCTTCGTGGGCCTGCTCTACACCCACACACGCGCCGCCGTCGCCGCGCTTGCGGTTGGGCTCGTCGTGCTCGCGCTCGCGCAGCGGCGGCTCGCGCCCGCGACTCTGGCAGGCGCCTCGCTCGTCGTGGCCGCCGGGTTCTTCCTTGCGTACCCGTCGATCGGGCCCGCGACAAGCTACACCCAGGAGGAGCTCGAGTGGCTTCGCGAGAACGCCCAGCGCCAGCCTGGCGCGAGCGAGGATCCGTTCTCGCCGGGCGAGTCGTCCGCGTCCAGCCATCTGCGGAACCTCCGCGACGGCCTGGAGACCGTGATCGACCACCCGCAGGGGTACGGCCTCGGCAACGCGGGCGTCGTCGCCAAGCGAACGGGGGTCGAGATCAAGGCCGGCGAGTCGACGTATACCGAGCTCGGCGTGGACGCCGGAATCGCCGGGCTGGCCGCGTTCGTCCTTTGGAGCCTCGCCCTCCTGCGTGGGCTCTGGCGCAACGAGGCGTGGCTCGCGGCAGCGTTCGCGGCCGTGCTCCTCCTCGGCCTCCAGA
>JAHEXT010000035.1 GCA_023251945.1 Actinomycetes bacterium
CGAGCGCCGCCGCTGCCGCAGACGCACCGGCGAACTCGCCCACGCCGGGAGGGGCAGTGAACGCGAGCTCCGGTCGCCACGTCGGTCCGCAGCCCTCCGCGCGAAAGATGTCGACCGCGGCGAGGTAGTGCGTGATCTCGCCGATCAGCGCCTTGGAGTCGATCCGGATCTTCTCGTTCACGGGCCCGAGCCTCCCAGAGGAGGCTCAAGATCGGCTCAAATCACGCTACACGCGCGGGCCGGCCGCGGCGACGCTGGGCGCGGCGTCCTCGAAGCGCTCGAAGTTGTCGCGGAACATCCGCGCGAGCTCGCGCGACTTGCGGCCGTAGGCCTCGGGGTCGGCCCAGGTCGAGCACGGGTCGAGGAGCGAGGAGTCGACACCGGGAACCTCGACGGGCACCTCGAACCCGAATAGCTCATCGGTTCGGTACTCCACGCTGTCGAGCTTGCCGGAGAGCGCGGCGTGCAGAAGGTCGCGAGTCGCTTTGATCGGCATGCGATGGCCCTCGCCGTAGGAGCCGCCCGTCCACCCGGTGTTGACGAGCCAGACCTGTACGTGGGGATGCTCCTCCAGCTTGCGGCCGAGGAGCCCCGCGTAGACGGCGGGGGGTTGCGGCAGGAAGGGCGCGCCGAAGCAGGTCGAGAAGGTCGGCTGCGGCTCCTTGACACCGATCTCGGTGCCCGCGAGCTTGGAGGTGAAACCGGAGAGGAACCAGTACAGCGCCTGGTCGCGGTCGAGGCGCGCGATCGGCGGGAGGACGCCGAACGCGTCCGCGGTCAGCATCACGACGGCGCTCGGATGTCCCGCGCGCTTCTGCGGCAGCGCGTTCGCGATCTCCTCCAGCTTGTACGCGGCCCGCGTGTTCTCCGTCCTCGAGTCGTCGTCGAGGTCGAGGACGCCCTGCTCGTCCAGGACGACGTTCTCGAGCACCGTCCCGAACGTCCGCGTCGTCCTGTAGATCTCGGGCTCGGCCTCGGGGGACAGGCGGATCACCTTCGCGTAGCAGCCGCCCTCGAGGTTGAAGACGCCCTCGTCCCCCCAGCCGTGCTCGTCGTCCCCGATGAGGGCGCGCTCGGGATCGGCCGAGAGCGTGGTCTTGCCCGTCCCCGAGAGCCCGAAGAAGACGGCCACTTTCTCCTTCGGCCCGACGTTGGCCGAGCAGTGCATCGGGAAGACGCCCTCGAGCGGGAGCCGGTCGTTCATCAGCGTGAAGATCGACTTCTTGATCTCGCCGGCGTAGTACGTGCCGCCGATCAGCACTTCCGTGCGCGTCGGGTGGAGGACGACGAACATGCCGCTGCGCGTGCCGTCCTCCTCGGGCACTGCCGTCACGGACGGCGCGTGGAGGACGAGCGCCTCGGTCTCCATCTCCACGAGCTCGGCCGGCGTCGGATCGATGAAGAGCGTCTTCGCGAAGAGCGCGTGCCAGGGGCTCTCGGTGATCACGCGCACGGCGATCCGGTGAGCCGGGTCGGCCCCGGAGAACGAGTCGACGACGTACACGTCGCCCTCCCCCAGGCGCGCGACGATCTTGTCGCGCAGCCCCTCGAACGACGACTCCGCGATCTCGGCGTTGACGTCGCCCCACCAGATCCGGTCCTCGGAGCCCGGCTCGCGGACGACGAACTTGTCCTTCGGGGAACGGCCCGTGTGAACGCCGGTGTCGACGGCGAGCGCGCCGCCCTCGGCCAGCCGCGCCTCGCCGCGCGTCAAAGCGTGCACGTAGAGCTGCGAGGTCGAGGGGTGCCAGTGGATGCGACCCCGGATGTCGATTCCGTGCTCCACCAGCGCGCCCCGGCCTGGAACCGTCGCGATCATCGGAGATCCTCACGCGTCCTCAAAGCGGCCGTATGGTACGCGCCGCCGCCCGCGCGTGCTTCGCGACTCAGGCCGCGAAGCGCTCAAGTGCGGCGGCCGTGGGCACGAGCCAGCGCCCGGCCGCCGGAAGCGTGACCAGCCTGCCGCGGCGCCGGAGCGCCACGCCGTGCAGGCCGCGGGAAACGAGAGTGTACGTCCCCTCGGCTCCCGCCGCCCGCGCGCGCTCGTAGGCGGATCGGGAGTGCTCCGGGCTCACTCCCGGAATCCCGGGGAACCACCGGTCCCACGCGCCGTGGACGACGTCGAAGCGCTTGCCGGCGAGAGCCTCCAGGGGGAGCTGCGGGGGAATCCAGGGCGCGAGCCCGAGGACGGCGCCGACACGCGAGTCGCCGGACACGCCGATCGCGACCGCTCCTCCCATGGAGAACCCGACGAGGATGGCCCGACGGGCCACGGCGTCGAGCGCGGCTGACCCGTCCTCTACACACGAGTCGAGCTCGTGCCAGCTCTTGACCCGGTAGCGCACCTCGACGAAGGCGATCGTGGGAAAGCGGGGTGCAAGACGGCCTGCGAGCCACTCGCTCGTCGCGCTCCACGTGCCGGGAAGGCGTCTCGCGGTGCCGCCGTTCACGAGCACGGCTGCGAGGGGACCGTCCGGGTTTCGGACCCTGGCCTCGGCGCCCGTCTCCAGCGTGAGCGCCTGCATCAGGCGATATCCACCTCGAGCGGGACCAGGTCGTCGCGCGCGGCGAGCTCGGCGAAGCGGCCGCCGCGGGCGAGCAGCTCGGCGTACGTTCCGACCTCGACGACCCGACCACGGTCGAGGACGACGATCTGGTCGGCGTCGCGCACGGTGGAGATCCGGTGCGCGATCGCGATCGTCGTTCGGCCCTCGGAGAGCCGCTCGAGCGCCTCCTGCACGAGTCGCTCGGTCTGCGTGTCCAGCGATGAGGTCGCCTCGTCGAGCACGAGCACGGGCGGGTTGCGAAGGATCGTCCGCGCGATCGCGATCCGCTGCTTCTCGCCGCCGGAGAAGCGGTAGCCGCGCTCGCCCACGACGGTGTCGTAGCCGTCGGGCAGCGTCGCGATCAGCTCGTGGATCTGGGCAGCGCGCGCGGCCTCCTCGATCTCCTCGTCGGTCGCCTCCGGCTTGGCGAAGCGCAGGTTCTCGCGAACGGTCGCATGGAAGAGGTACGTCTCCTGCGAGACGACGCCGACTGCAGCCGCGAGCGCCTCGAAGGTGAGCTCGCGCACGTCGACGCCGTCGATCGCGACTTCGCCCTTCGTCGCGTCGTACAACCGCGCGACGAGGTACGCGCACGTCGTCTTTCCGGAGCCGGTCTCGCCCACGAGAGCGGTCTTCGTCCCCGCGGGGACCGCGAGCGAGACGTCCTGCAGCGTCCAGGCCGCGTCGTCGTAGCGGAACCAGACCGAGTCGAGCAGCACCTCGCCGCGCGGACGCTCGAGCGTCCGCGTCCCCTCGACGATGTCGACCCGGTGGTCGAGGTACTCGAAGATCCGGTCGAAGAGCGCGAGCGAGCTCTGCACCTCGAGCTGCACGCCGAGCATGCTTCCGATCGGGAAGAACAGCCTCGCCTGCAGGGTCGTGAACGCGACGAGCGTCCCGATCGTGATCGTCGTCGAGCCCTGGGCGATCGTGAAGCCGGCGAACCAGTAGACGAGCGCGGGCATGACCGCGAAGGTCGTCTGGATCGCCGCCATCATCCAGCGCCCGGTCATCCGGCTCCGCACCTCGAGGTCCGCGAGGCGCGCCGACTCAGTCTGGAACCGCTCGGCGAGGTCGTCCGTTCGACCCATCGTCTTCCCGAGCAGGATCCCGGAGACGGAGAGCGACTCCTGCACGATCGAGGAAACGTCAGCCAGTGACGCCTGCCGCTCGGCCGTAACCTTCCTCCGCTGCGCGCCGACCCGCTTGGTCAGCCACACGAACAGCGGCAGAAGGGCGAGCGCAAACACGGCGAGCCGCCAGTCGAGCAGCAGCATCGCGACGACCGTCGCAAGGACCGTGGTCACGTTCGCGAGCACGGACGTCGCGGTCGAGGTGACGACGTTCTCGATACCCCCGATGTCGTTCGCGATCCTCGACTGCACCTCTCCCGTGCGCGTCCGGGTGAAGAAGGCGAGCGAGAGGCGCTGAAGATGACGGTAGACCTGGGTGCGCAGGTCGTGCATGACGCTCTGCCCGACTTGGTTGGAGAGGAGCGTCTGCCACACGCCAAGTGCGCCCGTCACGATGGGGATCACGACCATGCCGGCGACGAGCGCGGTCAGCAGCTCCATGTTCTGCTCGGGGATGGCGACGTCGAGCACCTCGCGGAGCAGGAACGGGGAGATGACGCCGAGCCCGGCCGAGAAGACGATGAGCGCGGACACGGCGCCGAGCCGTGCCCGATACGGACCGAACAGGCGAATGATCCGACGGAGGTTCGCCTTGCGCACGGCCGGGTCGGCCGGCCGCTCGGGCGGGGTGTCGGGGACGAACGCGTCGAAGCGGCGGCCGGGCACCTCCTAAGCCTGCCTCAAGGCGGTCAGTCGAGGCCGAGCGCGATCGCGAGAGCCTGGTTCAGCCGCTGCGTCGCCTCGGGTCCGAGGGAACCCCTGTAACGGCCGAACCCGGACTTCGGCAGCGTGAAGAGGTTGTCGCAGCTCACGACGCTCTCGTGCGCGAGTCCTTCGGCTCGACCGACGGGCACCTCGGTCGAGACCCCGCGTATCCTGCTCGTGATCCCCGCGACGGTCACGTTTCGCAGAGCCGGGATCGCCTCGTCCCGCGTGACGATCACTGCGGGATGACGCCCGCCCGGAATTGCGACGTCGAGGATGTCGCCGCGGTTCAGAGCGGTTCCTGACCTTTCTCCTCGGCTTCAACCCAAGCGGCGAAGAGAGCCAACCCGTTCTCGCCGACCCACTCCTCCTGCGGGTACTTCTCGTATGCGAGCCTGTACTGCTCGGCGATCTCGCGGTCGCGCTCCTCGCGAAGAAGCCTGGCGAGCCCCTCGCGCAGCGCCTCGCTCCGGCTGGCGAAGCGGCCACGGGCAACCGCCTCGTCGAGCTTGAGTGCATCCTCGTCTGGGATGCGCACTGGGATCTGAACTGTCATGCGCTCAGAGTACGGGCGTGGCACGGGATTCGCAAGGTGGCCGCAGCGGACGCGGCTCGTGGCAGGCCCCTCGTGCCGCAGGCCGAATCCGACACCGTGGACACCGATGCCGCGATCGACCGCTTCCTCGAGAGCGGCGGGCTCTCGGACGCGACGCGACGCGCATACGGCTCGGACCTGAGCGCGTTCGCGGTGTGGCTCGAGGATCGCCGGCTCGGGCTGGACGACGTCGACGTGCGCGTCCTCGCCGACTACGTCTCGGAGCTCGGCAGCGGACGGCCGCGACTTGCGCCCGCGACGATCTCGCGCAGGCTCGCCGCGATCCGCGCGTGCCTTCGCTTCACCTTCGGCCCGGCACGCGTTCCCGACGCTGCGCTTGCGCCTCGCAAGCCGCGCCGACTACCCGACGCGCCGAAGGCTGCAGAGATCGAAGCGCTGCTGGAGCTCGCAGCCGGCGACTCGCCTCTGGCACTCCGCAATCGCGCGCTGCTCGAGCTCCTCTACTCCGGAGGCCTGCGAAGCGCCGAGGCCGTCGGGCTCGACCTCGCCGACATCGACTTCGAACGCGAGGCGGTGCACGTCCGGGGCAAGGGCGGCAAGGAACGCGTCGTCCCGCTCGGGGAGGAGGCCGCGCATTACCTCGCCCGCTACCTGCGCGACGGTCGGCCCGAGCTCGTGCGTGGCGCGGACGACGCGGTGTTTCTTTCCGCGCGGGGCCGGCGGCTCGATACGAGCACGATCCGGCGACTCGTCCGCAATCCGCATCGCCTTCGCCACGCGTTCGCGACGCACCTCCTCGAGGGTGGGGCCGACCTGCGGACGATCCAAGAGCTGCTCGGCCATTCCTCGCTCTCCACGACGCAGGTCTACAGCCACGTGGACGCGCGGCGACTCCGGCGCGTCTACGACCGCTCGCATCCCCGTTCGTGATTACGTGTGACAGGGCTTGGAGCCGCGGGCGAGCTCCTGCTGGAGCGCGTTCATCCTCTCCTCGCGAGCACGGTCGGCCGGATCGGAGGGACGGAAGTCGTGGAGCCCGGCGCCTTCCCAAACGATGTCCGGAGTGACTCCCGGTCCACTCGTCGCCAGCCGGTAGCGCTTGCCGACTCCCGGCGCCCGCACTTGCCCAGACGGCGTCCGGTGCGGCACGAAGCCGTAGCAGAAGGTCCCGTCCGGACGACGGGAAACGAAGCCGTTCTCCCTCCGCCATCCCGGCCCGTAGGCCGAGTCGTACGTGTCGAGGTTGAGGACCCGGCCGTACCGGTCGAGTGGATCGCCTTCTTTCGTCGTGGCGAAGCCATACACGGGCCGCCCCCGGTACGTCAGACGTCCGAAGAGATGGTGGAAGCGCCCGCCGTAGCTCCAGTCGAGCCACACCTGGAGCCGGGCCAGCGGTCCACTCCAGTGGGAGAGTCGAAGCTCCCAGGCATCGTGGCCCGCCCGCCACGGCGGAAGGCCGAAGTTGGCGCGCGACCTCTGCCAGCGCTGGAGCGCCCAGTGCGTGCCGTCAGGCGCCGTGCAGGCGGTGACGAGGTATGCGAGCCGCGGCCCTCGGTAGGGACCGCATGCGTTCCGAAGCGTCTTCCAGACGGGCTTCCGGAACACACCCCAGCCACCGGAGTAGTCGAGCCGGAAGGCGACCTGGCTTCGACTCTCGGCCGGCGGCCGCGCATCGACCGCTCCCCACGCGAGTACCCGGTGCAGGCTCCCCGCGGCGCGGTACGTGACGAGCGCCATGCCGTCCCGTGAGACGACGAGCCGTTCCATGGTTGTGTTCCTGGCGATGAGCTGCGAGGCGGATGCTGGGGCCGCGAGCACGGCTTCGGCGAGCACGGCGAGCAGGCATGCGGTGAGGACGACGGCGGGTCGGCGCAAGCGAGCGAGAATAGCGGCGCAGAGGAGCCGCCGCCCTCCCGCCGAATCCGGGGACGCGCCGTGCCCGCCTCCGATCCCGACGCCGAGCGCTTTCTGCTGCTCCTCGCCGCCCGGCGCTCGCCGCGGACGGTGGACGCCTACCGGCGAGATCTCGCCGCACTCGCCGCATTCCGCGGAGGCGCTGTGGGAGACGCGACCGTCGAAGAGCTCGAGCGGTGGCTCGCGGCGATGCGTGCGGACGGCCTCGCGCCCTCGACCGTGGCCCGGCGTGTCTCCGCCGTCCGGTCGTACTTCCGTCACCTGATACTTATCGGCACGCGCGGGGAGGACAACCCCGCAGCCGGGCTGCAGCTTCCGCGTCGGGGACGCCGCCTGCCGCGGGCGCTCTCCCCGGCCGAGACCGAACGCCTCATCGAGGCGGCGGACGGGACGACTCCGCGCACGCGGCGCGACCGGGCGCTGGTCGAGCTTCTCTACGGCGCCGGGCTACGGGTCTCGGAGGCGGTCGGGCTGGACCGGAGCGCCGTGGACGTCGAGGAGCGAATCGTCCGCGTGCTCGGGAAGGGCGGGAAGGAGCGCCTCGTCCCTCTCGGCAGGCCGGCCGCGGAGGCGGTCCGCCGATACCTCGCCCTCGGTCGACCCCACCTCGATCGCCGCTACCGACCCGAGCTCTTCCTCAACGCCCGCGGCGGCCCGCTGACCCGGGCAGGCGCCTTTCTCATCCTGCGCCGCCTCGCCGAGAAGGCGGGACTCGAGCCGGCGCGGGTACACCCCCACCTTCTCCGCCACTCGTTCGCCACGCACCTGCTCGAGGGCGGTGCCGACCTCCGCAGCGTCCAGGAGATGCTCGGGCACGCCGACCTCGGGACGACCGAGCGCTACACGCACGTCTCGGACCGCCGCCGGCGCGAGGTCTACTTCCAGGCTCACCCGCACGCGAGGCGGAAGTCTCCTCGCTCCGATACGTCGGCGTAAACATTCTGCAACAGGCTGGGGGGACGTTCGACGCGGCGCCTATACTCGCCCGCCTGACCGCCCTCGCCACCCCTCTCCGCGAGCTCTTCGGGTTCGACGCGTTCCGGCCCGGACAGGAGCAGGTCGTTCGCGCGACCGTCGCGGATCGGGACACGCTGGCATTGATGCCGACCGGATCGGGCAAGTCGCTCACGTATCAGCTCGCCGCGATGCTGCGCCCCGAGCCGACACTCGTGCTTTCGCCCCTGATCGCGCTCATGAAGGATCAGGTCGACAAGCTGCCGGCGGCGATCGCGCCCACGGCGACCTTCGTCAACTCCTCGCTCTCCACAACGGAGACGTCGTCACGCCTCGCGGAGGTCGCTGCTGGCAGGAAGCGGCTCGTCTACGCCGCGCCCGAGCGGCTACGCCAGGCGGGATTCGTCGAGACGCTTCGTGCGCTCGGGATCGGCCTCGTGGTCGTCGACGAGGTGCATTGCGTGAGCATGTGGGGGCACGACTTCCGTCCCGACTATCTCTTCATCCGGCGCGCGCTCGCGGAGCTCGGTGACCCGACGCTGCTAGGAATGACCGCCACGGCAACACCCGAGACCGCGCTTGCGATTGGCGAAGCCTTGGGGAGAGAGCTCGAAGTCGTCCACACGAGTGTCGTTCGCCCGAACCTCCGCTATGACGTCGAGAGGGTCGAGAACGCCGAGGACCGCCTGGAGATCCTCGTCGCGCGGCTCGGCTCCCCGAGCGGGTCGGCAATCGTCTATGCGCGTTCGCGCCGTTCGACCGAGGAGCTCGCGCGCGTTCTGCGCAGCCACGGCGTTCGCGCGGAGCACTACCACGCGGGCATGGAGTCTGGAGACCGCACGCGCGTTCAGAACGAGTTCGTCACCGGGCGTGTGCAGACGGTGGTTGCAACGACCGCGTTCGGGATGGGCATCGACAAGCCCGACGTACGGCTCGTCTGTCTCGTCAACTTCCCGGACTCTATGGAGAGCTACGTGCAGCAGGTCGGCCGAGCAGGACGCGACGGGGCGCCGAGCGAGACACTTCTGCTGGCAAGTCCGAGCGACGCGGTCGCGCTTCGGCGATTCGCCGTCTCGGACGTCCCCGCCGCCCAGGAGCTCAGAGCCGTGTATCGCGCTCTCCGCGATGCCGAGGGGACCGTCGACCCGGACGAGCTCACCTCAGCCGCTCCGGACCGCGATGCGCGTGTCCTCGTCGGGATGCTCGAGCAGGCCGGCCTCGTCCACCGCGGGTTCGACGAGGGCCGCCGCATTCGGGTCGAGCTACCGCCTGCGCCCGGCGACGCAGCCGAGCGGGTCGAGCTCCTGCTCGAACGCGCCCGACTCGCCGCGGACTCCCGTGCAGACCGGATCATCGCGTTCGCCGAGAACGACTCGTGCCGGCACGCGCAGGTCGCCGAGCACTTCGGCGAGGAGTTCAGCGCGCCATGTGGCGCATGCGACGTCTGCTCGCCACGCCCCTCGGCGCCGCGTGGGCGCGCTTCCGTCCCCCCGCTTCCCGACGACGTCGCGGCAGCGATCGTGCGAGTTGTCGAGGCGCTCCAGTGGCCCCTCGGACGCCGCAGCCTCGTCGCAACGCTTCGCGGATCGTTGAAGGCCCCGCCGTCGGCGCGCCGTTCCGCGGCGTACGGGATCCTCGCCGCCGCTTCAGACGCCGAGGTCCGACGCTGGGTACAAGCCCTCGAGGGCTCGGGAGCGCTCGCCGAGACGACCACGCCCGACGGATATCGCGTCCTCCTCGCATACGCCGACGCACCCCGCCCCCGGGTAGGCCCGGTGTCGGTCGCTGACGCAGGCCACGGACTCGTCGAACGACTGCGGCAGTGGCGTCTGGAGCGTTCGAGGGCGGACGGCGTTCCCGCCTTCGTGGTGCTCCACGATTCGACGTTGCGCGAGCTCGCGGCCGTTCAGCCACACTCGCACGGCGAGCTCGCATCGATCAAAGGCCTGGGCCCGGCCAAGCTCGAGCGGTACGGGGAGGACCTGCTCGCGGTCATCGAAGCGGCGTCGTAAACCCAGGCGTAGAGAGCCGAGCCGCTCCAATCGTCGCACCGGGCGAGTGGCGCCCAGCTCGCTTGCTTACGCGCTCGGGTCGGGCTCGTCGAGCACGGCCTGCGCCTGCTCCTTTCGGTAACGCCGCAGCCGCGCCTCGAGCTCCTTGTCCGCGCGGGCAAGGATCGCCGCTGCCAGCAGCGCCGCGTTGACCGCGCCTGCTCGTCCGATCGCGAGCGTCCCGACCGGGATCCCCGCAGGCATCTGGACGGTCGAGAGGAGCGAGTCGAGCCCACCGAGGGGTGTCCCCATCGGCACCCCGAGGACGGGCAGCAGGGTCTTCGAGGCCACCACGCCTGCCAGATGAGCCGCACCGCCCGCAGCCGCGATGAACACCTGAGCGCCCCGCGATTCCGCGTCACTCACGTAGGACTCGAGCGCCGCGGGCGTGCGATGCGCCGACAGCACCCGCACCTCGTGCGGGATCTCGAGCTTGCGGAGCGTCTCGACGGCGTGCTCCATGGTCTCCCAGTCGGAGCGCGAGCCCATTACCACCGCCACGAGCGGCTCGCTCACCGAGCGATCGCCTTCTTCTTCAGCGCGGAGTGGACGACGCGCGCGGTCTTCCGCAGCTCCGCCTCGGCGTCGTCCGACTCGGCGATCCCCTCGAGCAGCTGGATCGTGGCGGGCTGCGGCGTTCCGTTCTTGAGGCAGATGACGGCGAGCCTGCGCACGGCGACGTTTGGGTCGCGTGCCGCGAGCTCGTGCAGGAGCGGGCGGAAGGAGTTGACGTCGCCCGGATGCCGGCGGGACAGGGCTTCGAGAGCGATCAGCGCCGAGCCGCGGGCCGCCGGGCTCTCGTCCTCGAGCCCCCGCCGGAGCAGCTCGATCTTCTGCCGGAAGCGAAACTGCGCGATCGCGCGATAGGCCTGTGAGCGGACGCGGTAGTCCGCGTCACGCGCGGCGGCCTCGATCTCGTCGTCCCACTCCGAGCGGAGCCTGGCGAGCGCACGCTCGTCGCCGGCGTGCGCGAGGGCGTCCGCGTGGGCCGTCGCCTCGGCCAGCGTCATCGGAGCGAGGAGAAAGGTCTAGGACTCGGGCCGACGTAGCGGGCTGACGGCCGGAACAGGCGCCCCGTCTTCTTCTGCTCCAGGATGTGCGCCGACCAGCCGCCGACGCGCGAGCAGGCGAACATCGCCGGGGCGAGCGCCGGGGAGATCTCGGCGATGTCGAGCACGACGGCCGAGTAGTACTCGACGTTCGTTGCCAGCACGCGCTCCGGGTGGCGCGCCTGCAGCGCGGCGAGCGCAACCTGCTCGAGCGCCTCGGCCACGTCGACGTGTGGCGATCCGAGCTCCTTCGCGGTTCGTTTGAGAATCCGCGACCGGGGATCCTCCGCGCGGTAGATGCGGTGTCCGAAGCCCATGATCCGCTTGCCGCTTCCGAGCGCCTCGTCGACCCAGCGCTCGGGGTCCCCCATCTCCGCCACCTCCTCCAGCATCGGAATGACGTAGGCCGGTGCCCCGCCGTGCAGCGGACCGGACAGCGCGCCGACCGCCGCCGACAGCGACGCCCCGCAATCGGCCCCCGTCGAGGCGACGATCCGGGCAGTGAAGGTCGATGCGTTCAGCCCGTGCTCCGCCGTGCAGATCCAGTACGTGTCGATGGCCGTCACGTTGCGCGGATCGGCCTCGCCGCGCCAGCGCAGGAGGAACTTTTCCGCGGCGGTCTTGCCCTCTGCGACGACCTCGTCGGAAATCGGATCGGCGTGACCGTCGGCCACGCGCGCCGATCGCCCGACGATCGACATCATCTGAGCCGAGAGGCGGCCGAGATCCTCGCGCGCCTGGTCGTCGGAGATCTCGTTCAGCTTGCCGAGCTTCCACTCGCCGGCGAGGCGTGCGGTCTCGGACTGCAGGTCGGCGGGAGCGTTTCCCGTGAGGCGAGCCGGCTCGAACGGCTCGGGATCCGGCATCTTCGAGCTCGGGTCGTTGTCGACCAGCAGCCCCCACACGTTCTCGTACGGGACGTGTCCGACGAGGTCCTCGATGTCGACGCCGCGATATCGGAGCGCGCCACCTTCCCGATCTGGCTCGGCTATCTCGGTCTCGACGGCGATGACGCCCTCTAGCCCCGGCGTGAACCCCGTCGTCTCGCTCATCCGCGAAGGACGCTACCTGACCGGGATCGCATACGCGCACAGGTACGATCGGCCGCGCCGATGGGCCATCGCGTGACCCTCATTCCCGGGGACGGCACCGGCCCGGAGCTGACCGACGCGGCACGGCGGGTTCTCGAGGCGACCGGCGTCGAGCTCGAATGGGACGTCCGCCAGGCCGGTGTCGACGTCATGGAGGAAGCCGGAACGCCCCTCCCGGACGAGACGCTCGACTCGATCAAGCGGAACCGCGTCGCCCTCAAAGGGCCGATCACGACGCCGATCGGGACCGGGTTTCGCTCGGTCAACGTCGCGCTCCGGCACGAACTCGAGCTCTACGCGTGCCTGCGGCCGTGCAAGACCTACAAGGGCGTGCGCACACGCTACGAGCACGTCGACATCGTCGTCGTCCGCGAGAACACCGAGGACCTCTATGCGGGAATCGAGTACGAGGCCGGCAGCGACGCGGCCGGGGACGTGATCCGGACGCTGAACGCGCTCCAGCCGAAGCAGATCGCGCCGAGCTCCGGTCTCTCGATCAAGCCGATCAGCCCGGAGGCGTCGGAGCGCATCGTCCGCTTCGCCTTCGAGTACGCCCGCGCGAACGGGCGCCGCCAGGTCGCCGGTGTAACGAAGGCGAACATCATGAAGTTCACAGATGGGCTCTTCCTCTCCGTCTTCCGCGAGGTCGCCACGGACTATCCGGAGATCGCCTCCCGGGAGGTGCTCGTGGACGCCCTCTGCATGGGCCTCGTGCAGCGCCCAGAGGAATTCGACGTGCTCGTCCTGCCGAACCTGTACGGGGACATCGTGAGCGACATCACCGCAGGACTCGTCGGGGGGCTGGGAGTCGCGCCGGGCGCGAACATCGGCGAGCACGCGGCAGTCTTCGAGGCCACGCACGGCTCCGCTCCCCGGTACAAGGGCCTGAACAAGGTGAATCCGACCGCGATGATCCTGTCCGGGAAGCTCATGCTCGACCACCTCGGCGAGCGCACCGCCGCACAACGTCTCGAGCGCGCGGTCGCCGCCGTCATCGCCGAGGGGGATCGTGTCACGTACGACTTCAAGCCGACCCGCGACGACCCGACGGCGGTCGGCACCTCGGAGTACGCGGACGCGATCATCGCCAAACTCGCCGATGGCGAGTTTGGTTAAGGGACGAAGGGAGAGGCGATGCGAAAGAAGATCACCGTCGTCGGGGCGGGGAACGTCGGCGCGACGTGTGCGCAGGAGCTCGCGCGGCGCGACTACGCCGACGTCGTCCTCGTCGACATCATCCCGAACTACCCGCAGGGGAAAGCCCTGGACCTGAACCAGGCGGGGGCCGTGCTCGGCTACGAACCTGCCCTGACGGGCACGAACGGGTACGACGAGACCGCGAACTCGGATGTCGTCGTGATCACCGCCGGACGGCCGCGCTCGCCCGGGATGAGCAGGGACGACCTCGTAACGACGAACGAGACCATCGTCTCCTCGGTGACGCGCGAGGTCGTGCGGCAATCGCCGAAGACCGTGATCGTCGTCGTGTCGAACCCTCTCGATGCGATGTGCCACGTCGCGAAGGCCGTCTCCAGGTTCCCGAAGAGCCGAGTCGTCGGCATGGCCGGGATCCTCGACACGGCGCGCTTCGCCGCGTTCATCTCCCAGGAGCTCGACGTCTCCGTGCGCGACGTCACCGCCGTGGTGCTCGGCGGGCACGGCGACCAGATGGTGCCCGTCGTGTCTGCGACGACGGTCGGCGGAATCCCCATCGCTGAGCTCCTGCCCAAGGGGAGGATCCGGAAGCTCGTGGAGCGCACACGCTTGGGCGGCGGCGAGCTAGTCAACCTCCTCGGCACCTCCGCCTGGTACGCGCCCGGAGCCGCGGCGGCGCAAATGGTGGACTCGATCTGCCTCGACCAGAAGCGAGTCCTCCCGTGCACGGCGTACCTCGAGGGCGAGTACGGGATCGACGGCCTGTACATGGGCGTCCCCGCCAAGCTCGGTGCGGGCGGAGTCGAGGACATAGTGAGGCTGAAGCTGGCAGCCGAGGAGCGGAAGATGCTTCGCGCGTCGGCTGCGGCTGTACGCGACGTCGTCGGCGTCCTGAAACGGAAGTAGCCGCGTGGACCTCCACCTCGAAGGCCGGACCGCGATCGTCTGCGGCGCGTCCGCGGGGATCGGGCTCGGGATCGCAGAGGCGCTCGCCGCCGAGGGAGCGAATCTCGCGATGTTCGCCCGGCGTCGCGAACCGCTCGAACGTGAGGCCGAGCGGCTCGGCGGGCTCGCGGTGCCCGGGGACGTCACCGTCCCGGCGGACCTGGAGCGCCTCGTTCGGACGACCGTGGATGCGTTCGGCGGGATCGACATCCTCGTGAACAACTCCGGAGGCCCGCCGCGCACGCGCGCGGTCGGGCTCGAGGCTGAGCAGGTGGAGGCCGCTGTCGAGCTCCTCCTCGTATCCGTCGTTCGCCTGACCGCACTTTGCCTCCCCTACCTCGAGCGGAGCCAATGCGCCCGCATCGTGAACGTGACCTCCAGCACCGTGAGGGAGCCGGTCGACAACCTCGCGCTCTCCAACACCGTGCGCCCTGGCGTCGTCGGCTGGGCGAAAACGCTCGCCCGCGAGCTCGGGCCGAAGGGGATAACGGTCAACTCGATCGCGCCCGGGCGGATCGACACCGACCGGATCCGCGAGGTCTATCCCGACGGTCCGACGAAGGAGGATCTCGAGGCGATCCCGCTGCAGCGCCTCGGCACACCACGCGAGCTCGGCGACGTCGTCGCGTTCCTCTGCTCGGATCGCGCGTCCTATGTCACAGGCACCCTGATCCCGATCGACGGCGGACTCGCCCGCGGGCTGTGATGAAGCGGTTTGCCGGTGTCGCGATCGCGCTCGGCGTGATCGGCCTCGCGTTCGCCGCTCTCTGGGCGATCCCGTCGGACGAGTTCCTCTTCTCGCCCGACCGCGCGAAGCCCCTCGCGGAAAAGGTTCGGGTCGAGGGCGCACACTCCCGGGGCGCAGGCGACGTCTACTTCGTCGACGTCTTCGTCCGCAGGACGACTCTCCTCGAGCGCTTCCTCCCGTTCACCCGGCCGGACGGCTCGACGGTCGTGCCCGAGCACGCGCTGCTCCCGCCCGGGACCTCCGAGAGCCAGCGTGACCGCCAGAATGCGGCGGAGATGCGACGCTCGGCGCTGATCGCGCCGGCGGTTGCGCTGCGCGCGCTCGGCTACGACGTCGAAGCGGTTCCGCAGGGTGCGCTCGTGGTCGGCGTCGCGTCGGACGCGCCCGCGCACGGGAAGCTAACCGCCGGCGACGTGATCGTCGCGGTCGACGGCACCCCGGTCCGAACCCCGGACGAGCTTCGCAGCGAGATCTCGAAGCGCCGGCCCGGAGACGACGTGCGGCTGACCGTGCGCCGCGACTCGAAGAACGCGACGCTGCTCGTGGGCACCGTCCCCAACCCGGCCGAGCCGGACCGGCCCATCGTCGGCATCACGGTCGACCAGGCGGCGAAGATCGAGCTCCCGATCGACGTCGACATCGACATCGGACGCGTCGGCGGCCCGTCGGCCGGCCTTCCCTTCGCCCTCGAGATCGCACGCATGCTCGGACGTGACGTCACGCACGGATGCGACGTCGCGGCGACGGGGGAGCTCGCCCTCGACGGCTCTGTCATCCCGGTCGGCGGCCTCAAACAGAAGACGATCGGAGCGCGCCGGGCGGGTGTGGATCTCTTCCTCGTGCCGGCGGGGGAGAACGCTCAAGAGGCGCGGAAGCATGCCGACGGGCTGCGCATCATCCCTGTGAAGAGTTTTCAACAGGCGTTGCGGAAACTGGCAACCACCAACCTGAAATGCTGATTTTGCAGGTCTTTCTGCAGATATGACAACAGCCGCAATTTGCGGGCGATTTCGTCCGGCGGGGCTTGTCTCGCCGAGACGTGCTCGACACAATGCGGTCTGGTCGACGAGGGGCGACCTGCGAACACATGGCGGCAAAGACACGGACAGAGGTCACCTGCCACGACTGCTACTTCAGGCGGGAGGGTCTCTGCGCACTGCCCGGGAACGTGGCCTGCCCCACCTTCCGCGCAGCCTCCGCCGGCGCCCTCACCCCTCCTCGCGAGCCCCAGCTCGTGCCTCGGCCTCTGCCGCGGGTCGCCGTCGGCCAAGCGGCGTAGGATCCCGCCATGGAAGGGCAGCCTCCGCTGAGGCCCGCGAAGCGGGACACGCCGTGGTCGCTGATCGTCTTCGGCGTGCTCGCCGTCTACCTCGTCGTCGTCGCCCTGCTGAACAGCGGCGAGGTCGATGTGAAGTTCGTCTTCTTCACCACCGAGATCTCGCTCCTCGTCCTCATCTTCCTCTGCCTGGGAATCGGGTTCGGCGCGGGCTGGGTGTTCGAGAAGATGCGCCAACGGCGCAAGCGCGGAGCGTCAGCCTCGTAGGGGCCGGGCCGATGCCCGGCTCTACAACAGCGCCGCGAGGCGCTCGATCCCCTCGGCGATCCGTTCGGGCGTCTCGTAGCTGAAGGCAAGCCGGCCGGAGGACACGCCGAGGCCGGAGCCGGGCGGATAGAAGTCCTCGCCGCGGACGAGCGCGACACCTTCCGCCTCGGCGCGTACGGCGAGCTCCGACGCGTTCTCGCCCTCTCCGAGGTCGAGCCACACGAAGTAACCCCCCTCCGGCCGGCTCCACGATGCGCTCTGCCGGAAACCGCCGCCGAGCGCCTCGAGCATCGCGTCCCGTCGAGCGCGCAGCTCCCCGCAGACGTGCTCGAGATTCGGCTCGAAGTGACCACGGGAGATGAACTCGGCGATCGTCGCCTGAGCCAGGAAAGGGGGAGCGATGTAAGTCGAGACGGCTCGTTCCTCGAACGCGCGGGCCTCGGCTTCGGGCAACACGAAGTACCCGGTGCGGAGGCCGGGCGCGACGGTCTTCGAGAACGAGGACGTGTACGTGACGAGCTCACCCCCCTCGAGCCCATGCAGGCTCGCGAGCGGCTCCCCTTCGTAGCGCACGAGGCCGTACGGGTCGTCCTCGAGGACGGGGAGGCCGTGTGCGGCTGCGATCTCGACGAGGCGCTGCCGGCGCTCACCGGAGAGCGTCCTCCCGCTCGGGTTCTGGAAGGTCGGGATCGTGTACAGGAACGACGGCAGCTCGGGCCGCCGGCGAAGCTCCGCCTCGAGCGCGTCCGGATCGAGGCCCTCGACATCCATCGGGAGGACGACGATCTCGGCTCCCTCGCGGTCGAGGATCCTCAGCGGTCGGTCGTAGGCGGGCCCCTCGACGAGGACGCGGCCGGGGCGGCGCTCGAGCGCTTCCCCCACGTAGAGGACGAAGCCGAGCAACCCGCCGACGGTGAGCACGACTCGTCCCGGGTCGACGCCATGCCGCTCGGCGACCCACTCCCGAAGGGGCCCGTACCCCCCGCCCGGTCCATAGGAGAAAACCGTCGGCCCCTCGCGCTGCGCAACGGCGTATGCGCATTCCGCGAGCTCTGCCGCGGGGATCAGCTCCGGCGCGGGGGCGCCTCGCGCGAAGGAGATCGGCGGCTCGAGCACGCGGCTGAGCCTAG
>JAHEXT010000036.1 GCA_023251945.1 Actinomycetes bacterium
TTCCGTCCGCCTTGACCATGTGCGCCTCGTAGGCCGCGTTGCCGTCGGCATCGGTCTCGACGCGGACGATCGTCGCGCCGTCGACCTTCGCCAGGGCGGCCGCCTCCACCTTGGCTGCCGCGTCACCGCTCAGCAGAGTCTCGTCGCTCCGCCGGCCGCCCCAGGGGTTCTGGGGATCGGGTGCAGACGGGGTGGCCGCGGCCTGGGCTGCGTTGCTGCTCGACCCGGAAGCCGCTGCGGAGCCCGAACCGCTCGCAGCGCTCGCGACTCCGTAGCTGCCTGCCGCGAGGCCGACGGCCACGGCTCCTGCTGCGACGACCTTCGAAAGCCAGCGGCGGGGTGCTTCGTTGTCCATTGGACTGGCTCCTTTCCTTCGAGTTGTGCGCCCGGGAGTGGACACGCCTCCACGGTGGCAGCGCCACCTGAGACAGAGCTCAGAGCGCCCTAAGAGGTCGCTAAGACTTGCCGTGTGGGACGCTCGAAAGAGGAGACGCCGACGCGTGCTTTCGCTCAGTCGTGGTAGGAAGGGCCACGATGGCGCGCGTGAGCACCGACGGACTCGTTCCGCCGACCGAGGGCTCGGCGCTCGCGCTGTCCTCGCTCCGGCTCGCCGCGGGCTCGGAGAATCTGATCGCGGACGGAACTCGGGACACGCTGCTCTCTGTCTCCGGAGGCGCGGGGTGGCTCGTGCTCGCGGACGAGACGCACGCGCTGGCCGAGGCATCTGCCGCGCTGCTCCTCGCGGGCCAGGAGGCGGCGCTCGAGGCCGGCGCCGACGGCCTGGCCGTCGTTCGAGCCACCGTCGGCCCCAGCGTCGACCGACACGCACCACTCGGCCCTCGCGAGACCGTCGTCAGGCTCGACGAGGCCGGCTCCGGGAAAGCGACGGGCGCGCGCTCCTTCCAGGTCCTCTTCGGGCCGCACAACGGCTCGACGCGGGCCACGCTCTTCGCCGGCTTCATCCCGCCGGGGAAGGCGCCGTGGCACTACCACCTCTACGACGAGATCGTGTGGGTTCCGGAGGGCCCGGGGCGGCTCCACCTCGAGGAGGGCGTCGAGGAGCTCGGTGCCGGGTCGGCCTTCCGGCTGCACCCGCGCGAAGTTCACATCGTGGAGAACGCGAGCCCGGATCGCGAGCTGACCGTGATCGGCATCTTCACCCCGGCGGGCAGCCCGTCGGCCGCCTACCTGACCCCGGACGTCGCAGCCGAGTACCGGTTCGCCGGGTAGGAGACGCGGTGGCGCTCTCGATCCCGGTCGTCTGGACCGATGCGCACCGGCTGCACGACCCGGACGCCGGGATCTGGATCGGCGTGCGCATACCCGCGGACGAGCTACCCGAGCGGGCAGAGGCGATCCGCTCGGCGCTCGAGGGAGCCGGTGCGCAGGTCGTTCAGGCGGAACCCCACTCGGACGACGCCCTCCACGCGGTCCACGAGCCGGGGCTCGTGTCGTTTCTCCGAGGTGCGTGGGCTGCCTGGGAGGCCGCCGGCCTCCCGGACGACCCGGGCCAGAAACGCGTCGTCGGGTACATCTTCCCGACCCAAGGCCTTCTCGCCGGCCTCGAGGCGCATGAGCCGACGGCCACGTGGGCCCGCACCGGGGCGTACTGCTACGACACGATGACGCTCGTCGGCCCGGGGACCTGGGAGGCGGCCCGCGCGGCGGTCGACGCCTCGCTGACCGCCGCCGACCTCGTTCTCGACGGTGCCGCAGCCGCCTACGCCTGCTGCCGCCCGCCGGGGCACCACGTCACACGCTCGGCGTTCGGCGGCTCCTGCTACTTGAACAACGCCGCGGTCGCCGCGCAGTACCTCCGCGACCGCGGGGTTCCGCGCGTCGCCGTTCTCGACGTGGACGCGCACCACGGGAACGGCGCCCAGGCGATCTTCTGGGAGCGCGAGGACGTGTTCACCGGCTCGGTTCACGTCGACCCGGCGTACGGTTGGTTTCCGCACTTTCTCGGGTTCGCGGACGAGCGAGGCGGTGATGCGGGTCAGGGTGCAAACGTCAACGTCCCCGTTGCACCCGGGTCCGGCGACGACGAGTGGCTCGCCGCGGTCGACCGGCTCGTCGGCGCCGCCCGCACGCACTGGAGCGAGGCGCTCGTGGTGCCGCTCGGAGTCGACGCCGCCGCCGGCGACTCGCAGGCCCCGCTCGCGGTGAGCGAGGCCGGGCTCCGCGAGACCGGGCGTAGGCTCGGATCTCTCCGCCTGCCGACCGTGCTCGTGCAGGAGGGCGGCTACGACCTCTCCGTGATCGGGGCACTCGTGCGCGCTGTGCTCGAGGGGTTCGAGGAAGCGGCCGCCTAGCTACGCACCGGGTGGGGGCGCCACGTAGATCCGGACACGAAGGCCGCGGAAGGAGTCGACGATCGTCCCGTCCCGCACGCGAAGGACACGCTTCTCCCCGAGTACGCGAACGGCGCCCGCCGTCAGGCCGGGCACGCTGATGCGCGCCGTCGCCTGCTCGATCCACGAGTTCACGGCAATCACGTAGGTCGCCCCGTTCGAGCGACGGACACCCACGCGTACGGGGCTGTCCGAAGGGGCAACCGCCGCCACGCCCTCCTCTCCGACCAGCGCAGGGGCGAGCGCGACGATCTCGCGGGAGAGCCTCGCGATCTCCTCCTGGATCGGGTCGGGCCAGACGTCCGGGAACCAGCCGATCCCGCGCGCCCCGGCCGCGATCGCGAGCCAGGTCTCGGCCCGGACGAGTGCGGGGCTCGGGTTGAGCCATGGGCACTGGCTCATCGGCCCGGCTTCGATCCACTGGTACGTCGGCTTCCCGCGAGCGAGGGCGACGAGCTCCCGCTGCGCCTCGTAGACCGTATGCAGCATCTCGCGCCGGCACCAGATCTGGAGCGGGTAGAGGTCGAAGCCGACCATCTCCGCACGAGCGATCAGGCCCGCGTAGATCCCGCGCCCCTGCGGAAGCGGCGCCGCGCCGCTGTAGAAGTGGTTCGTCAGAGTGAGGAAGGAGACGCGCCGGCTCGTGCGCGAGGGCGGCAGGAGGGGAAGCTCCTCGACGCTCGTGACGTGCTCGTCCGCCTCGTCGAGCTGATGGAACCCGATCGTTCCGGGCACCTCGCGCCCACGTTCGTCCACGGACAGCACCGAAAGAGCCCGACCCTGGAGCGCCGCGCCCTGCGCCTCGGTGCTCCCGCAGCCCGTCCCCATGAAGAGGTTGATTCCGGCCCCGAGGCTCTGCGGGTACGCCGACGGGCACTGGCGCCAGACCATGCGGGGGAAGAACGGCTGGCCGGCGACCGCGAGCGCGCGCGACGTCGTCGTCGCGCCGACCCAGACCGGCTGCTGACTCGTCGTCAGCGCCCCGGTCGCCTCCGCGCGCATGGCGCCCGACCGGGCCACCACGCGGAACCGGTACTCCCGCCCGGGCTCGAGCACGGCTAGCCCGCTCTTGCCCGCGCGGTCAGGTCCCGAGGAGATACGCCTCGACCACACGCCGAAGTCGTCCGTGAGGCCGTACTCGACGACGACCGTCGCCGGCCGGCTCACCTCCCAGCCGACTGTTGCCGAGAACGGCCCCGGCGTCACTCCGCTGACGGCAACCGACAGCGGAACCGCGCCGGTGCCGGCGCTGACAGACCCGGACGAGCCCGCAACGACGGCAGCAACCAGGAGCGCGAGCCCTCTCCCCACGAGCGGGGCCATGATGACAGGGTACGGATGACCGCAGTCCGTACGATCGGACCGTGCCCGAACCGCTCCAGCGCCCGGTGCTGCTCTACGACGCAGGGTGACGGCTCTGCCGCTGGTCGGCGCGGGTCGTCGTCCTCCTCGACCGCCGCGAGGAGCTCGCGTTCCTGTCGATGGGTGAGGAGGAGGCCGCGCCGCTCCTCGAGCCTCGCCCCGCAGATGAACGGTTCGCGAGCTGGCACCTTGCGCTCGCGGACGGGTCGCTCGTCGGCTACGGGGCGGGTGGGGTCGAGCTGCTGCGGTCGATGCGCCTCACTCGTCCGGCCGGTCTCCTCCTCGCCGCCGTTCCCGACCGCGTGCTCGACGCGGTGTACGGCCTCGTCGCCCGGCAGCGTGGTCTGATCGGACGCTTGGTCCCCGACGGGCCGGCACCGAAACGCTTCCCGTAGCGAGCCGCCTGTCCTACCCTTGAGCTGTGACTCCCTCGTACCTCGACCTCGACGTCTCCGAGCTCGAGCGCCGGGCGACGGAGGCTTTCGAGCTGCTCGGGCCCCGCTGCCTCGTCTGCCCGCGCGAGTGCAAGGTCGACCGCCGGGCGGACGTCCCCGGACTGTGCGCGGTCGGTCGTCACGCGGTCGTCGCCTCCTGGTTCCCACACTTCGGCGAGGAGGACTGCTTACGTGGGTGGAACGGCTCCGGGACGATCTTCTTCTCCGGCTGCAACCTCCGCTGCGTCTTCTGCCAGAACTGGGACATCTCGTGGGGGAACCTCCGAGGTGTCGTCGCGACCCCCGACCGCCTCGCGGCGATGATGCTCGAGCTCCAGGGCCGCGGCTGCCACAACGTCAACTTCGTGACCCCCGAGCACGTCGTGCCGCAGGTGCTCGAAGCCTTGCCGCCGGCGATCGAGGGCGGGCTCAGGCTTCCCCTCGTCTACAACACGTCCGCCTACGACAGCCTCGACAGCCTGCGGCTCATGGAAGGCCTGGTGGACGTCTACATGCCGGACTTCAAGCTCTGGACGCGGGAGGCCTCCCGCCGCTACCTCAAGCGCACGGACTACCCGGACGTCGCCCGCGAGACGATCCTGGAGATGCACCGCCAGGTCGGGGACCTCGTCCTCGACGAGCGCGGGCTCGCGGTGCGCGGCCTCCTCCTCCGTCACCTCGTCATGCCGGGCCTGCTCGCCGAGACGCAGGCGATCCTCCGCTTCGTCGCCGAGGAGCTCGGGACCGGCTGCTACGTGAACCTGATGGCGCAGTACTACCCCTCGGGCCGGGTCGGTCGCGAGGGCGAGTTCGCGGAGATCGACCGGCACGTGTTCCGCGAGGAGTACGTGGAGGCGCTCGGGCTCGCCGAGGAGCTCGGGCTTCGGCTGGACCCCCGCAGCCGCTCCGAGGGGCGGTCGCTGGCCCTCACCGGCTGACGGTCTCCCCGGAGTCGCCCCCGTTCAGCCCCGCACGACCTTCGTCAGGACGAGATAGCCGCCCTCGAAGGTCTCCTTCACTTGGCCCACGCCCGGCGCGTACCACTTCTCGGCGTGTTCGTCGCTCAGCGGGTCGTACTCCGTCCAGTGCAAGCAGTGCCGGAACGTCCCGGCAGGCGTCTTCACCGTCTCGTCGATGCCGACGATGGTGACCTGCTCGACGGCGACGCCTGGAACGCTCTCCTGGTTGAACCGCATCCCCACCTTCGCCGGGTAACGCGGCACGAACCTCTGCGGCTCGGTCTCGTTCCACCCGACCTTCCAGGCACCGGCGTGCACGACCTTGCCGTTCTGGAACTCGTCGACGTCCTCGCCGAGGTAGTACACCCAGCCGTCCTTCCCCTGTGCAAACCAGTCCTTCGCCCGCTCGTCGAGACGACGGCCCGTGTACGCGAGCACCTCGAGGTAGGTCGTCAGCACTCCCGAGATGTTGATGGCCTGGTTTCCGCGCGTTGCCACCTCGCGAATCGCGACGACCTTCCCGTCGACCCTCTGCCGGCCCTTCAGCACCGTCCGCTCGACCTTGGCCCACGGGAAGTAGCGGTTGGTGAGCTCGGGGCTGAAGAAGGCCGGGCGAAAGGCAGGTTGGCTGGGCGATCCCTTTTCCTGCCCGCCCGTGTCGGCGCCGAATGCCGTGTGTGCTGCCGCCAGGACGAGCATTCCGGCGAGCGCGAGAGTCGCCTTCACGTCGTTCCTCCTTCGTCGCAGAGACGAGCGACTTGTATGCGAGAGGGATGAGATGAGCGTTAGAGCGCTCCGCTCGCGGGGAGCCGATCAGCCCCGCCTGTCCGAGCTACTCGAGCTCCTCTGCGGTGATGAAGGCGGCCTCGTGGATCCGCTCGTACGGAAGGCCGGCACGCACCTGAGCCTCGCGAACCGTGTCCTCCGACGGCCCCTCGAAGAGGCAGAAGCACTTCTCCTCGGCGGGAACGAACGTCGAGCGGAGGTAGCGGATCGGCGTCCCCTCGCCGGTCATCTGGAGGGTCGCCGTCTTCGCAGCCGCGGCGGCACCGGGTAGCTGACTCGCATCGAAGCCCGGCAGGCTGCGCTCGACCATGTACCTCGGCATTTGCGGCCCCCTTTCGTCGACCCGGCCAGTGTACGACACTTCTGCGGATGAGCCGGTACGCCGCGGTCCTCTTCGCTGACCTCGTCGACCACTCGCGAGAGTGGCAGCGTCTCCCGCGGGCGCAAATGGAAGACCTGATCGCCGAGTACCGCTACGTCGCCGAGGGCCTCGCCGGGATGTACGGCAGCCTCTACCGCGAATGGGCGGGCGACGGTCACATGTTCCTCTTCGAGGACGCGGACACGGCGGCACAGTTCGGGCTGCGGCTGATCGAGAGCTGGCGTCACGGTCGTGAGGAGAGAGGCCCGCTCGCAGCGCTGCCGTACATCCCCCTCCGCGTGGGCTGCCACTTCGGCGTGTGCTCCCCGGTGGGCACCGAGGGATGGATCGGCCGGGCGAATGCAATCGCCAAGCGCGTCGAGTCCGAGGCCGATCCGGACGCCTTCTTAGTCACGGAGAGCGTCCTCGAGCTGCTCGACCTCCCCGTCTACGAGTACGAGATCGTCGGTCCGAGCCGGCTCAAGGGCGACCACCTGCCGGAGCGAACGCTCTTCCGGCTCCTCGCGTTCGACCACGCAGCGCTCGATGCGAAACCGAGTGAGACGCTGACCGCGGAGGACTGGTTTCGCAAGGCGGTCGCCCTGGTCGGGACGTCGGGCGAGTGGAGTGACGAGGAGCAGCGCTGTCTGCTCGAGGCTCTGAGGCTTCGTCCGGACTTCGCGGAGGCCCACAGCAACCTCGCCATCCTTCTGCGGGCACGCGGCAGCGAGCACGAGTCGGCCCACCACTACCAGGAGGCCCTCCGCCTGCGGCCCGGGTACCCGGAGGCACACTTCAACTACGCGGCCATGCTCACGGCTCGAGGCAGCACAGCGGGGGCGGTCGACCACTTCCGCGAAGCGCTGAGGCTCCGGCCCGACTACGTGGACGCGCACCATGGGCTGGCCGGCCTGCTCGCGGCGCAGGGTCGGTTCGAGGAAGCGGAGGCGCACTACCGCGAAGCCCTCCGGCTCCGCCCCGACTCGGTCGTGGCGCATAACGACCTCGCCGTCCTGCTCGAACGCACCGGCCGTCCTGAGGACGCAGCCGAGGAGTACAGGCAGGCGCTGCGGGTGAACGACGATTCTCCGCAGACGCACTACAACTACGCCCTCCTGCTCGAGAGCCGTGGCGACCGAGCGGCAGCCGAGGATCACTACCGCGCCGCGATACGGATCTGGCCGGAGTACGGCGAGGCGCACAACAACCTGGCCATTCTCCTGCAGGAGGCCGGCGAGCTCGACCGTGCCGAGGAGCACTACCGAAGGGCGCTCGAGGTACGGCCGGACGACCCGGAGGCGCACCACAACTACGGCCTTCTCCTGCGCGCCAAGGGCGACGTCCAGGAAGCGGAGCGCCACCTCCGGATCGCGCTGGAACTCGCTCCGGACGTCGCGGCGTTCCGCTCGGCGCTCGACGCCCCGCGCTAGCCTGGCCCGAGGGAGGCCAGTTGCTCCCACCGGAGTCCGAGCAGCTCGTGGCCCACTTCCAGTCGCTCGTGGTCGAAGGCCTGGCCTGACCGCGACCGGCCGGCCGGCTACGGGTGGGATGGGACGAGGCGTCGCGTCTCGTAGCGTCGGCCGAGAAAGGCTGTGGCCGCGATCGCGCCGGCGAGGAGGAAGACGATGAGGTCGCCGCCGGGAAGGTGCGTGACAGCCTCCATGCCGGCCCCGACGAGCCCGGCGGCGGGAAGCGTGAGGATCCAGGCGATGACGATGTTTCCGGCGATCCCCCAGCGAACGGCCGAGAACCTGCGGCTCGCCCCTGCACCCATCACGGACCCGGAAACTGCGTGCGTCGTCGAGACGGGAAAGCCGAAGTGGGCCGTCGTCCACAGGATCCCGGCGCACGCGGTCTGCGCCGCGAAGCCCTGCGGCGGGTCGATCTTCGCGATCCGCGTTCCTAGCGTCTTGATGATCCGCCAGCCTCCCGCATAGGTGCCGAGAGCCATCGCCGTCGCAGAGCTGGCGATCACCCAGACAGGGACGTCGAACTCCTCGGCGTTGAGGTGGCCCGAGGCGATGAGCGCGAGCGAGATGATCCCCATCGTCTTCTGGGCGTCGTTCGTCCCGTGCGTGAAGGCGACGAAGCTGCCCGAGACGAGCTGGGCCCGACGGAAGACGCGGTTGACCCTGCTCGGGGAGCGACGTCGGATCGTCCAGACGATCGCGAGCATGAGTGCGAGGGCGACGGCGAAGCCGAGCGTCGGCGCCAGCACGGACGGCTTGATCACCTTGTTCCAGAGCCCGTTCCACTGAATCACGTCCCAGCCGTCCGCGGCTATGGCGGCCCCGGCGACGCCGCCGATGAGCGCATGGCTGGAGCTCGATGGAAGGCCCCGGAACCAGGTGACCAGGTTCCACGTGACTGCGCCGACGATCCCGGCGAGGATGATGCTCAGGGTGACGGCCTCCGGATCGACGATGCCCTTGGCGATCGTGGCCGCCACCTTCAGGGAGACGAACGCTCCGGCGAAGTTGAGGACCGCGGAGGCGAGGACGGCCAAGCGCGGCGAGAGCGCGCGGGTCGATACGCTCGTCGCGATCGAGTTCGCCGAGTCGTGGAAGCCGTTGGTGAAGTCGAAGAAGAGCGCGACCGCAACGACCGCGACGAGCGTGAGGTCCTCCACGTTCGGCTCAGGCGTTCTTGACGACGATGTTCGCGATCACGTTGGCGGCCGTCTCGCAGGCGTCGAGCGCGCGCTCGAGGGCTTCGTAGATGTCCTTCCAGCGGATCACGATCAGCGGGTCGATCCCCTCGTCGCGGAAGAGCGAGGCGAGGGCGTCGCGGAGAATCTGGTCTCCCTCGTCCTCGAGGCGCTTCAGCTCGACGAGGGCCTCCTGGACACCGCGAAGCCCTTTGAGGTTGTCGCAGGCGAAGGCGAGCTGCTCGCAGGCGCGGACGATCACGGCGCACTGCTCGACCGCGTGCCGCGTCGGCATCTCGACGCCGTAAAGGCCGAGCAGGTCGGACGCCTCCTCGAGGTAGTCGACGACGTCGTCGATCTCGGTGGCGAGGAGGTAGATGTCCTCCCGGTCGAACGGCGTCAGGTACTGCGTGTTGAGAAGGTTGATCAGGTCACGGGTCAGTCCGTCCCCAGCCGTCTCGACGGCCTTGACCTGTTCTTGGGTGACGCCGGAGCTCGGGTGCTCGCGGAAACGGCGCTCGACGAGCCGAGCCGCCTCGAGTGCGTTCTCGCCGTCCTTGCCAAAGAGCGTGAAGAACTCGGTCGTCCGCGGCGTGAGACTGAACCGCATGCCGCGCGGGACGCTAAACCATGGCGCGGGAGCGCGGGCCGCCGGCTGGTGAAGATGCGGTGAAAGTCCGGTGAACGCCTACGCGGACGCCGGAAACCGGCACGAGATCTCGAGGCCGCGGCCCCGGCCACCCTGCGCCACGACGCTACCTCCGGCCTGAGTCACCACGTGCTTGACGATCGCGAGCCCGAGCCCCGTCCCCCGTGACGCGCGCGCACGATCGGTGCGGTAGAACCGCTCGAACAGGCGCCCGAGCTCCGCCTCCTCGACCCCGATCCCGTCGTCGCTCCCCGAGAGCACGACGGAGCCGTCCTGCTCCCTTTCGACCGCGAGCGTGAAGGTCGCCCCGGGGCCCCCGTAGCGGATCGCGTTCTCCGCCAGGTTTCGCGCCACGACCCGAAGCATCCGGGGCCGGATCGCGAGCTCGATCTCCGGCTCGCACTCGAGCCGAAGCGCGACCCCCGCGCGGACGGCACGCTCCTGCAGCTCGTCCAGCGCCTCCGCGAGCACCGGTCGGACGGGCGCCGCGCCGAGTGCAACGACCCGAGCGCCCGACTCGAGCTCGGACAGGAACAGGACCTCGTCGATCAGCTCCGTGATCTGCTCGACCTCACCCGCGGCCTGCTCGAGAAGAGCGGAGACGTCCTCTCCCGGCAGCGCGGCCGTCTCGAGCAGCGTGAGCAGCCGCGCGAGAGGGGTACGCAGCTCATGTGACACGGCAGCCGTGAACCCCGAGCGGAGCTCCTCGTACGCGGCGAGATCGCCCTCGCGCGAGAGATAGACGAGCCGCTCGCGACGCCCGTCCACCTCGTACGGGACGACGAGCGGGATGACGCCCCGCCCTCCCGTCAGGAGCTCTGAAGGGAGCGGCTCGCCTTCGCGCACGCCCTCGATCGTGTGCCGCGCGCGCCGGCTCGCGAGGACGACCCGGTCCGCGTCGTCGAGGACGACGACGGCCTCCCGGCTCTCCTCGACCAGCGCCCGTCCCCGAACCGCGTCCACGTCCATCACACAGCGTTCTAACAGAAGGTTTGCGCTTCGCTTTCCCCTGGCTCACGGCGTCCAAACTCACATGTCGGTCAATCCATCCGTCCCCCTCGAAAGGAGAGACGGATGAGACTCAAGGCTTTCGCGCTCGGGGCCGCGGTGGCCGGCGCGCTCGTGCTCACGGCAGTCGCAGTCGCGGCCGTCATCAACGGCACACCGGGCGACGACGTCCTGCGCGGCACCGAGCACGCGGACGAGATCCACGCGTTCGCCGGGAACGACCAGATCTATGCACGCGGCGGGGGCGATCTCGTTCGCGCGGGTACAGGTAACGACGGAACGCGGGCGGGTGACGGGAACGACCTCGTGTACGGAGGCGGCGGCAGCGACGTGGTCGCCGGGGGAGACGGCAACGACCGGCTCTACGGCGGCTCCGACTCGGACACGGTGGCGGGCGGCGAGGGCAACGACCGCGCGGTCGGTAACAAGGGCAGCGACATCGTCAGCGGAGACGGCGGGAACGACTCGCTGTTTGGCGGCTGGGGTCCCGACCGCGTCTACGGCGGCGGTGGGAACGACGAGCTGCATGCGCTCGCCGCCGACGGAGACCCCGATCTGCTCAACTGCGGCCCCGGTCACGACACTGCGTTCGTGCTTCGCGGGGAGAGGCCACGCACGCAGCTCGTCGGTTGCGAGGTCGTCGTCGTGGTCGACACGCTCACGCCCGACCAGGAGGAGGGTGAGAACTCGGACGCCGACGCCGAGGCGGACGGGTAGGCAGGAGTGCCACGCGAGGGAGATCGAACCCCACGGGGTCCGATCTCCCTCGAGCCTCTTTCACCACCCGGTTACCAACCGGTAACAGCTCTGTGGCCCCCGGCGTCCCTGGGAGCCGCCACTATCTTGTGGCCGAATGGCGAAGGTCCTGATCATCGAGGACGACGACGTGATCGCCCGCGGGATGGCCGTCCATCTCGAAGCGGCAGGCTTCGACGCGGTCGGCGTCGCCAACGGCGAGACGGGCATGGCGCGTTTGCGCTACGAGCGGCCCGACGTGTGTGTCCTCGATCTCATGCTCCCGGGCATCGACGGCTGGCGCGTGATCGAGCAGGCGCGCGACGAGGGGATCGGGACGCCGATCGTCGTCGTCTCCGCCCGAGGGACCGAGCACGACCGCGTCCACGCGCTCGAGATCGGGGCCGACGACTACCTGGTCAAGCCGTTCTCGATGAAGGAGCTGGTCGCCCGCGTCCGCGCCGCGGCCCGCCGGGGCGTGAGCGAGGCAGAGCCGCGCCGCGGCGATGCGATCGTCATCGAGGAGCTCCGGCTCGATCCGAACAACGTCCAGGCATATGTCGACGGAGAGAGCGCCGATCTGACCCCGACTGAGTTCCGCCTCATCTACACGCTCGCCCGCGAGCAGGGCCGCGTCCTCACGAGGGACGAGCTGCTCCAGCGCGTCTGGGGCCGGAGGGCCACGCACCGCGACCGCACCGTCGACGTCTTCGTTCGCAAGCTGCGCGAGAAGGTCGACCGCCGCGCCCAACGGCACACCTTCATCCACACGCGGTACGGCGTCGGCTACAAGCTCGAGGCTCTTCCCAAGGCGTAATCACAGCGCCCGCACCGCGGTAAGGTGGCCGCCCATGGAAGCGCCCGCGATCCACCTTCGCACGCGCACGTACCTCGGCCTGCTGCTGCTCGCGTCGGGGATCGCCGTCGTGATCGCGCTCGCAACGCTGGCTTTCCTCGGCGCCTATTCCGGCCTGAGAGACGTGGTCTGGGAGGAGATCCCGGACGCTCTGGACGTCAATCCGTACTCGTGGTACGCGCTCGCAGTGACGACGGTCAGTGGACTGGCGGTCGGACTCCTCCTCCTCGTCGTGCCGGGTCACGGCGGCCCCGGCCCCGCGGAGGGCCACGGGATCGGGATGGAGCAGGTCCCGCCCAGCCACGCGGCCGGGATGGTGCTCGTCAGCCTGGTTTCGCTCGTGGCCGGCGCGAGCCTCGGCCCCGAGGCCGCCTTGCTCGCGGTCGCCCTCGCCGTCGGCACAGTGCTCGCGGATCGGCTCAGGAGGGCCGAGCTGGCGAAGGTGTTCGGGATGTCGGGCGTCGGCTCGCTCCTCTCCGGGCTCTTCGGCTCACCGCTCGCCCCGGCGGTCATGACGCTCGAGGTGACTCAGGTCACCGGCCACAACCTCTACGTCTTCCTCATCCCCGTTCTCGTCGCGTCCGCCGTCGGGCTGCTCACCTTCGACGCGATCCTCAACGGCCCGCTGCTCGAGATCGACCTTCCGAGCTACACCGGTGTCGAGCTCGCGCACGTCTTCGAGGCGCTCGCGGTCGCCGCCGTCGCGGCTGCGGTCGGAATGCTCCTCATCGCGGCGCTGCGCGCGGTGCAGCGACTGCTGCAGCCGATCGCCGGCCGTACGGTTCTCAAAGCGACGCTCGGAGGGATCGGGATCGGCGTGATCGCGCTGGTCGCAGGCGAGGAGACGCTGTTCTCCGGGGAGCACGAGCTCGAAGTCCTGCTCTCGGACCCCGAGGCGTACGGCGCGGGCACGCTGATCCTCATCCTCGGCGGCAAGATCCTCGCCCTCGCGCTCTCACTCGAGACCGGGTTTCGTGGAGGGCGCATCTTTCCGATGCTCTTCATCGGCGCCACGGTCGGATTCATCACGAGCGACCTCTTCGAGAGTGTCCCGCTCGCCGTCGCCGTCGCGTGCGGAATGGCAGGCGCCGCGGTCGCCATCATGCGGCTGCCCGTGTTCATCGCGCTCATGGTCGCGTTCTTCGCGACACCGGCGACAGTCCCATTGATCGTCCTCGCTTGCATCGTCGGCTACGTGCTCACATTCGACAGGCCCGAGCTCGGCGGGAAGCCGGAGGAGGAGCGGAAGGTGGCGACGAGCGAAGACCTCGGCACCGACGCAAGTTAGGGTCGCGGGTCGGTCGGGACGAGCGGCAGCGCACCGCCGGTTTTCCGAAGCGCCTCGCTCGCGGCGCTCCGGCGCTCGTCCCAGGTCACCGCGGATTCCGGTCGGAGCTGCAGAACAACATCGTCCGAGGCGAGGAACTCCCGCACGGCAGGCGGGGGGTCGACGTCGGAGGAGACGTACCGCCGGTGGACGAGGTCGACCAGCGGTCCCGCCTCGAGCCCCCGGACGATCTCCGCCCTACCGGCGATCGACACGCCACAGATCTCGAAGCCGGGCCGCGAGTCGTGGAGGACAAGGCTGGCACGGGCGTCGTGCTCGAGGTTCCTGACCTTCCGGCTGCGCGAGCCGGTCGCGAGCAACACGCACCCCTCCCCGGCCGCGTACCACATCGGAACCGCATGGATCGTCCCGCTCGGATCCAGCGTGGCGAAGACGCCGACGAGTCGAGCCTCCAAGAGCTCTTGTACGAGCGGATCTCCGAGCACGGCGTCGCGGGCCAAGCGACGGCTCGGCGTCGGGTCGCTCACGACGCAAACCATATGCGCCGTGAAGCTGTCCGCTATCGTTCGTGAGGTTAATGATTAGTGAGGTTACGCTTAGCTCAGAGCTCGTCGCGGACGAGCTCCGCCCCGTTCTCCTCCGCCTCGCACGCGAGTTGCGCAAGGAGACGGAGCAGCTCGGCGTGACCGCACGCCAGGCGACGCTCCTCTGGCTCGTCAAGCGAAGCCCCGGACTCTCACTCGCCGAGCTCGCCGCGGAGGAGGGCATCTCGCCGCCCGCACTGTCCGGACACGTCGATCGCCTGGAGCGCGCCGGCCTGCTCGAGCGCGTTCGCTCGAGCGAGGACCGGCGGCGGGTCGGGCTCCGCCTCACCGAAGACGGCGCGAGACTCCTCCGCCGCATCCGTGCACGGCGCACGACTTGGCTCACGGAGCGGCTAGGTGCGCTCGAGCCGTCCGAGCTGGAGGCGATCGAGGAGGCTGTGCCCGCTCTTCGGCGGCTCCTCGGAGACAACGCGTGACGACACTGGCCATCGCCCTCCGGACGCGCACGTTCCGGAGCCTCCGCCGGCACCGCAACTACCGGATCTTCTTCACCGGCCAGCTCGTCTCCCTCGCGGGCACGTGGATGCAGAATGTCGCGCTCGCCTGGCTCGTGCTCGAGCTCTCGGGCTCGCCGCTTGCGATCGGCGCCCTGGCCTTCTGCCGCTTTGTCCCGTTCACGCTCCTCGGTCTTGTCGCCGGCGTCATCGCCGACCGAGTCGACACGCGCCGGCTCGTGATGGCGACGCAGGCCGCGGCGATGACCGTGTCCGTCCTCCTTGCCGTCGTCACGCTCACCGGCACGGCGACGCTTCCGGTCGTCTACGTGCTCGCGGCGCTCGGCGGGATCGCGCTCGCGTTCGACGCGCCGGGGCGGCAGTCGCTCACGTTCCAGATGGTCGGTCGGCGGGAGCTGCCGAACGCGGTCGCGCTCAACGCAGGCCTGTTCAATGGCTCACGCATCGTCGGGCCCGCGATGGCGGGGGCTATCATCGCCGCCGCCGGGACCGGCGTGTGCTTCGTCCTGAACGCGGTGAGCTTCCTCGCGGTGCTGGCCGCGCTCGCGAGCCTCCGGCAGGAGGAGCTGCATCCCGTCGAGCGGGACCGCTCGGCGAAGGTCGTCGACGGACTCCGCCGCGCGTTCGCGTTCGCCGTCCACGACCCGCAGCTGCGATCGGTGCTGGGCGTCGTCACGGTCGTGAGCACGGTCGGCTTCAACTTCCATGTCCTCGTGCCGCTGCTCGCGGCAGACACCCTGCACCTCGGCCCGGAGGGTTTCGGGCTCCTCTCGGCCTCGTTCGGCCTCGGCGCTCTCGTCGGCGCCCTCGTGACCGCCACGTTCCACGGCGCGAGCTGGCGGCTCCTGGCGACAGGGGCGACCGGGTTCGGCGTGCTGGCGCTCGCCCTGGCACCCGTCGAGAACGTCGTCCTCGCCGGCGCGCTGCTCTTCGCCATCGGCATCTGCTTCACGCTCTTCACCGCGAACGCGAACGCGCTCGTCCAGCTCGGCGCGCCCGACTACCTGCGCGGGCGCCTCATCGGCCTGTACCTCTTCGCGTTCGTCGGCCTCGCGCCCGTCGGCGGCCTGCTCGCCGGCTGGCTGGCCACCGTCGGCGGCACTCGGCTCGCGCTCACCGTCGCCGGCGTGACCTCACTCGTCGCGATCGGCGTCGCGAGCGCCCGTCGGGCGCAGCGTCAGCGGCTTATTGGGGCCTGATCCGCCGGTTACACTCGGCCCGCATGGCGGAGGACCGAAGCGTCGCGATCGCTCTCGAGGGCGTCAGCAAGCGCTTCGGTAAGGCCGAGGCCGTGCGCAACGTGACGCTCGAGATCAGTGAAGGCGAGTTCTTCTCGCTGCTGGGGCCGAGCGGCTGCGGGAAGACGACGACTCTGCGGATGATCGCCGGCTTCGAAGTACCCGACGAGGGTCGCATCGTCCTGCAGGGGAAGGACGTCACGTCGGTCTTCTCGAACCGCCGCCCCGTCAACATGGTCTTCCAGCAGTACGCCCTCTTCCCGCACATGTCGATCTACGACAACGTCGCGTTCGGGCTCAAGGTGAAACGCGTCCCACGTCGCGAGCACCGCGGGCGCGTTCACGAGATGCTGCGAGTCGTCGAGCTCGAGGGCCTCGAACGCCGCCGACCGCGCCAGCTTTCGGGTGGCCAGCAGCAGCGCGTCGCGCTGGCGCGCGCGCTCGTCAACAACCCGGCTGCGCTGCTCCTCGACGAGCCGCTCGGCGCGCTCGACGTGAAGCTGCGCAAGCAGATGCAGCTCGAGCTGAAGCGGATCCAGCACGAGCTCGGGACGACCTTCGTCTACGTCACGCACGACCAGGAAGAGGCGCTGGCGATGTCCGACCGGATCGCGGTCATGAACCGGGGCAAGGTCGAGCA
>JAHEXT010000037.1 GCA_023251945.1 Actinomycetes bacterium
AGGACGACAACCTTGCCGCGCAAGGACGAAAGGCTGAGCTCCCCGGGCCGATCGAGCCGCTCGAGCTCGAAACCTGGCGCGAGTGGAGACTCCCCTCGCGCGACGGCGGCCGCCGCGCCTCCCTCGTTGTGGACGATCTTCCAGACGAGCAAGCCGAAGAGGAGGACGACCAGCCCGACGGCGACGCCTTGGGCGACGAGCAGCGCGCGCCGACCCATGGGGTTAGCGCGAGAGGATGAAGACCGGCGTCCCGATCTCCACCCGCTCGAACAGCCACTCGGCGTCCGGGATCCGCATGCGGATGCACCCGTGCGAGGCCGAGTAGCCGATCGAGGCTGCGTCCGGGGTTCCGTGGATGCCGACGTACGGCGCCGAGAGCCCCATCCAGCGCGTGCCGAGGGGATTCCCCGGCCCGGGCGGCACGGGCGACTCGTCTCGTGCCCAGTCCGACGGCGGCGGGTTCCACCACGGGTTGCGCTCCTTGATCACGATCTCGAACTCGCCGACGGGCGTCGGGTACGAGGCCTGCCCGGTGGCGATCCGGAACCAGCGCACGAGCTTCGCGTCGACGTACAGGAAGAGCTTCTTCGAATCCCGGAGGATCACGACCGCCGGACCGATGCTGTCCTCGTGGACCTTCGGACGGAGCACGTCGTATGCGAGATGGATCGGGAGGCGAATGTTCGTCTGCAAGGCGACGCGAATCGCGCGGGCGCCGAAGAGGCGCTTCTGGTGTCGACCTTCGACGGCCGGTATCGCTCGGGGTTTCGTTCCCCGCAGGACCAACCGAGCGTCGACCGGCTTGCGATCGAGCTCGCGACCCAGGCGCTCGAGGTACTGCCGGATCCGTGCGCGGGAAACGCTGACGCCGAGCGGCACCCTTGTGCCCGGTCGGGAGTAACGCGCCCGCTTCACCGCCTTCTGGACATTCGGCCGAGCTCCCACCTCGTCCGGGGCCAGCCGGATCTTGCGAGTCCGGCTGACGACGAGCACGAGCGGGCGTGCAAATGCAACCTTGACCTTCTGCGACGCCCGGCCGTACGTGAGGCCGCCGACGGGGACGTGCCCGATCGTGACGCGTTCCGGCATGCGGGGTTCCCTCGGGTACGAGGGAGGGGACGGCTCCGTGGACGGCGGCGGCTCGGTAGGGGGCGGCTCGGTCGTCGTCGGCGGTGGCTCCGTGGTCGTGACCGTCGTCCCCGTATCGGTCCCGGAGGCGGACGCTGCGAGCGCGAACGCCGCCGCGAACCCCATGAGCGCGCACGCCGCGAGCAGCCCTGCTCCGACTGCAAATGTCCCCCGTTTCACGGTTTCAGTGTAGACGCGAAAACCGCCGGATCGTTCACGACGACGGCGTCCACGCCTGCGGCCTCGACGCGCACGAGGTCGCGCGGATCGTCGATGGTCCAGGCGACCACTGCGGCGCCGCGACCGTGGGCGCCGCGGATCGCCGCCGCCGTGACCAGAGCGTGGTGCAGGGCAAGGACCGTCGCGCCGGAGCGGGCAAGCAGCTGACCGACGAAGGTGGGGGTAACCGGCCGAAGCACTCTGAGCCCGCCCCGGATGACGGGCCCGAACCCGCGGCGACCGTAGATCCCGAGGCGGTCCTCCGGAAACGAGATGGCGGTACGCACCCGAGGATCGACCTGCGAGAGCGTGCGGACAGAGCCAACGTGGAACGAGCTCATGAGCGTCCGCTCCACGAGACCGAACCGGTCGAGCGCGGCGGCGACCTTCTGCTCTGCGCCCGGCGTCTTCAGATCGAGATGCACGCCGACGCTCTGAGCCTCCTCGGCGAAGAACACGAGCGCTTCGTCGAGCGTCGCGAGCTCGGGGGCGACCTCCCTCAGACCCGTGAGTGTCCGGTCCCGCACCGTGCCACGAGCCGCGCCGTGGCTGACCTCCGCGAGGTCGTTCGAATGGGCAAGGACGAGCTCGCTGGCCTTCAGCTCGAGCACGTCGAACTCGATCAGGTCGACGCCCGCTGCGAGAGCCGCCCGGAACGAGCGCAGCGTGTTTTCGGGTGCGAGCGCCGCCGCGCCCCGGTGTCCGATCACGAGCGGCCGCCCGTCGCGTCGCTCGATCGCGATCACGGCCGCGTCGGCAGGTAGTCCTCCTCCAACCGCCCGCCCCGGGCCGCGTAGGAGATGATCATGCGATCGGTCAGCCACTCGACCGGCGCCCGATCGTCAGTCCACGGCCGGCCCGATGCGATGAGTGGCCGGGCGTCCCGGGCGAGGAGCTCGCGCAGCGGGGCCAGATCTGAAGAACCTACGAGGAGCCGCCGCTCGAGCTCGTCGGGAGCCAAGGGCTCGGTCAGCCCGAGCACGATCGTGTTGAAGCGCAGCGCGGGCCATTCGAGTACCTGTGGCAACTCGCGTGAGAGCGTCGTCCCGATCGCACCAACGAGCCGCTTGTCGCCGGGGACGGCAGCGACGTTGAGCGCGACGATCCCTCCGGGCGCAAGCCGTTCTCGCACGAGGCGGAAGAACTCCCGCGTCGCGAGGTAGAACGGGACGTACGGCTGGTGGTACGCGTCGACCACGATGAGGTCGTACCGCCGGTCGGTCGAGCGGAGGAAGGGGCGCGCGTCCGCGTCGTGGACGGTCAGTCGCGGATTGTCGTCCATCCCGAAGTAGCGCCGACCGACACGGCTGACGGCTGGATCGATCTCCACCCCGTCCACGTCGGCCTCCGGGTAGTACACGCCGAGCGCACGAGCCGTCGTGCCGGCGGCGTTCCCGAGGATGGCGACGCGCTCGAGCGGCCGGCCGAGCAGAGGGGGCAGCGCGAGGAACGCATCCCAGACGCCGCCGGTGAGCACGGAGTCGGGCCGCCAGACGGAATGCACCGCCACCCCCTCGTTCAGGTACAGGAGACGCCGTCCGTCGGGCCGCTCGACCACCTGGATGTACTGGTGGTACGACGTCTCTTCGTGCAGGAGGCCGGCCTCCCCCTTGACCGCGCCGGGCGGAACGAGAGCGAGCACGGCCAGCGCCGCCGCAACCACGAGGTAGCGGGCCCCGAGCAGGAAGCACGCCGACACCGCGAGCAGCGCCGCGATCACGAGGAACGTTCGCTGCGTCCCGATGGCGGGGATGAGGACGAGGGCCGGGAGGAACGTGCCGAGCAGCGAGCCGGCGGTCGAGAGGGCGTAGAAGCGCCCGGCCACCGCACCGGCGGTCGCGACGCTCGAGATGGCCAGCCGGATCGCGAACGGCGACACCATCCCGAGCAGCACGACGGGCGGAGCGAAGAGCAGGAGGACGGCGAGAAAGCTCCCGATCACCGCCCCGGCTGAGGCCTCGTCGAGCCCCTCGACAGTGAGGTCGAGGAACGGCTTCGCGACGAACGGGATGGCGGCGACGCAGAGAGCGGCCGCGAGAACGATGAACCCGAGCAGCGAGGGCTGCGGCCGCCGGTCGGCGACCCGTCCGCCGAGCCAGTAGCCGAGAGCGAGGGCGGCCAGGACGATCCCGATCAGGTTCGCCCAGACGATCGTCGAGGAGCCGAAGTACGGTGCGAGCAGCCGCGACGCGGTGATCTCCGTGGCGAGGGCGCCGATTCCCGCCCCGAAGACGAGCGCTCCCAGGGCGAGGCGGCCCCGCCGCCCGTTCACGGCTTCAACCTTGCTACTAGAGGCCGAAGATCCGCTCTATCTCCCCCATCGTCCGCGCCGCCAGGAGCGACGCGGCCAGGAGCACGAGTGCGAGCACGAGCCAGAAGCGGAGGCTGGCGTGACGCTTCTCGCGGTGCCGCTCCGCCCGAGCGGCCCGCCGTGCCCGGTGAAAGCGGTATGCGCGGTCGACCGCCCCAGGATCGAGCGGAGGTGCATCCTCCGAGGTCGTGGTGGACCCCACCCTGGCCACGGGAGAAGTGTAAGGGCTCCTCGGAGCCCGAACAGGCCGAAGTGACCGAGAGGCGTGACTCCGGCCGCCCTGCAGCCCATACTCTTCACGCCATGGACGACTCCGAGAGGGACTCCAGCCGCATGAGGGTCCCCTTCAGCGGGGGTGGCGGCGCTCAAGGTCTGAGCGGCCGGCTGATCTTCCTCTTCGGGGTTCTACTTTCGGTATCGGCATTCACCGGCTGGTACACGGGCGAAGGCGAAGGGACGACCGTCTCCGTCCTCGGGTGGCACGCGGGCACGATCGGGAAGATCGTCTTCTTCCTCGGGCTCCTCGCGGTGTTGCTCGTCGTCCTGCGGGAAGTCGGGGTCGATCTGCCCGCAGCGCTACCCGAGAGCCTGGTGGCGATCGCGATCGGCTCGGTGGCCACGATCCTCGTGCTCGTTCGGTTGATCTCCATCCCGGACACGTTCTTCTTCGCGAGCCGCGGGATCGGGATCTGGATCAGCCTCGTCTGCGCCGTCGGGATCATCCTCGCCGGGTTACTCGAAGCGTCAGAGGAGCTGTAGTTCTCAGGGCTCGGTGACGGTGACCGTCATCGTTCGCGCCGGAGCATCGAGGGGAAGCGGGGTCAGCGTTCGGACGGTGGTGACGACGTCACCCGACCCGGGCGCGTCGTCCAGGGCGCGGCTGAACGCGATTCCGAGGACGAACGCGAGGGCGAGTAGCACGACGACGAGCAGCACCCGGGTGATCGTTTGCCGACGTCCGCGGCGGCGACTCTTCCGGGTGGGCCGATCGATCAGGATCACGGTGCGTAGTCCACGGCTCCGCGCGCGTAGAGGTGGAACGCCGCGCCCTCGACGACGGAGAGCGTTCGAGGCCAGCCCGGTGCGGCCGCACGTTCCGACACGGTGTCCCAGGCCCACGAGTCCGCTTCTCGGTACTCGGTCGCGAGGTCACGGAGCGTGAACGAAGCGCCCACTCGCTTTCGGAGCTCGTCGGTGACGACCCCGAGCTGGAGTCTCAGCTGCTCGGCACGAGCGGGATCGCGGGCCGCCTCCTCGAGGCGGCGGTACGCGTCCTCCCAGTCGCGCCTGGCGCTCTCGAGGTCTGCGGTCACCCGGGAGATGGTAGTGGCCCCTCCGGTGACTACTGCTGCCGGTTACGGAGCTCCTCGGAGCAGCATTCCGCGGCCGGCCACGGCGACTCGAGCTCTCCCAGGACTCGTTCTCCGAGCGTGTATCCAGGCCGTGCTAGCGCGAAGGCCACATGGGCGTGCAGGCACTTCAGGTGTCGGAGAGAGTGCGATCCGGCGATGCCGAGGTCGAGAGACGCGCCGTCGTCCCGTCCACGCCGGGATCCTGCGAGCTCGCGACGGACCCGCCGCTGCTCCTCGGTCGCCGCCTTGAGCGACGACGCGAGCGCTGTGTCCTCTCGTGCCAGCGTGCTCCACCGCTCGACACCGCCGGCTGCCTCGAGACGGGCGACGGCCGCGACGAGGTGTGGGCAGGTGAGGTAGTACGTCGTCGGGAACGGCTCGCCCGACCGGTCGTACGGCTCCTGCTCGGTTACGGCGGGCAGGCCATACGGGCAGCGGACGACGACCCGCCGGAAGGCGCGCGGGCTTCGGCCGAGCTGGCGTTCGACGATCGCTCGGTCATCCATCGTCCCGCACATTACGGTGCGCGCGGCGCCAATCCGGGATCCCCTTGACGATGAAGAGCCGCTCGCCGGGGCGCACGTAACCGATCCTCCGCGCCTCGCGCCGGGTCGCCTCGGTGCTCGTCGAGTCGGCGAGGCGCAGCTCGAGGGCAGACTTTGCGATCTGGAGCGTCTCGACCTCGGCGCGCATGGTCGCGAGGTCGCTCTTGGTCTCGAAGTAGGAGGCGAGGGGCCGGTAGTAGAGGTAGGCGGCGACCGCGACCGACGCGAGGATCCAGACGAGGCGAAGCCGCCTCCGCGACCGCGGAATGCGGCGCGTCTTCGTGCGCCTCCTGGACGATTTCGCCGCCTCCCTCGCAGCCACCCCGCCTCATTCCACGGCTCTCGGTTTCCCCCTCCCCGAACAGCACTCACGTTCCTGACACGTCTGGGACGAGCCCGGAGGCGGGCTCCGCCCGCCGGGAGGGCTCGCGCCCAGGCGTGTCAGGCGGTATCGACCTTGATGACGTTGGTAGAGCCCGGGATGTTGACGGCCGTTCCGGCGGTGAGGACGACGCGGTCCCCGGGATCGACGATTCCCGCTTCCCGGGCGGCCTCGATCGAGTGGCGCCAGAGGTCGTCGACGTCCCTCGACTCGGGGATCTCGAGCGGTGTCACGCCCCACTCGATCGCCATGTGCTGGAGCGAGGTGACGACGTGGGTGAGCGCGACGATAGGCCTCCGAGGCCGGAGCCGGGCCACCGCCGAGGCCGTGCGGCCCGTGAAGGTGGGCACGAGAATCGCCCTTGCGCCGAGAGCCTCCGCCAGGTCACACGCAGCGTTCGACATCGCACGGCCCACGGTCGGCTCCTCCGCCGCGCTCGGTAGCTGGTGGCGATAGCCAAGGCTGGGCTCGATCGCGCGCGCGATCAGGTCCATCGTCTCGACGGCCTCGACCGGGTACTCGCCGACGGCGGTCTCTGCCGACAGCATCACCGCGGAGGTCCCGTCGAGGATCGCGTTCGCCACGTCCGAGGCCTCGGCCCGGGTCGGCTCCGGGCGGTGGACCATCGTCTCGAGCATCTGGGTCGCCGTGATCGCGGGCTTCCCGCGCTCGAGCGCAGCCAGGATGATGCGCTTCTGGAGGAGCGGAACCTCGGCGGCGCCGATCTCGACGCCGAGATCGCCGCGCGCGATCATGACCGCATCGGCCTCGTCGAGGATCTCGTCGAGCGCGGTCGCGGCCTCTTTGAGCTCGATCTTGGCGATCACCCACGCCTGCGACCCGGCCTTCTCCAACCTCGCCCGCAGGGCGGCGACGTCCGCCCCCGAGCGGACGAACGACTGGGCGACGTAGTCCACGTCGAGCCCGAGCGCGAACTCGAGGTCGGCGAGGTCCTTCTCCGTCAGCGAGGGCACGGGGAGCACGACACCTGGGACGTTGACGCCCTTGTGCTCCTCGACGTGACCGCCTGTGATCACGTGGCAGAGCGCGCGCCCGCCTTCGACCCGATCCACCCGTAGCCGGACGAGCCCGTCGTCGACGAGGATGTCGTGACCGGGCTCGAGCACGGAGCCGAGGACAGCCGGCGCGACCGGCACATCGTCTCCGCGGGCGACATCCTCGCCCGCGACCACGACCTCTTCCCCCGGCCGCAGCACAACGGGCTCGGCGAGCTCGCCGATCCGCAGCTTCGGCCCCTGGAGGTCGGCGATCAGCGCGAGCGGCCTGCCGGCCTCGGCCTGCGCCGCGCGGACGCGCCGCGCGCTCTCACCGTGATCCTCGTGGCGCCCATGGGAGAAGTTGAGCCGGGCGCCGTCCATCCCCGCCTCGATGACGCGCGCGAGCACGTCCTCCCCCGAGGACGAGGGGCCGATCGTCGCGACGATCTTGGTCCGGCGGCCGGGAACGGCCATCGCGCCCAGGCTACCGCGCCCCCGGGAACGCGGCCCGAGCAGCGTCAACCGGTCCAGGGCGGCCGCTCGAGCGCACGCTCGTAGGCGGCTCGGTCGTGCACCGGCTCGCCGTGCGACACGATCACGTGCTCGAACGGAAGCTCGAGCAGCGCGCGCAACGCAGGAAGCGCCCGCTCCTCGTGCCAGGGCGTCGCCCAGACCCGCAGCTCACCCGCCGGCGCGGTCAGCGCGTCGGCAAAGACGACGGCACGCTGCTCGGGCAGCCACAGCGGCGTCTCGTTGCGGCCCCGGCCGTCGTACAGCGCGACGAGGCCACCCGGAAGCTCGCTGCGCGGCTCGATCGGCTCGAGGTCGGTGTCCGGGACGTCGTCGCGCCAGAAGAGGCTCGGGCCGAACGCGCGGGCGCCGTAGCGGCGCGCGAAGAGGTCGACGTCCCGGACGTGATCCGGCTTGAGGACGACGACGAGGGTCGGCGGGCGGGAGTCGAGCCGGTCCCACACCTCGTCCGCGTCTTCAGGCGGCGCGATCGGATCGAGCAGGGCAACCTCCCCGCCCGACTCGACGCACGTCGAGGTGACGAATGGCTCCCAGTCGACTCCGGGATCCCAATCGGGATGCACGACACGCCACAGCCACAGGCCCGCGGCAACGTCTCGGAGCTCGGCCTGCATGCCGCGGATATTGCCCGACGACCGCGCGTCCTTTACCGGCGAGTCCGCGGAAACGCCGCCCAGCCCGGGTACACCGCCTCGTCGCCCAGCTCTTCCTCGATCCTCAGAAGCTGGTTGTACTTGGCGACCCGGTCCGAGCGGGATGGCGCCCCCGCCTTGATCTGACCTGCGTTCACAGCCACGGCGAGATCCGCGATCGTCGCATCCTCGGTCTCGCCGGAGCGATGGGAGATGACCGTCGCGTAGCCGGCCTGCCGTGCGACCTCGATCGTGTCGAGCGTCTCGGTCAACGTGCCGATCTGGTTGACCTTGACGAGGATCGCGTTCGCGACGCCCTCGGAGATGCCGCGCCGCAAGAACTCCACGTTCGTCACGAAGATGTCGTCGCCGACGAGCTGGAGGCGGCCGCCGAGCGTCTCGGTGAGCGCTCTCCAGTCGCCCCAGGCGTTCTCGTCGAGTCCGTCCTCGACCGACACGAGCGGGTAGCGGTCCGCGAGCGATGCATACAGCCCGATCATTCCCTCCGCGTCGAGCGTCCTCCCCTCGCCCGTAAGCACGTACGAGCCGTCACGGCACACCTCGCTCGCCGCCGGATCGAGCGCGATCCCGATGCGGTCCTGGTGCCCCGCGCGCCCGGCCGCCTCGAGAATCGCCTCGACCGCCTGCTCGCTCGACTCGAGGTCGGGCGCGAAGCCGCCCTCGTCGCCGACGCCGGTGGCCAGCCCGCGCTCGTGCAGCACGGCGCGGAGGTGGTGGAAGACCTCGGTCCCGATGCGCAGCCCCTCGGAGAAGCTCTCCGCGCCGGCGGGGACGACCATGAACTCCTGGAGGTCGAGCCGGTTCTGCGCGTGCGCACCTCCGTTGATCACGTTCATGAGTGGGACCGGAAGCGTGCGGGCGTCCGCCCCGCCGATCCAGCCGTAGAGCGGAACGTCGGCCCGCGCCGCCGCGGCTTTGGCGGCCGCCAGCGAGCAGCCGAGAATCGCGTTGGCACCGAGGCGGCTCTTGTTCGGCGTCCCGTCGAGCTCGACGAGGCGGCGGTCGAGCTCGCGCTGATCGTTTGCGTCCACGCCCGCGAGCGCGTCCGCGATCTCGCCGTTCACGTTGGCAACCGCGCGGAGGACACCCTTGCCGAGGTAGGCCCCGGGGTCGCCGTCGCGCAGCTCGACCGCCTCGTGCTCGCCGGTCGATGCGCCCGAGGGGACGACGGCGCGACCGGATGCTCCCGACTCGAGGCCGATCGCGACCTCGACCGTCGGGTTGCCCCGAGAGTCGAGAACCTGGCGGCCGTGAACGCTGACGATCGTCGCCGTCATCCGAGCTCCCCCTTTGCCAGCTCGTAGTAACGATCTTGAGCCTCGAGCTCGAGAGCCCGCCAGTCCTCGTCCCTCTCGGCCGCGAGGTCGACGGCGCGCTCGACCCGAGCGACGAACTTCTGCGCCGCGCGCCGGAGGGCAAGCTCCGGGTCGACGTTGAGCCGCATGGCGACGTTGACCGTGAGGAAGAGCACATCGCCGACCTCGTCGACGACGCGCGGGTCGGGCTCGGTCTCGGGCGCGGGCGCTCCGGCGCGTTCGATCTCCACCCGCAGCTCGTCGAGCTCCGCATGGAGATGAGCGAAGCGGCTCTCGAGATCCTCGTACTCGAACCCGACCGCGGCAGCGCGCCGTTGCACCTTGCGGGCGTGCAGCAACGCCGGCAGCCCTCCGGCAATGTCGTGGAAGACCCCCTCGCGGCCCTCCTGCTCGGTCTTGATCTGTTCCCAGCGCTCCCGCACTCGCCCTGCGGTTCGCGCTTCCGCGTCGCCGAAGACATGCGGGTGCCGGCGGACGAGCTTCTCGTGGACCAACCGCGCGATCGACTCCAGGTCACCCTCGCTGCGCTCCTCCAGGAGCAGCGCGAGGAAGTAGACCTGAAAGAGAAGGTCGCCGAGCTCGTCGCGAAGTCCGCCGTCGTCCCCGGACAGGACGGCGTCGGCGACTTCGTAGGCCTCTTCGACCGTGTGCGGCACGATCGTCGTCGCCGTCTGCTCCCGGTCCCAGGGGCAGTCCCGGCGAAGACGCCGCGTCAAGTCCTGGAGGTCGAGGAGCGCCTCCGCGAGAGACACAGGGAGAACTTACTGCGTCTCGGTCGGAGTTTCCGGAAGGTCGGGCGGCTCGAAGCCGGCGGCGTACGTGATCTTGCTCTCGTAGTTCTTCCGCAGGTCTTCGACCCACGCGGTCATCACCTCGTTGCGCTTCTGCTGGAGCAGCGACGCCTTGATCGTGTCCTTGACCTGGTCGAAAGGCGTCGTGTTGGCCGGCTTCACCGGCGAGAGCGCCTCGATCACGTGGTAGCCGTACTGGGTCTTGACGGGCTTGGAGATCTTCCCCTCAGCGAGCGAGAACGCGGTGGAGTCGAACTCGGCGACGGTCTCGCCGCGGTTGATCGTCAGCTTCCCGCCCTGGGTCTTCGTCCCTGGGTCGTCGGAGAACTCCTTCGCGAGCGAGGCGAAATCCGCGCCGCCCTGGAGCTCCGCGTAGATGCGGTCCGCCTCCGCCTTGCTCTTGGCGTAGTCGACCTGCCCGTTCGACCCCTTCTTGGCGATCAGGATGTGCCGCACGTCGCGCGACTCCGGCGTCCCGTAGTTCGCCTGGTTCTGGGTGTAATAGACGAGGGCGTCTGAGTCGGCGACCTTCACGTCCTTGGTCACCTCGTTGAAGATCTTCTGGGAGAGCACGGACGTGCGGAGCGTCTTGCGTAACGCCTCCTCCGAGAACCCCTGCTTGTCCAGTTCCTTCTCGAGTTGGCCTTGGTCGCCCTTGTAGCGGCTCTCGACGAAGTCGTCGAACGCTTTGTCGACGTCCTTGTCGGTGACCTCGATACCGAGATCCTCCGCCGCCTGCTCGAACTCCGTCCGCTGGACGAGGTACGCGACGAACTGGGACTGGACGTTCTGGTACTCGGGCGTGCCGACCTTCGGGAAGTCCTTCTTGCTCGCCTCGTACCCCTTTCTCGCCGTCTGGATCAGCTCGTCGAGCTCGGCTTGCGAGATCTCGGTTCCGGCGACGACCGCAACCGAGCCGCTCGGCACGTCGCTCGCGCCACCGCACGCGGCGAGGACGAGGGTGAGTGCGGCACCGAGGACCGCGAGCGTGATGCGCATGGGCTTCATCGAGGCTTGGGTCTTATAGCCGAGGCGGTGTTAGGCAGACGTTGCGATGTGTTCGGGAACGGGGTGTGCTTCGGTTCGCTCGGCACGAAAAAGGCCGCGGGTCAGGCGGCCAAACGAGCCTGGACTATAGCATCGGGCAACTCGAGAGCAGCCTCGAGAGTCTCGACCCGCAGCGACACCTCCCGCTTCTGAGTCGAGTAAATCGCCGTGGGATGAGCCTCCCTGAGCGAGCGGACCTCGACCGAGCCGAGTGTCAACGGGCCCAGCGTTGCCCGGCCACCCCGGAAGACGAGATAGTCCGCCCCGAGGCGGGCGAGCTTCAGCTTCGCCGTCTGGATCGCGAAGAGGTTCTCCACCGGCTCGGGCAGCGGTCCATAGCGGTCCTCTGTTGAGGCGAGGAGCTCGCGAAGCTCGTCCTCGTCCTCGGCGAGTGCGATCCGGCGGTGGAGGTCGATCTTGAGCGCCTCCGCTGCGACGTAGGAGGCGGGTACATATGCGTCGACCCGTGCGTCGACCCGAACGGGCCGGACGACGACCCGCCGTTGGCCGGAGAGCTCCGCGACCGCTTCGTCCAGCATCTCGACGTAGAGCTCGAACCCGAGCGCGGCGACATGGCCCGACTGCTCGGCGCCGAGCAGGTCGCCGGCACCCCGGATCTCCAGGTCTCGCATGGCGATCTGGAAGCCCGCGCCGAGCTCCGTGTGGTCGGCGAGGGTCGCGAGCCTCGCCCTGGCCTCCACGGTCAGCTCCGAGGCGGCGGGGTAGAAGAGGTAGGCGTAGGCGAGGACGTCCGAACGGCCGACGCGCCCGCGGATCTGGTAGAGCTGGGCAAGGCCGAGCGCATCCGCCCGCTCGACCACGAGCGTGTTCGCCTGTGGGATGTCGAGTCCCGACTCGATGATCGTCGTCGAGACGAGCACGTCCGCATCCCCGGCCAGGAACGCGTGCATGCGCTCCTCGAGCTCCCGCTCCGCCATTTGGCCATGTGCGACGAGGAAGCGGAGGGCGGGGCAGAGCTGCTCGAGCTTCGCCGCCGCCTCGTCGATCGTCTCGACTCGGTTGTGGAGGTAGAACGCCTGCCCTCCACGGGCGTGCTCGCGCTCGAGGGCCGTCCTAACGAGCTCCTCGTCGTACTCGCCGACCGTCGTCCGGATGGGCAGGCGTCCCTGGGGCGGCGTCTCGATGATCGAGATGTCGCGGAGCCCCGAGAGCGACATGTGCAGCGTGCGTGGGATCGGAGTCGCCGAGAGCGCGAGCACGTCCACTTCCAGCCGGAGCGAGCGCAGAAGCTCCTTCTGCGCGACCCCGAACCGCTGCTCCTCGTCGAGGACGGCGAGCCCCAGGTTCCCCGGGACGACGTCGCGGGAGAGGATGCGGTGGGTCCCGATCAGGATGTCGACCTTGCCTTCCCGGAACTCGTCGAGGACCCGCGTCTGGTCGGCGCGGGTGCGGAAGCGCGACACCATCTCGACGTTCACGGGGAAGTCGCGGTAGCGCTCGCGGAACGTGTTCCAGTGCTGCTCAGCGAGAATCGTGGTGGGACACAGGACGAGGGTCTGCTTCCCGTTGAGCGCCGACACGAAGGCCGCCCGCACCGCGATCTCCGTCTTGCCGAACCCGACGTCCCCGCACACGAGTCGGTCCATCGGTCTCGGCGCCTCGAGATCCTCCTTCACGGCCTCGATCGCCTGCAACTGGTCGTCCGTCTCCCGGTACGGGAACGACGACTCTAGGCGCTCGAGCCAGTCCCCGCCGACCTCGAACGCGTAGCCGGGCGCGTGCTGGCGACGCGCGTAGAGCGAGAGCAGCTCGCCCGCGAGCTCGCGCACCGAGGCCCGGGCCCTGCTCTTCAGGTTCTGCCACGCCTTCCCGCCCAGCTTCGAGAGCGCAGGCGCGCGGGCGTCGGCGCCGATGTAGCGCGTGACTTTCGGAAGCTGCTCGTGCGGGACGTACAGCCGGTCCTCCCCCCGGAAGGCGAGGAAGAGGTAGTCGCGGGTGACTCCCGCGACCTCCTTCGTCTCGAAGCCGATCAGGCGCCCGACCCCGTGGTCCTCGTGGACGACGTGGTCGCCGGTACGGAGGTCGGCGAACGACTGGAGCGCCCGCCCGAGCCTCGCGTCTGCGCGTGGCGGCCGTTTGCGGAAGACCTGGACGTCCGGGAGCAGCGCCAGGCCGAGGTCGCGCCAGACGAAGCCGCGGCGTGCCGGGTTGACGACGAAGCGGAGCGCAGGCCCGCGTGGGAGCGACGGGTCCTCCTCTGCGAGCTCGGCCTCGACCCGTCGCAGCAGGCGCTGCGTGCGAAGCGCCTCGCCTCGGTGCGGGAAGGCGACGACGACGCGGCGGCCCTGGCGCAGCATCGCGCCGAGCTCCGTCTCCGCCTCGGCGAGACCGCGGGCGGCGATGGCGGGACGCTGTGCCTCGAACGAGTGCGCCTGCGCGTGCGGGAAGGGGTCGAGCTCGGCCGCGCCGTCGAGCGGCAGCGCAGCGAAGCCTTCCTCCTCCCACACGCGACGCACGTCGTCCGGCTGCCAGACAAGGTCGGGTGCGCCGCCGATCGGGGGGACGAGATCGGCGGGTGCCTTCGCTGGTTCCGGCTCGTGCTCCACGAGGTCCCGGCGGCGCTCGGCCGCCGGGTAGACGACCGCGTCCGAGACCGGATGCAGCGCCCGCTGGGTAAACGGCGAGAAGGCTCTGACGTGCTCGACATCGTCGCCGAAGAACTCGATGCGGAGCGGCTCCCGCCCGGTGCTCGGGAAGACGTCGACGAGACCTCCCCGGACGGCGATCTGACCGCGTTCCTCGACGCGTTCCACGCGCTCGTACCCGGCGAGTGCAAGCTCCTCGACGAGGCGGCCGAGGCCGACGTCGTCGCCTACGGCGATCCGCACGGATGCCGGTCGGGCCTCCTCCGGCGGCATGCCCTCGGCGAGAGCCCGCGCCGAGGCACAGACGAGCCCTCCGACGCCGAGCACGTCGAGCGCGCGAGCCCGCTCCCCGATCAGGTGCGCAGGGGGGTCGAGACCGGAGTCCGCGCGGACGCCCCGGCTCGGGAGGAGTGCCACCCGGCTCGAGTCGGAGTACCAACCGACCGCCTCGGCCGCGTCGCGCGCGTGCTCGTCCTCGGGGACGACGCAGAGGAGCGGCCGCGCGAGCGTCTCGTGGAGCGCCGCGAGGACGAGCGGGAGCGCCGGCTCGGAGACGCGCGCGTCCGCGGGAAAGGCTTCTGCGAACGCGCGGAAACGCTCGCTGGCCGCGAGCTCGGCGACGAGTACGTGGAGCGACGACCGGTCCATACGTTCGGCGGGACCGCCGTCCCGCTGGGGCATCGTAGCGGTGGTGCCGATCTCTACCTGCGGCCCGGAGCCCGTGCGCTCGGCCCCGCGCGACGTGCCAGGCGAACCGACACGAGGTTGGAACCACCCCCAGGGGCACCCCCAGTGCCCTACATAAACGCTACCGCCCAAACCGTCACGTGGGGGCCACGGCTTCGCACCGAGATCGTGTCAGTTGAACCGCTGCTGCGTGGCCTTCAGGCCCTCGGAGAGCAGCAGCTCCACTGCGTCGGCCGAGCGCGAGACGATCCCGTCCACGTCCTCGTCGGCCTCGAACGGAGAGAGGACGTAGTCGGCGACGTCGCGTGGGTCGCCGCGCCCCGCGCGTCCGACGCCGATCCGCAGCCGTAAGAACTCCGGGGTTCCGAGGGCCTGCGCGATCGAGCGGAGCCCGTTGTGGCCGCCCAGGCCGCCGCCGAGACGCGCTTGCAGCCGGCCGACATCGAGGTCGACGTCGTCGTGGGCGACGAGCAGCTCGTCCGGGGAGACCTTGAAGTACCCGGCGGCGGCCGCGATCGAGCGCCCGGACTCGTTCATGTACGTCTCGGGCTCGAGCAGTGCAACGCGCGACTCTCCGATCCGCGTCTCCGCGAGCCGCCCGCTGAACTTCGACCTGAACGAACCCTCGTGCCTCCGCGCGAGCTCGTCGACGACCATCCACCCCGCGTTGTGGCGATCGTGCTCGTACTCGCGGCCCGGATTTCCGAGACCCGCGATCAGCAGGTCGAGCGTCGAGGCACGCTCGCCCCGACGGAAGAGCCGCACTGGCTACTCCTCGTCGGCGGCTTCGGAAGCCTCGCCGGTCTCGGCAGCCTCCCCCTCGAGAGCGGCCTCGGCCTCGGCTTCCGCTGCCGCCTCGGCTTCGGCCTCCTCGAGCTCGGCATAGCCGCGCGGCGTCGAGACGGTCGCGATGACGGTCTCGTGGGGATCATCGAGGAACGTGACGTTGGCAATCGGGCGAATGTCCTCGAGTCGCAGGACGTCGCCCACCTCCATCGCACTCATGTCGACGTCGATGTGCTCGGGAATGTCGGCGGGGAGAGCCTCCACCTGGACCTCGCGCGTGACGAGCGAGAGGACGCCGCCCCCCTTGACGCCCACCGACTCGCCCACGAGACGGATGACAACCGCAGCGTGGATCGGCTCGTCGAGGCGCACCTCGCGCAGGTCGATGTGCGAGAGCGTCCCACGGATCGGATCCTGCTGGTAGTCGGCGAGCACCGAAGGATGGACCGTCTTCTGCCCATCGATGACGACGTCGAGGATCGCATGCAGCCCGGAGGGCCCGGTCATCGCGACGCGGAGATCGCGCTCGGGAACGACGATCGCGCGTGAGTGTCCCTTGCCGTAGAGGACGCCTGGGATGAGGCCCTCGGCGCGCAGGCGCCGAGAGCGCCGCGAGCCGCGCTCGGCCCGCTCCCGTACCTCGAGCTGAATCCTGTCTCCGGACATCGGCGGCGGATTGTACCGGGGCGCTCGTAAGAGCTTCTAACGTAGTGATCGCCCGTCGCGAGGCGGATGATGGACGACGCGAGGCAAGGACGCAGGGAGCACCCATATCTACTTCGAAGGCGTATGCACTTGACGGGCCTTCGTGGCGGAAGTAGCGTTGCTCGAGGTGCAGCCCCAGGCAGACCGGGACGCGCCCGAGACCGGCGCGTATCCG
>JAHEXT010000038.1 GCA_023251945.1 Actinomycetes bacterium
GAGGAGGAGCAGCTTCTGCTCGGACGTCGGGTTCTGGATCTCGTGGTCTCGCTCCGCCACGACGTAGTAGCGCGGGATCACGCCGGCATTCTCGACGAGCCGGGGTAGGCTCGCGCTCGATGGAGCCGCACAGGCGCATCGAGGGGAGCTGGGGGATCGACCCCGTTCCCAAGCGGCTGCGCGTGCTCGGAATGCTGGACACCGGGCTGCTCTGGGGCAACCTGGGTGTCTCGCTCCTCGTCATCGTCGCGGGCGCGGCGCTCGTGCCGGCGCTGTCGTTGCCGGACGCGCTCGTCGCGATCCTGCTCGGGTGCGTCATCGGAATCGCGATGCTGGCCGTGGCGGGCGCCATCGGAGCGGACGCTCGCGTCCCTGGGATGGTCCTCATGCGGGCGCCGCTCGGCCGGCGCGGCTCCTACCTCCCGACCGGGATCAACGTGCTCCAGGGGCTCGGCTGGACGGTGTTCGAACTGCTGATCATCGCCACCGCAGCCGCCGCGCTCTCGGACGAGCTCTTCGGGTTTCGCGCGCAATGGCTCTGGACGATCGTCTTCGGCGCCGCCGCGCTGGCGTTGGCGCTCCTCGGCCCGATCGGCTTCGTTCGCCGTTTCGTCCGGAGGTTCGCCGTCTGGACGGTCCCCGTCGCCGTGGTCTATCTGACCTGGTGGGCGCTCGACGGCGCCGACCTCGGCGCGCTCTGGGACGCGCCCGGTGAGGGTGGGCTCTCCGTCTGGCAAGGAGCGGACATCGTCGTGGGCATCACCGTCTCCTGGGTTCCCTACGCGGCGGACTACACGCGCTTCTCGCGCAGCCGGCGCGGCGCTCTCCTCGGCACGGGTGTGGGCTACTTCGTCCCGGACGCGTGGCTGCTCACGCTCGGCGCGGTGCTCGTCCTCTCGTACGACCTGAGTGACCCGGCCGCGCTCCCCGCGGCGGTGGTCGGGGCAGGCTTGGCTACCGCCCTCGCGCTCTTCGCCCTCCTCGTCACGGAGACGGACGAGGCCTTCGCCAACGCCTACTCGGCCGCGGTCTCGCTTCAGAACATCGCGCCTCGCGTTCCTCAGGCAACCCTGATCGTGCTCGTCACCGGCACGGCGACCGTCGGAGCGCTCGTCATCGATCTCGTCGCCTACCAGAGCTTCCTGTTCCTCCTCGGGTCGGTCTTCGTCCCCCTCTTCGCCGTGCTGCTCGCGGACTGGCTCGCGGCGGGGCGGCACTACTCCACCGACGACGTCTTCGGCGCCCCCGCCTGGCGTCCCGGGCTGATCGCGGCCTGGATCGCCGGGTTCGCGCTCTACCAGTGGCTCTACCCGAGCGGGCCGTCGTGGTGGGTCGACACCGTGGCGAAGCTCAACCCTCCCGATTGGGGGGTCGGCGCAACCATGCCAAGCTTCGTCGCCTCGTTCACACTCGCTTTCGCGCTCACAGTCGCGGTCGGTCGTCCACGGACGGCTGCCGCTTGACAGGCCTCCTGGCAGACCTCGACACTCACCAGCGGATGGTGTCTATCCTCGAGCGACTTGCCGCCGGCCCCATCTCCTGGGGTGTGTGCGAGGTGCCGGGCTGGGGGGCGGAGCTACCTCCCGACCGCGTCCTTGCGGAGATGGCCTCGCTGGGCCTCAAGGCTGCCGAAGCAGGCCCCGACGGCTACCTCGGGACTGATCCCGGGGTGGTCGTCGCGCTGCTCGAGCGCCACGGTCTCCGGCTCCTCGGCGGGTTCCTGCCCGTCGTGCTCCACGACCCCGCTCAGCATTCGGCATCAGTCGCCGCTGCGCACCGCCTGGGAGCGCTCTTCGAAGCTGCCGGTGCGTCGTTCCTCATCTCCGCGATCGTGGTCGACCTCGACTGGTCCGAGCGGATTCCGCTCTCCGACGCCCACTGGCGCACGATCTTCGAGGGTCTCGCACGGATCGACGAGGCCGCAGCGGAGCACGATCTGACGCACGTCACCCACCCGCACTGGCGCACGCTCGTCGAGACGCGAGACGACGTCTCCCGGCTCGTCGACGGAAGCGACGTGCTCCTCTGCCTGGATACGGGCCATCTCGTGCTGGGCGGCACCGACCCGGTGTGGCTCGCGCAGGCTGGAGGTGACAGAATCGCGCACGTGCACCTGAAGGACGTGGAGGGACCGGTTGCTGACCGGCTGCGGGCGGGCGAGCTGGAGCTCGTCCCGGCGGTCCAGTCGGGCCTCTTCCGGCCGCTGGGCGAAGGTTCGGCGCCTGTCGCCGAGACCGTCCGCGCACTCGAAGCCGCCGGGTACCGAGGCTGGTACGTCCTCGAGCAGGACTGCGCACTGCCGTCGGCGGACATCCCCGCCGGCGAGGGCCCGATCGAGGACGTCCGGCGCAGTATCGAGTTTCTCCGGCCGCTGCTCGACGGCCAGATCGAGAAGGCAGGAAGAGAGACGAACGGAAGGAGAGACAAGCATGAGTGAGCACGACATACTCGAGGAGCTCGAGCAGCACGCTCTGAGCCGCCGCGACCTCATGGTCAAGGGCGGGCTCCTGGCTGCCGGGGCGACTCTGCTCGGAGGACCCGCCGCGGCCGCCTTCGGCGCGACGCAGGCGGGACAGATCAAGATCGCGGTCGTCACCCACGGCGACACCGGGTCGTTCTGGTCGGTCTTCAAGAAGGGTGTGGATCAGGCGGGCAAGGACCTCAAGTCCCGCGGCGTCTCGGTGACTCAGATCTATGCCAACAACGACGTCCCGAAGCACGTGGCAGGCATCAACGCCGCCGTCGCTTCGAAGGCCAACGTCATCGCCACGTCGGTCCCGGATGCGAGCGCGCTGAAGGGCGCACTCACCAAGGCATCCCAGAAAGGGATCGAGATCATCACCGTCAACTCCGGCCTCGGAGCCTTCGACTCTTTGCCCACGTACATGGTGCACGTCGGGCAGACCGAGGACATCGCGGGTCAGGGCGCAGGCAAGCAGTTCCAGGCCGCAGGTGCGAAGAAGGTGCTGATCGTCATCCACGAGGCTGCCAACTCCGGTCTGCAGCAACGTGCAACAGGAGCCAAGAAGATCCTCGGCGGTGGCGGCGTTCAGGTGCTGACCATCCCGAACGCCAAGTCGGACATTCCCGGGACGAAGGCCAAGGTCGCCGCGGCGTTCAAGGCGAACAAGTCGCTGGACGGGTTCCTGGGCCTCGATCCGGACGTGACCATTCCGTGCCTCGACGTCATCCCGAAGGGCACCAAGGCCGGGACGTTCGACGTCGGCGGTGCGATCAAGGAGATCCTGAAGGGCAGGATGCTGTTCGCCATCGACCAGCAGCAGTACCTGCAGGGCTATCTGCCGGTCGTCTTCGGGATGCTGTACGTGACGAACCTGAACACGGTCGGAAACGGGGCCCCGGTCCTGACCGGCCCCGGCATCATCAACAAGGGGAACGCCGCACGCATCGCCGCTCTGGCGAAGCAGGGCACCCGCTAGATGGTTGATCGGTAATTGCCGTCGATGCGGGGATGGCTGAGACCAAGCCGGGAACGCCGCCCGTCAGAGCGCGTATCGAGAATACGGGCGAGGACGGGCGGCGCAATCCGGCGCCGTGTCTCAGTCACCTCCCGCGCGGCGAGGAATTGCCGATCAACCATCTAGGACACGATGACGGGCGGGCGGCCCGCGAGCCGCCCGCCCGGAGGTCCTCGCTCGCCCGGTCCTCAAGGACAACGGACACGACTCACGGACTGACGCGATGAGCACAGCAGCACCCCCCGTCGCCTCCGACGAGCGCCTCGTCGCGATCGGCCTCGGCAAGCGGCTCCTGACCAGGCCGGACATCGGCGCGTTCCTGGGTGCGATCGCGGTCTTCCTCGGCTTCTCGTACTTCGCGCGCGACGTCAACTGGTTCGGCGATCCCGCCATCTGGGCGAGCTGGTCCGACCAGGCGGCGCAGTACGGGATCGTCGCCGTGCCGGTCGCCCTGCTCATGATCGGCGGCGAGTTCGATCTCTCCGCCGGAGTGATGATCGGGAGCTCGGGCCTTCTCCTCGGCTACCTCGCGACGCACGCCGACATGAACATCTGGCCCGCGATGGTGATCGTGCTCCTCTTCGGCCTGACCATCGGGTTTCTCAATGGCATCACCGTCGTGAAGACACGGCTGCCGAGCTTCATCGTCACGCTCGCGACGTTCTTCATCCTGCAGGGTGTCAACGCCGCCTTAACCCTGAAGCTCACGGGGCAGACTGCGATCCAGGACATCGATACGGCAGGCGGCTTCGACTCGGCGCGCCGATGGCTCGCGTCCGAGATCACCCAGTACGACTTCAAGGTCAAGGTGCTCTGGTGGGTCGGGCTCACCATCGTCGGGGCCTGGCTGCTCTCGAAGGCCCGTTTCGGTAACTGGATCTACAGCGCGGGCGGTGATCCGGTCGCGGCCCGGAACATCGGGGTTCCCGTCGCTCGGACCAAGGTGATGCTCTTCATGATGACCTCGGGCGTCGCATCGCTCATGGGGATCATCGAAGCGCTCGAGCTCCGGTCGATGCAATCGAAGGAAGGCATCGGGCTCGAGTTCATCTTCATCATCTGCGCGGTCGTCGGTGGCTGCCTCCTCACCGGCGGCTACGGGTCGGTGATCGGCACCTTCTTCGGCGCTGCCATGCTCGGCATGGTGCAGCTCGGCATCGTCTTCGCGCAGTGGGACAGCAACTGGACCTTCACATTCCAGGGTGTGATCCTCTTCCTGGCGGTCATGCTGAACACGCTGATCCGCAATCGCGCCCAGAAGGCGAGGTGATCGTGGCAGGCGAGATCGGCAACGGCGCGCCACACCTGCTCCAGGTCGAGAATATCTCGAAGTACTTCGGCAGCGTCGTCGCGTTGAACGACGTCTCCGCCCATGCCAACGCAGGCGAGGTGACGTGCATCCTCGGCGACAACGGCGCCGGGAAATCGAGCTTCATCAAGATCGTCTCGGGTGTCCACGAGCAGGACGAGGGGCGCATGCTCGTCGACGGCGAGGACGTTCGCTTCCACTCCCCGCGCGATGCCCGCGCTCGCGGGATCGCAACGGTGTACCAGGATCTCGCGATGTGCCCGTTGATGTCGATCTGGAGGAACTTCTTCCTCGGCGAAGAGCCGACGAAGTGGCGTGGGCCGTTCAGTCGGCTCGACGTCGCGCTCGCGAAGAGGACGGCGCGCGAGCAGATGGCGCAGATGGGTATCGACGTGCGCGACCCCGAGCAGCCCGTCGGGACGCTCTCGGGCGGCGAGCGCCAGGCGGTGGCCATCGCACGGGCGATCTACTTCGGCGCCCGCGTGCTCATCCTCGACGAGCCGACATCGGCGCTCGGTGTCAAGCAGGCGGCGATCGTCCTCAGGTACATCCTCCAGGCACGCGACCGGGGCATCGGCGTGATCTTCATCACGCATAACCCACACCACGCGTTCCCCGTCGGCGACCACTTCATTCTCCTCAACCGGGGACGCGTGATCGGCGACTACGAGAAGGGGACGGTGACGCGAGACGAGCTTGTGCGCCAGATGGCGGGAGGAGCGGAGCTCGAGGCCCTCACGCACGAGCTGGAGGGACTGACCGCAAGCGAATGACTCGTGGTCTCGAGCTGCTGACCGTCGGCCGGGTGGGGGTCGATTTCTACGCCGAGGAGCCGCACGCGAGCTTCACAGAGGCGCGCCGGTTCCAGAAGTCCGTGGGAGGCAGCCCGACGAATGTCGCCGTCGCGGCGGCTCGGCTGGGGCTCCGTGCAGCCGTGTTCACGAAGGTCGGCAACGACGGCCTGGGTGCGTACGTCCGCCATGCGCTCGCCGAAGACTTCGGCGTCGACACGCGGTTCGTCGGCATGCACCGGACGCTGCAGACCCCGATCGTGGTCGCGGCGATGGATCCGCCCGAGGATCCACAGTTCGTCTTCTATCGCCAACCCCGCGCTCCCGACTCGACGATCCTCCTCGACGAGATCGACCTGAACGTCGTGCGTTCGGTGCCGGTCCTCTGGATCAGCGCCGGTGCGCTGGCGGTGGAGCCCTCGCGGGGTACGACCCGAACGCTGCTCGCTGAGCGCGGCCGGCGGCGGCACACGATCCTCGACCTCGACTACCGGCCGTCCTTCTGGACTTCTGCGGACGAGGCGAGGCGCGAGATCGGAGCCACCATCGACGCGGTCACAGCGGCCGTCGGCAACCGGGCGGAGTGCGAGGTCGCGGTGGGGACCTCCGACCCCGACGCCGCGGCCGACGCCCTTCTCGGCCGCGGCGTGGAGCTAGCGGTCGTGAAGCTCGGAGGCGACGGCGTCCTCGTCGCGGCCGCGGGCGAGCGGCGGGTGATCGAGCCGGTGCACGTCGACGTGGTCTCCGCGCTCGGCGCCGGCGACGCGTTCGGCGGGGCGCTCTGCCACGGCCTCCTTCGCGGAAAGAGCCCGTTCGAGGCGGTCGAGTTCGCGAACGCCGCCGGGGCGCTCGTTGCCTCCCGCCTGCTCTGCGCCGACGCGATGCCGAGCGAGGCCGAGGTGCGACAGCTGATGGAGACGAGCGGTGCGCGGCGCTGACCTGCATCGTCCATCAGGAACCGCCGCCGCCGGGGATCCGGTCGTCGTCACGCCAGAGACGGCGGGTTGGCAGCTGTGCGGCCTGCGCGTCGTCGTGCTCGGTCCGGGCGGCGAGCACACGTTGGCGACTGGCCCTGACGAGGTTGCTGTTCTGCCACTCTCGGGCGGCGGCGTGACGGTCGAGGTCGACGGCAGCCGCTTCGAGCTCGAGGGGCGTCGCTCGGTGTTTGCCCGCGTCACCGACTGGGCCTACGTGCCGATGAATGCCGACGTGCGCCTGGCGAGCGCCGAGGGCTGCGAGCTCGCGCTCGCGACCGCCCGGGCGACACGGCGCCTCGAGCCCGTCTACGTCGATGCCCGGGACGTCCCGATCGAAACCCGAGGCGCGGGCCCGGCCACGCGGCAGGTAACGAACTTCCTCACCCCCGATGCGTTCGACGGCGCGGACAAGCTCATCTGCTGCGAGCTTCTGACCCCGGACGGCAACTGGTCGTCGTATCCACCGCACAAGCACGACGACACCGAGGGGAGCCCCGTCTGGAACGAGGAGATCTACTACTTCCGGATCGGCCGAGCCGGGACGCTCCACTACGCGCCGGAGGGATACGGGATCCACCGCACGTACACGGAGGACGGCACGATCGACGCGACGGTGACGGTGCGCGACGGCGACGTCTTCCTGGTGCCGCGCGGCTACCACGGCCCTTGCGTCGCGGCTCCCGGCTACCCGATGTACTACCTCAACGTCATGGCCGGGTCCGCGCCCGGACGCCTGCTGGCTTTCGCCGACGACCCGGCTTACCACTGGATCCGGGACACGTGGAGCTCGATGGCGATCGATCCCCGCTGCCCGACCACCACCGCGGAGGGACCGACGTGGATACGGTGAGGCTGACCGCCGCGCAGGCGATCGTCCGCTTCCTCGTCGCGCAGCGGACGACCGTAGACGGCCGTGAGGCACCGCTCTTCCCCGGCGTCTTCGCCATATTCGGTCACGGAAACGTCCTCGGACTGGGAAACGCCCTCCACGAGGCGCGCGACGCGGTTCCGGTCTACCGCGGGCAGAACGAGCAGGGGATGGCACTCGCGGCAGTCGCCTTCGCGAAGGCGACCCGCCGCCGGCAGATCATGGTGACCACGTCCTCCATCGGCCCGGGAGCGACAAACATGGTCACGGCGGCAGCGGCGGCGCTCGCGAACCGGCTCCCGCTCCTCATCCTCTCCGGCGACACGTTCCAGAGCCGAGTCCCGGATCCGGTGCTTCAGCAGGTGGAACACTTCGGCGCGCCGTCCACGACCGTGAACGACGCGTTCCGCGCGGTCACGCGCTACTGGGACCGGATCGTGAAGCCGGAGCAGGTTGGTCAGAGCCTTCCGCTCGCCGTCGAGACGATGCTCGACCCGGCCGACTGCGGGCCCGCCTTCATCGGCCTGCCGCAGGACGTCCAGGTCGAGGCGTACGACTACCCTTCGCGCTTGTTCGAGCCGCGGGTGCACGAGCTGCGCCGGCCGCAGCCGGATCGGCGCGAGCTAGAGGCGGCGGCAGCGGCGCTTCGGTTGGCGCGCCGCCCACTCGTCATCGCGGGCGGCGGCGTCCACTACTCGCTCGCCGAAGAAGAGCTGCGAGCGTTCGTCGAACGGCACGGGCTCCCGGTCGTCGAGACGATGGCGGGGAAGGCGTGCCTCACCGCCGACCATCCCTCCTGGGTGGGGCCGGTCGGCGTCACGGGCTGCGACCATGCCAACCGGCTGGCGGCGGAGGCGGACGTCGTTCTCGCCATCGGCACGCGCTTGCAGGACTTCACGACCGGCTCGTGGACGGTCTTCGGCCAGGAGGCGCGCATCGTCGCCCTCAACGTGGCCCGATTCGACGCCACCAAGCACCTGTCGCGATCCCTCGTCGCCGACGCAGGGGAGGGCCTCGCGGGGCTCAGCGAGGCGCTCGAGGGCTGGCGGGTCGAGGAGAAGTGGGCTAATCGTGCACGCGCCGAGCGGGAGGCCTTCCGTGCTTTCGTCGAGGCGCGGACTGCCCCGGGTCCGCCCGGAGAGACGCCGACGTACGCGCAGGTCGTCGGCGCGATCAACCGTGTCGCAGGCGAGCACGACCTCGCGCTCACCGCGGCCGGAGGCCTTCCCGGCGAGATGAACGTGAACTGGCTCCCGAAGGGGGTCGGCACCTTCGACTGCGAGTACGGCTACTCGACCATGGGGTACGAGCTCGCCGGAGCGTGGGGTGCGCGCATCGCCCGCGCGGACGGCGAGGTGATCGCATTCGTGGGCGACGGCTCATACCTCATGCAGAACTCGGAGCTGTACAGCGCGACGCTCGCCGGGCACAAGCTGATCGTCGTGCTCTGCGACAACGGCGGCTATGCCGTCATTCACCGCCTGCAGGTCGGACAAGGCGGTGTCCCGTATAACAACATGCTCGAGGACGTCCGGCCCGGCTACGTTCCCGTCGACTGGGTCGCGCACGCCCGCGCGCTCGGCTGCCACGCCGAGGAGGTCGCCGATGTCGCTGCGCTCGAGGAGGCGTTCGCTCGCGCGCAGGCCGCGAAGCGGACATCGGTGATCGTGATCCGCACGGCTCCTCACGACTGGACGCCGGGCGGCGCCTTCTGGGAGGTGGGCGTACCCGAGGTGACGCCGCGGCCCGAGGTCAACGAGGCACGTGAGCGCCTGCAGGAAGGAAAGCGACGGCAGCGGGTTGGGTGGTGAGCAGGAACGGCATGATCCGGGTCGACCCTGTCGGTGCCGGAAGATCGGCCGTACGCGTCGAGCGTTGCGGCGGAGCGCACGCGTGTCCAGAATGGCCGCGTGACCGAGACCAGACTTGACCTGCGCCTCGCACGCGAGGGCGGGCCGCGGGCACGCAGCCGCCCGGAGTGGCCCATGTTCCCCGGCGGAATGGAGCTCGGAGACGAGGAGCTCGCTGCACTTTCGCGCGTCATTCGCAGCAAGAACGTCTTTCGCTACTACGGCGTCGGCGAGGGCCCCCATGAGGTAGCGGAGTTCGAGCGCGAGTTTGCCGCGCACCTGGGTGCGCGGCACGCCCTCTGCGTGAACGCGGGCTCGTCCGCGCTCGTCTGCGGGCTGATCGGGGCGGGCGTTGGACGCGGCGACGAGGTCATCGTCCCGGCGTACACGTGGAACGCGACGGCGAACGCGGTCATCGCCTCGGGCGCAGTCCCCGTACTCGGAGAGGTGGACGAGTCGCTGACGCTCGACCCCGAGGACGTCTCCCGGAAGATCACACCCCGCACCAAGGCCATCCTCCCCGTGCACATGCGCGGGGCGCCGGCTGACATGGGTGCTCTGTGCGAGATCGCCGCAGAGCACGGGCTCGCGATCGTGGAAGACGTATGCCAAGCGGCCGGAGCGACGTTCCGCGGACAGCGGCTGGGAACGTTCGGCGACGCCGGCGCCTTCAGCCTCCAGTTCAACAAGATCATCACGACCGGCGAGGGCGGTGTGATGATCACGGACCGCGACGATCTGTACGACCTCGCCATAGACGTCCACGACTGCGCGGGATCCGTGCGGCGGGGGACCGGGCTGCCGCAGTTCCCGGGCTGGAACTTCCGCGCCTCCGAGCTGCAAGGCGCCGTCGGGCGTGTCCAGCTCACGCGGCTCGACGGCCTCCTCCAGCGGATGCGCGCGAACCAGACCTGGCTCGCCGACCGCGTGGGCGAGCTTCCAGGCCTGACGCTCCGGCGCGCCAACGACGCGGGCGGGGACGCGGGCATCTGTCTGATCGCCTTCGCCGGGAGCGCGGCCATGGCCGGCGACGCGGTCGACGCGCTTCGCGCCGAAGGTGTCGAGGCGACGCTGATCTACTCGCCCGCCGCGATCGATTTGCACGTCTACCCGTTCTGGAAGCCGGTGCTCGACGTGATCGCCGTCGCGGGGCTTCCAGCCCCCCACTGCCCCCGCACACTCGAGCTCCTGGGCCGCGCGATCCACATCGACGTCTCCCCGCTCAACGAGGCGCGCGACCTCGAGGAGATCGCCCTGGCGTTCACCAAGGTGGCGTCTGTGGTGCTTGCTTGACCCTCCGTGTCGGAGTCGTCGGGGGCGGTCTCGTCGCCCAGGCGATGCACCTGCACTACCTCTCGGTCGAGCGCGGGAGGTTCGAGCTCGCAGCTCTCGCCGAGCCGAGCGGGACGGTCCGCGAGGCGCTCGGCGGGCGCTACGGAATCAGCGGCCTCCACGCCGACTACCGGGCGCTGATCGACGCGGGCGGGCTGGACGCGGTCGTCGTCTGCTCGCCCGCCGGCACGCACGCCGAGATCGTCCTCACCGCGCTCGAGGCCGGGCTTCACGTCTTCGTCGAGAAGCCGATGTGCATCACGCTCGCCGACGCCGACGCGATCGTCGCCGCGCGCGACCGGGCCGGGCGCGTCGTCCAGGTCGGGACGATGAAGCGGTTCGACCCAGCCTACGAGCGGATGCTTGCGGAGCTCCCCGACTCGGCCGACGAGCTTCGCTACGTGAGCGTCGTCGTCAACGACCCGGAGTTCGCGCCCTACTTCGCCGCCGGAGAGATCGTGCGGAGCGACGACGTTCCAGCCGAGGTGATCGAAGCGACCCGTCGGGCCGAGGCCGAGCAGGTCGAGGCGGCCGTGGGCTCGGGCGACCCCGACACGGTGCGGGCGTTCTCGGAGAGCTTCCTCGGCAGCCTCCTCCATGATCTGAACGCCGTCCACGGGCTGCTCGAGCGGATGGGCGAGCCGCTACCGGCAGAAGTCGTCGCGGGCGACTGGTGGAACGAGGGCCGCGCGGTGACCGGCGCGGTACGGCTCGCCAACGGCTCGCGCTGGGACAGCGCCTGGATCCAGCTCCTCGCCACCTTCGAGTACCGCGAGACGATCTCGCTGTTCTTCGCCGACTCGGTGCGAACCCTCACGTTCCCGTCACCATGGCTCAAGCAGTATCCGACCGTCTACCGGCGCAGCGAGGCGGAGGGCGCGACGAACGCCGTGCGGATCGCCGAGTCGTACGAGGAGGCCTTCGCCCGCGAGCTCGCTCATTTTCACGACTGTGTCGCCGACGGGACGCCGTGCCGAACGCCGCCCGAGCAGGCACGAGTCGACATCGACGTCCTGACGCGGATGTTACTGGCATCGCGATGACGCGCGTCGCGATCGTCGGCACCGGCTTCATCGCCCGCGTGCATGTGGGCGCGCTCCGCGCGATCGGCGTCCAGGTGGCGGCCGTCTGCGGGACAACCCGGGAGAAAGCGGAGGCGCTCGGTGAAGGGAGGCCGTACGACGACGTCCGTGAGCTGCTCGAGCAGGAGCGCGTCGACGTGCTCCACGTGTGCACCCCGAACGACGTCCACGCGGAGCAGGCGCTCGCGGCGCTCGAGCACGGCGTCCACGTCGTCTGTGAGAAGCCGCTCGCCGTCTCTACCGACGAGAGCGCACGCATGGTCGCGGCAGCGGCCGAGCGCGGGCTCGTGGGCGCAACCTGCTACCACGTCCGCGGCTATCCGCTGATCGAGCAGATGCGGGCGGAGGTGGCCGCCGGGACGACCGGCGAGATCTCGTTCGTCCACGGCCGCTACCTCTGCGACGACGTCCTCTTCCCGGCCTCCGGCTGGCGCGTCGATCCGGCCCGCTCGGGACCGTCGTACGTCGTCGGCGATCTCGGCACGCACTGGCTCGATGCAGCCGAGCACGTCACCGGCCTGCACATCGCCCGGGTGCAGGCCGACTTCCGCTCCTTCGCCGGCGGCCCACTCGAGGACTACGCTGCGTTGCTGCTCCGCTTCGAGGGCGGTGCCGCCGGCTCGCTCGTCATCTCCGCAAGTGCCGCTAGGCGTAAGAACCAGCTCCTGCTCGAGGTCGAGGGCCGCCGCGCCGGGCTGAGCTGGGACCAGGAGGAGCCGAACAGGCTGCTCCTGCGGCCCGCCGACGAGCCCACACGGCTCGTGGTCAAGGACCCGTCCACGAACAGGTCTTCCGCGCGGCCTCTCGCCCACTACCCGGCCGGTCACGCCGAGGGATACGGCGCCGCCTTCCGCAATCTCTTCGCCGGCGTGTACCGCGCGATCGCAGGCGAGCACGACGAGACGTTCCCGACGTTCGCCGACGGCCACCGCGGGGTCGCCCTGGTGGAGGCCGCCCTGGCAAGCGCCCGCGATGGTGGCTGGGTCACCGTCTCCGCCTAGGCTCGACGAAGCCGGAGTGACTGCCGGGCTTTCCGCGCCGCGACGGGAACCGCGAACGCGAGCCCGATCAGCACGAGGGAGGCCGCGAGCAGCAGCGAGGCGAGCGCGTTCACCTCGGGGGTGATCCCGAACTTGACCTGGGTGTAGATGTAGATCGGCAGGGTGTTGTGCCCACCGATCAGGAACAGGGTGATGATGAACTCGTCGAGCGAGAGCGTGAACGCGAGCAGCGCCCCGGCGAAGACGGCCGGTGCAATCAGGGGCAGCACGACGTAGCGCAGCCGCTTGTAGGTGTTCGCGCCGAGATCGCTCGCCGCCCGCTCGAGCGCCGGGTCGAAACCCTGGAGCCGCGCAGCGACAAGCAGCAGGACGAACGGCGTCGTGTAGACCGCCTGCCCGATCACCGCAGTCTGCGGCGAGAGCTGAAAGTGAAAGACGCTGGTGAAGAGGATGAGCAGGCTGACGCCGATCAGGAGCCCGGGGATCATGATCGGCAGCGTCATCCCGATCCGGACGCCGCTTCGGAACGGGAGGCGCGAGCGAACGAGGGGGAACGCGGCGGCCGTACCGACGACAGTCGAGAGCACCGTGACCTCGACCGCGACCTTCAGCGTCGTCGTGAGCGCATCCTTGATCTGGTAGTTGCCGAAGACCTCGCCGTACCACTGTGTCGTCCAGCCCGTGAACGGAAAGGTCCCGTACTTGTTTGCGTTGAAGCTGAATGCGACGAGCAAGACGATCGGCGCGAACAGGAACACGTAGACGAGGGCGGCCCAGCCTCCGAGTAGCCCTCGGACGAGGCCGGCGCGCGGTGAGACGACCTCGACGTCACGTGGCATAGGGGTCCTTTACCTCGAGCGAGCGACGGAAGATCACGAGCAGCACGACGATGAGCGCGGCGATCAGGAGCGCCGCCGCCGCGCCGCGCGTGTACTGGGCGCCCGAGAAGAAGTTGACGATCAGATTGCCGATCATCACCCCCCTCGCGCCGCCGACGAGCTGCGGAGCGAGGTACTCGCCGAGGATCGGGATGAAGACGAAGATCACGGCCGTCACGATCCCCGGTTTCATCTGCGGCAGCAGGATCTTCCGGATAGCCGTGCGCGGCGGCGCGCCGAGATCCATCGCCGCCTTGAACTGGTCCCAGTCGAAGCGCTGTAGCGAGGCGTAGAGCGTGAGCGCCGCAAACGGGAAGTAGAGGTAGACGAGGACGAGGATCACTGCCGGACGGTCGTAGAGGAAGAACGAGATCGGATGGTCGGTCAACCCGATCCACTGGAGAAAGCGGTTGATCGCGCCCTCGGGCCCGAGGATGTTGAGCCACGAGTAGACGCGCAGCAAGTAGCTCGTCCAGAAGGGCAGGATCACGAGCACGAGCAGCAACCCCTGCAGCCGTTTCGGCACGTAGCGGACGAGCCAGTAGGCGAACGGGAACGCGATCCCGATCGTGAGCGCAGTCGCAGCGAGCGAGACCCAGATCGTCGCCCACAACGTCCTGGCGTAGGTCGGAACGCTGAAGAAGTAGCGGTAGTTGTCGAGCGTCCAGTCGTGGACGACGTTGTAATCGACGGTCTGCCAGAAGCTGTAGGCAACGATCAGCGCGAGCGGAACGAGGAAGAAGACGCCGTACAGGACGAGCGCCGGCAGGAAGCCGGCGTACTGGCCGAGGCCCGCCCCCAGGCCCCGCCCGGCCGCCGAGCGCGTCTCGACAGGCTGAGCGGGGGGAGCGGGTGCAGCGGCTTCGGCCACCGGTTACGCGCCGAACACCTCGTTGAACGCGTCGACGTAGGCCTGCTCGTTCCCAGCCGGGCCCTTGATCGTCATCTTCAGCGCGAGCTGCGGCTGGTTGTAGAGCAGCCGCCGGGCCCGGTCGCCGTGGCCCTGGTTGACGAGGATCTTGAAGGCCTTCTCGTTGAACAGCGGGCGGCCGTTCGTGATGAAGTTCTTCGCGATCCACGGGGCCTGCTCGGTCGTGTTGATGAACTGCTCGAACACGTCACGGTGCTTCGAGGCTTTGACCATGTTCTCGGAGTCGATGAAGCCGACCGTGCCCTCCTTCGGGTACGCCGCCTTCACCACGGGGCCGCCGGCATCCTTGACGCGGTCGTCCGTGCCGAGGTTCGTGATCCCGATCCAGGCCGAGCCGTCGGCGAGAGCACGGATGACCTCGTTGTTCTGAGAGGCGAGCTTGAGGACGTTGGGCTTCAGGTCCTCGAGATATGCCTTCGCCCGCGCGATCTGCGCCGTGTTCATCCCGTACGGCTTCTTCGCGCCGGTCGCGCGGCCGGCGATTGCCATCATGTCGGTCGGGATGTTCTCGAGGGAGATCTTGCCCTTGTACTTCTTGTCGAGGATCGCTTGCCACGAGTCGGGCTTCGTCTTGACGTACTTCGGGTTGTAGTAGATCTGGACCGTCGACCACGAGAATGGATACGCCATGTAGTTCGAGCCGTCCTTCCAGAACGGGAACTGCCTGGCGAGCGGGTACAGCTGCTTCGAGACGGGCAGCGATGAGAGATCGAGCGACACGGTCAGCCCGTCGTGCAAGTACTTGGGCACCCAGAGACCATCGGCGGACACGATGTCGAACTGGCTGCCCGTCTGCTTGATCTTCAAGTAAGCGTCGGCGTTGTCGCTGAACAGTGTCGGCCGCCCCTGGAGTGCGATCGCCTTGTTGACCGCCTTCAGCTGGTCGTTGGCGTAGTGGTCGGACCAGGTCAGCCAGTTGAGCGTGGTCCCCTCCACGCCGAAGGGTGCCGCGCGGGCGGAGCCCGCCAGGTAGAGGCCGACCGCTCCGGCCGCCCCTGCCTTGAGCAGGTCGGCTCGGCTCAGCCGTCCTTCGGTTACAGACATGTTTACTCCACCTCCTGGGGTTGTGTTTCCGTCAGCAGCACTGCGTCGTCACGATCCCACCAGAGCGACACCTCCATGTCCGGGATGAAGTCGCGGGCGGCCAGGCGCTCGCGGCCGAAGAGAGAAGCAGTGATCGGAACGGGAACGGGATCGCACCGTACCGCGATCCGCGTCTGGCTGCCGAGGAACGACGTCTGCACGATCCGCCCCGTCAACGACGCGACCGGTGCGTCGTCGTCGGTCGAGACGTGGATCGACTCCGGGCGGATCATCAGCGTGGCCGCTCCCGACCGCTGCACACCGTTCGTGTTGCAGGGGACCGGCCGGCCGTCGACGAGGTGGACC
>JAHEXT010000039.1 GCA_023251945.1 Actinomycetes bacterium
TCCGTGCGTGAGCACACGACTCGCGAGAGCGAACCGCTCGACAGGGCCGAGCACCGGCTCGTCCGAGAGGTCGACGACGATCTCGGGCTCGTAGCGCTCGATCGCCTCCTCGACGCTTCCGACGAGCGCCACGCCGTAGTCCGCGGTCCCACGCAGCTTCTCCGTCCCCCCGACGAGGAGGGCGGCGACGACCTCGTACGGAAGCTCGGCGAGGGCGTCGCGGACGACGGGCGGGTAGTGCTCCCCGTCGACGATCGCGAGGGCGCGTGGAGCTCCTAACACGGTGGGGACACAGCCTCGTTGCTCATCGTGTTAGGAGCTCCTAGGTGCGAGCGATGACCTCGTCCTCGATTGCGCCCGTGAACTTGGCGTACTCGAGCGTGTCGAGCGAGAACGAGACGAGCTTGACCTGGCCGTGGAACGGGTGCCGCCGCGAGATCTCGACCCTGCGGTCCACGATCTCGATCACGTTGTAGCAGGGCCTCGTCTTGCCTCTGAGCCGAAGCGACGAGACGGTGCCGGCGTTCACGACGAAGAGATCCTCCAGCCGCCAGACGTAGGGCACGTGCTTGTGGCCGGAGAGCACGAGCCGCACCCCGGCCCGTTGCAGGCACTCGATCGCATCGCCCGCGTCGTACACGACGTTCCGCTCGCGCCCGGTGCCGGGAACGGGCAACAGGTGGTGATGGAGGACGAAGATCTTCAGGTCCGCCGGCTCCTGCCCGAACTGCTCCTCGATCCAGCGGTAGCGGCCGCGGCCGATCTGGCCGTGGTCGAGGTCGGGCTCGCTCGAGTCCACCGCCACGATGGCGACGCTTCCCTTCCGGAGCACCGAGTTCCGCTCGCCGAACATCTCCTCGAAGTGGACGTACCCGACGTTTCGCGAGTCGTGGTTCCCCGGCACGACGACGAGCGCGTCGCAGTCGATGCGGTCGATGTACTCCCGAGCGGTGAGGTACTCGTGGCGGAATCCGAAGGTTGTCAGGTCACCCGAGCAGACGACGACGTCGGGCCGGAGCTCGTTGATCTCGCCGATCGCGCGCTCGAGCAGGCTGACCTCGAAGTACGGCCCCCCGCAGTGGAGATCGGAGATCTGCGCGATGCGATAGACGCCGTCGGGCCCCGGCATGCAGACAGTCTACGGCTCGGCGCGCCGTCCGAGGCCATAGGTACCCTGATGCCGGTGCGGGTCGAAAGTCCCGTTTTCCAGGCATATTGCGGCATCGAGCCGCCGCGGTTCGCAAATCGAATCGAACTTGAGTGTGCGAAGATCCTCGACTACTACCGCATCCCCTGGGACTACGAGCCGCACTCATTCGTCCTCGACCGTAATGACGAGGGCCGCGTCCTGAGCGCGTTCACGCCGGACTTCTACCTCCCTGAGCAGGATCTCTTCATCGAGGTGACCGTGATGAAGCAGTCCCTCGTGACGCGCAAGAACCGGAAGCTGCGAGAGCTCCGGCGGCTCTACCCGAACGTGAGGGTCAAGCTCTTCTACCGGCGCGACATCGAGCGCCTCGCGCAGCGCTACCGGCTGCGCCTCGCCTCGTAGCCGCTCGTGCTGTCCGCCGCCCTGCACTCGGAGCACGGCGAGGTCGGCGCCGTCTACCTCACGCGTGCGGAGATCGCAGCGCGGGTCGACGCGCTAGGAGCCGAGATCGCCGCGGACTACGCCGGCCTCGACCCGCTCCTCGTCGCTCCGCTCAAGTCGAGCGTCGTCTTCCTCGCCGATCTCACGCGAGCGCTGCCGATTCCCCACACCCTCGACGTCGTGGAGCTCGCTCGCTACACCGGCGAGGGCGACGGCGGCGTCCGGCTGCTCAAGGACGTCGACACCTCGCTCGAGGATCGTCATGTGGTCCTCGTCGAGGACGTCGTCGACACCGGTCTGACCCTCCATTTCCTGTGCCGAACGCTCGGGCTCCGGAACCCGGCGAGCCTCGCCGCGGTGACGCTCCTCGATCGCCCCTACCGTCGCCTCGTCGACGAGATCCCTCTTCGCTACGTCGGGTTCACGGTCCCGGACGAGCTCTTTGCCGGCTACGGCCTCGGCCTCGACGAGCGGTGGCGGGCTCTTCCCGACCTCCACGTCGTGGTCGGGAAGGAGTTGCCGAAGGCGGCGACCGAGGCCGCGTAGGCCCTCAGGCAAGAGCCACAGCGGGCTCCGCCTGCAACTGCTCTGCGACGTCCTGCGCCCAGGCATGGATCGCGTCCCAGTCCCGGGCGTCCGACACCCGCATGCGGTTGAAGGGGAAGCGCAGCTTTGCGGGGTCGACGACGCCGCCGAAGACGGCGACCAAGACCGGGTCGAGCTCCGGCAGCATGGCCAGCGCATTGTCGAGCTGCTTGCGCGACCCCTCGACGTCTGATTCCGCGAGGGTACGAGGGCCCATCGCGAACACAGCAAGACGAAGTGGGACCAGAGGCCGGCGGTGGCGCTTGAGGAAGTCGCGCGCGTCGGCATGCCAGCGCCCCATGTAGAGCGCCCCGCCGAGCACGACCCCCGCATAGCCGTCGAGGTCCTCGATCTCCGCTGCCGGCCGGCACTCGGCCTCGAGCCCTTCAGCGCGGAGCGTTTCGGCGACCACTTCAGCGACCTCCCGAGTCGACCCTCTCTTCGTGGCGTACGCCACCAGGACACGTCGGTTCACGCTTCCTCCTCTCGTCGAGAAGAACGAAAGCAGCGGCTGAGGCCGAGGCCATCGGGGCGGCCCCGGATTCGGGGTCGGTGGTTCCCGCTATCCGAGGTAGAGGAGCGGGTCCACGGCGACCCCGTTCACCCGTACCTCGAAGTGAACGTGCGGGCCGGAGGAGTTCCCCGTCGAGCCGGAGAGGGAGATCGTCTGGCCCTGGGAGACCCGCTGGCCCACGGCGACGAGCAACACCGAGTTGTGCGCGTAGGCCGTCGCGAGGCCGTTTCCGTGATCGAGGACGACGAGCAGCCCGTACCCGCCCAGCCAACCGGAGTGGATCACGGTGCCGTCCGCCGAGGCGCGCACCTGTGTCCCCGTCGGGACGGCGATGTCGATCCCCTCGTGCATGCGGCCCCAGCGCATGCCGAAGCCGCTGACGACCGGCCCGTCCACGGGCCAGATGAGCCCGGACTCCGACACGCCCGTGCCCGAGGAACCGGCGCCGGTCTGCGCGTCGCGGATCGCAGCGGCGAGCTGAGCGCTCTGAGCGGCGAGCGCATCAGCTTCCGCGAGGTACTCCTCGCGCGTCTCCCGTGCGTCCGCGAGTGCGCTCCGCTTCAGCTGGCGCACTTGGGTGAGCGCGTCGCGGCTCGCGGTAAGCTCGTCTCGCACCGTGCGCGCCTCGTCCGTCCGCGCCGAGATAACCGAGACGGTCGCGGCGGCAAGTGTTCGCGTTTGCACGGTTGCCCGCCGCTCGGCCGCAGCCTTGGTCTTCGCCTCGGCGACCTCGCGGGCGATGCGCTCGTCCTGGAGGCCGATCCGGCTCAGGAACTCGAGGTTGTCGATGATGTCGGAGAAGCTCGACGCGGAGACGAGGAACGAGAGAACGTCCGGAGATTCCTCGATGTAGATCTCGCGCACGCGTGCCTCGAGCACCGCGACCGCCTTCCGGTGCTCCTCCTCGAGGCGTTGGAGACGACGCGTCTGCACACGCAGCCGCGCGGCCAGCCGGTCGAGGCGGGCCTGCTCGTTTGCGAGCTCGGCCTCGAGGCTGTCGAGGCTCCCCTGGGCCTCGTCGACCGCAGACTGCGCCGCCTCGAGCTCAGTGGCGACCGCGGAGAGCTGCGACGTCAGCACACCCTCCTGGTCCTTTGCCGCGGCGATCTCCGCCTGCAGCGCCGCGATCCGCGCGTCGACGGCGGCTTTCTGGTCCTCGGGGTCGTCCCCGGCCGCCGGCGCGGCGAACGCGAGCGCGAGCCCGAGCCCGAGGACGACCAGGGATCGCCGTCGTCTCAAGGCTCTGCGACTAGACACAAGCCATCCCGGTTAGCTTCGTCCGGCATGCGGACGTCCCTCCCCATCGTCGCTCCGTGGCTGTATCGGGGCCCCTCGCTCGAGCGCCTGCAGCGCGCTCGCCACCTCGCGGCGAAGCGGCCCAACGAGCGTCCGGTAGTCGTCGTCCGAGATCGTTCCCGTCCTGTGGTCGAACTCGAGCTCCTTCAGCGCGGCGAGCGAGCGGTCGCGCGACTCGAGCAACTCGAGACGGCGCCGTTCGGCCTCGTCGAGCTCGTCCAGGCTATCGGACTCGGGCTCCGGTTCCTTGAGAAACGGGAGAGCGACCACGACGACGCAGGCGATCGCGAGGAGCGCGGCGAGAATCAGTGCCGCCTCTGTCAACGGGTCGCCGGGACGCCGACCTCGCTGGCGCGGGCGACGAGCCGGCGCTGCTCGCGGGCGTCCGGCCAGAGGGCGATCGCCGAGCCGAGAACGAAGACGAGCCCAGCAATCCAGATAAGGTTGACGAGCGGCTTCACGAAGACCCGGAAGTACACGGCTCCGTCCGGATCGATCTGCTCGGCGATGACGAACAGATCCTCGCCGGTCAGCCGGTCGCTCCGGATCCCGACCTCGTTCGAGACCTGTTGCTCGATCGTGTAGGCGTTCTTACCCGCCTTGAGCGTGCCGAGGTCGCGGTCTCCCCGGCTCACGGCGAGGGTCGCGCGGATCTCGGTCGCGTTCTCGACCTGGCGCTCGTCGAGGGACCGGTAGGCGAGCGTGTACTTGCCGACGTCCATCGACTCCCCGGGCCGGAGCTTCGCCTCGGCGACGCTGTCGAACGCGCTCGAGCCGGCGATCCCGATCGCGAGCAGGACGATTGCGGCGTGCACGACGTAGCCCCCGTAGCGGCGTCGGTTGCGGGAGATCAGCGACTGAAACGCTCCGGGCCAGGACTCCGCGCCCAGTGCCTTCCGGGCCCGGGTTCCGCGTGCGAACTCCATGACGATCGTCGCCACCACGAACGCCGAGAACGTGTACGTCACGAGCCCCGGTACCGAGCTCCCGGCTCCCAGAGCGAGGAGCAGGACTCCGGTCGCGAGCGCCACCGTCGTCGGCCAGCGGAACGTCGTGACGAGGCTCCGAAGCGACGCCTTCCGCCACGCGATCAATGGGCCGATGCCCATGAGGAGCAGGAGCGGCAGCCCGAACACGCGTAGGAAGAAGTCGAAGTACGAGCGCCCGAGGACGACGGCCTCTCCCCGAACCGCCTCGGAGAGCAGCGGGTACACGACGCCCCAGAGGATCGTCAGGCAGAGCGCGAGCAGGAGCAGGTTGTTGTAGAGGAAGGCGGCCTCACGCGAGATCGGCGACTCGAGCCGTGTGGGCGAGCGGAGCTGAGGCAGGCGGCGAAAGAGGAGCGCGAGCGACACCGTGACGGTGAGCGCGATGAACGCGAGGAACCAGGGCCCGATCGAGCTCTGCGTGAAGGAGTGGATCGAGTTCACGACGCCCGAACGCGTGAGGAACGTCCCGAACAGGGACAGCGAGAAGGCGAGGATGACGAGGAGGACGTTCCAGACGCGGAGCATTCCGCGCTTCTCCTGGATCATCACCGAGTGTAGGAAGGCCGTGGCGGCGAGCCACGGCATCAGCGCAGCGTTCTCCACAGGGTCCCAGGCGTAGTAGCCACCCCAGCCGACCTCGACGTACGCCCAGTGCGCGCCGACGAGCTGGCCGATCCCGAGCGCCGTCCAGGCGACGAGCGTCCACCGCCGCGTCGCAACCAGCCAGCGCTCGTCCGTCCGGCCGGAGAGGAGCGCCGCGATGGCGAACGCGAACGGGACGGTGAGGCCGACGTACCCGAGGTACAGGAGGGGCGGGTGGGCGAGCATGTACGGGTTCTGCAGGCTCGGGTTCATCCCGGCTCCGTCCGCCGGAGCAGGCTGCACCGCGAACGGGCTGGCGACCACGACCACGAGGAAGGAGAAGAAGACGGCCACCGCGCCGAACACCGGTACGACCCAGACGATCAGGTCGCGCGCCCAGCCACGGTTGAGGCGCACCGCGAGTGCCCCGAAGCCCGTCAGCACGAGCAGCCAGAGCAGGAGCGAGCCCTCCTGACCACCCCAGAAGGCGGAGATCGTGTACGCCGTCGGAAGGGCCTCGCTGGTCGTCCGGGCGACGTACGTGAACGAGAAGTCGTGCCGCAGCAAGGCCGCGAGGAGCACACCCGACGCGACGAGCGTCGAGCAGAACGCCGCGATGAGGGCGTTCTGCGCCGAGAGCGCGAGCCGGCGTCGGCCGAGGTGTGCCGCCGCTGCGCCCGCGATGAGCGCGTACGTCGTCAGACCGAGCGTGACGACGAGGGCGGCGCGACCCAGTTCGGCCATCGACCTACGTCAGGCGGAGTCGCCGCTTCGCTTCGGCGCGTACTTCGACGGGCACTTCGTGATCATCGAGCCGGGCTCGGCCACGAAGATGCCGTTCCGGAGCCGGCCGTCGAGGACTATGTGGCGTCCCGCCTTGAAGAGATCCGGGACGCTGCCCATGTATCGCACCGGGACCCTCGTCGCCGACTCTCCCCCGATGTCACGAAGCCTGAACCGAAGGCCCCCGGCGTGCGCATCGCCCGTCACGGGCCCCACGACGAGACCGGCAAGCTGCACCGTCCCCGTTCGGCCGGCGAGCTCGCTGGGCGCGATCGACGGGTTGCCGCCGCCCGCGATCGACGTGTAGAGAAGGAAGACCGCGAGGACCGCCGCCACCGAGAGCGCGATCACGAGCCGCGCCGGGCTTGCCTTCCGGGCCACGGAGAAAGTCTATCCCGCTCGACCGGCGGATCGGTGAAGTGAGCCTTACGCCGCGTCGCGTTCGGGCCAGGTCGAGCTGGTAACGGGACGACCGGGGATGCGGTATCCGTGCTCGAGGCAGAGCGATCCAGGTGACTCCTCGGTAAGGACGTCGCAGTACCCCTTGCCGTACGCGGCACGGATGAACGCAGCCACGACGTCCAGGTTCCACTCCGTCACGTCCACCGCCTCGCGCCAGAGGTCGGAGAGGCGGAGGTCGATGTCGAGCTCGAGAAGGTCAATGCGGGTCGGCCGCCCGGACACGCTTCGAGCGTACGCGCGCGGTCGGACGGAATCGGCCGCAGCTATGCCTCCTCGGCGCGCACGCTGAACGGGAGCGTCCAGTCCTCCCTCGACTGACCGTCGATCGTCAGGCGCCACTCGTAGCGGCCGGGCTCGAGGGGCAGGGGCGTCGAGTTCATCGCCACGGGGAAGTCGAGCGGTGTCCCCGGCTTGAGGCCGGGCGGGCGGCCGACCTCGAACTCGCCGCCGAACGCGACCGGCTGTGCCTCCTCTTCCTCGGCCACGTCCAGGATCACCGGACCCCCGTCCGTATCGAGGAGCTCGACCGTGAATGAATGTGGGGTGTTCGCAAGATCCCATGGCACCTGGATCAAGAGCCCGATGCCGAAGGCGGCCGGCTGTGGCCCGGTCTGCGACCACCCTCCCCCGACGATGGTGAGCTTGCCGTCGGACACGACCGCGTAGTCCGCGAGGAGCATCGTCGCCTTCACCTCGGAGAGACAATCACATCGCAGGCATACGATGGTCTCGTGTCGTCCCGGATCCGCGTGGGCGTGGCCAGGCTCCCGTCGCGGGAGTCGCCGGAAGCTGCGATCGAGCTTCTGCTCGAGCGCGGTTACGCCGCGTGTGAGATCGACTTCGAGAGCGGCTTCTGGATGGATTACCCGTTCGCCGAACGCCTCGGGGAGCTCGCCCGCGAGCACGACGTGGCACTCTCGGTGCACGCCCCGCTCTTCGGCTTCATGGGGCACCTGGAGGCGAGCGGGCGTAAGTTCGCGTCCGCGGTGGGCGCGCTCGACCGCAGCGCCGGGATCGCAGCCGCGAGCGGCGCCGAGCTCGTCGTCTTCCACCCCGGCTTCCTGCTCGGGCGAAGTCGCGAGGACGCGCTCGCCGCCGTCGTCGAGCAACTCAGCGCGCTTCGGGAACGGCTCGAAGGCAAGGGCAGGGCGGTTCCTTTCGGCGTCGAGGTCATGGGCCGAGTGCGCGATCTCGGGTCGCTCGACGACGTTGTCGAGATCTCGCGCCGGACGCGCTGGGTGCGTCCGGTCCTCGACTTCGCGCACATGCACGCAACGAGCGACGGCGCGTTCCTCGGAGTGGAGCCGTTCGCCGAGGCGCTTGCGGCCGCGAACGAGATGCTCTCCCCCGGAGACCCTGTCCACATCCACTTCTCCGACATCGCGTTCGCGAATCGCAACGAGACGAAGCACCTCCCGTACGGCGAGGGGACGCTGCGCGCGGAGCCGCTGCGCGACGCACTCGCGGGAGTCGAGCGGCCGGCGACCGTCATCTCCGAGTCGCCGGACGAACGCTCGAGTCAGGCGATCCGCGCGGTGCTCGACGGAAGCGGCGACAGGGCCACGAGCCGCGCTTCGTAGGCAGCCGCGTCGTCCTCGCGCCCCCGCTCGCGGAGGAACCGAACGAGGCGTTCGAGCGGCTCCAGCTCGAGCACCTTGAAATCGCTCTCCCGCGCGAGCGCGAGCGCCGAGTCGAGCAGCTCCTTCGCCTCCTCGTCGCGCCCCTGAGCTATCCGGACGGCCCCGAGCGCAGTCGCCGCCGCAACCCTGGCACTCGTATCCCGTGGGCCGGCGTTCGTCCGGGCCTCGAGGGCGAGCCGCTCCGCCTCGTCGACCTTGCCGAGGTCGGCGAGCGTCTCGGCGAGCGCGGCCTGGAGGTCGGGCAGCACACCCCGGTCGCCTCTCGTGACGGTGATGCGGACCGCTTCGCGGAGGAGCTTCTCCGCGCGCTTGTGGTCTTCCTTGAGTCGGGCGATCCAGCCGAGCTTGGCGAGCGCCGTCGCAACCGCCGGCTCGACGCCGAGCTCGGCGGAGGTCGCTCGCACCTCCTCGAAGAGCGTCTCGGCGGCGTCGAGCTCCCCTTTCACAGTCAGGAACCAGCCGTATGCGACCGTTGCACCCACTCGTGCGCGCGCGCTGCCGCTCTCGCCCGCGAGCTCGAGCGCGCGCGTCAGCAGAAGCTCCGCCTCGTCGAGCTCGAGTCGAATGATGTGCGTCTGGGCGAGCGCCTGCGCGGCGATCGTCTGCAGATCCTTACGGCGGGCGTCGAGGGCGATGGCGTACGCCTTCTCCATGAATCTGACGACGTCGGCCATCTCCCCGAGCCACGCTGAGCTGTTCGCCCGGACCGTGAGCGCGTCGAAGTGGGCGACCGGGTCGTGCTCGTCGGCGAGGAGCTCGAGGGCCTCGTCCACGAGGACCTTCGCCCCCGTGCAATCGCCGTCCCGTTTGAGCATCGCCTCGCCGAGTCCGGTGAGCGCGAGCGCCTCGATGACGCGCTCACCTTGCTCCCGCGCGAGGTCTCGGACCTTCTCCATCTCGAGCTGAACAGCCGCGAAGTCCTGCAGCCTCCACGCGGCCCGGGCGGCGACGTACCGTGCTTCGAGCGTCGGGCGGAGCTCTACCGCCCGCAGACCGAGCCTCCGGGCCGTCGTATAGGACTCGCGCGCAATCGCCCGCTTGGCAGCTTTGACGAGTGCACCGGCGGTCTCGTTGGCGAGCTCCTCGGGGGGTGCCCCCTCCAGCTCGGTGAGGAACTCGACCGCATGGCTGAGGTGGTGGGCGCGAATCTCGAGCAGCTCGTCTCCGGCCCGTTCTCCGAGCCACTCGGCGAAACGGGCGTGGTGCTGGGCACGCGCGAGCTTCGCCAGGCCCGTGTACGCAACCTCGCGGATCAGGAGATGCTTGAAGCGGTACGCGGTCTCGCCGGAGATCGACGACCGCGGCTCCTGGAGGACGAAATCGCGAACGAGGAGGTCCCGGATGAGCTCGTCGACCTGCTCGAGGTCGGGTGAGAGGTACTCGATCGCGCCCGGCCAGAACACCCTCCCGATCACCGACGCCCGCTGGAGCAGCGTCTTCGTAGACGGCGGTAGGTGGTCGATGCGCGCAGCGATGAGCGCTTGGAGCGTGTCGGGGATGCGGTCCGGGTCGTCGTTCCCGGTCCCGCTCTCGACCAGCATCCGAATCGTCTCCTCGACGAAGAGCGGGTTGCCTTCGGCCCTCTCGAGCACCTCCTTCGGCAGAGCGGGTAGAGGCTCGCCCGAGGCCCCCGCGAGCTGGCCGAGGAGCTTCTCGACGAGGAGCTCGCTCTCCTCCTCGGAGAGCGGCTCGAGCTCGATCGCAGTCGAGCGAACGCGTCCTCCACCCCACCCAGGCCGCGTCTCGAGGAGCTCGGGACGAGCAAGGCAGAGGATGAGAAGCGGCGCACGGACCCAGTCGGCGAGATGCTCGATCAGGTCGAGCAGCGGCTCCTCCGCCCAATGGATGTCCTCGAAGAGGAGAATCAGCGGCTGGACGTCGGCCAGCGACTCCATGACCTCCCGCGCGGCCCACGCGATCTCCTGCGGGCTCCGCTCGCCTTCGAGCGCCTCCATCATCCCCGCGGCGAGGCCGAGGACGTCGGCGACCGCCTCTTCCGCGCAGCACTCGCGGAGCTTCTCGAATGCCTCCTCGAGGGGGTCGTCGTCGGAGATCCCAGCCGCAGCCTTGACCATCTCGGCGAGCGGCCAGTACGTGACGCCTTCGCCGTATGGGAGCGCGCGGCCAGTGAGACAGCTCGCCCGCTCGACGCTGTCGAGAAACTCGCGGGCGAGCCGGCTCTTCCCCACGCCCGGCTCACCGTAGATCGTGAAGAGGTGGGCGCGGCGATCCCGCGCCGTCCGTACGAAGGTGTTCTCGAGGAGCTCGAGCTCGGTGTCGCGACCGACGAGAGGCGCGCGCGGGCCGGTCTGGCGTCCGGGGCCGTCCAGCGCGGCCATCACGCGCCACGCGCGGGAGGGTGCCCCGAGGCCCTTGAGCTCGAGGGGGCCAGCGTCCTCGACAACGAGGCTCGCCGCGGCCAGGCGGTAAGCCGTTGGCCCGACCAGGATCTCTCCGGGCCTCGCAACCTGCTGCAGCCGCGCGGCGAAGTTCACGGCCTCGCCGGTGACGAACGACGACTCGGCGTCGTCGACGACGAGCTCCCCTGCCTCGATCCCGATCCTCGCCTCGAGGCCCAGCTCGGTGACGGACTCGCGCATCGCGAGGGCGGCTCGAGCGGCGCGCTGCGCGTCGTCCTCGTGCGCCTGGGGCACGCCGAACGCAGCGAGGACCGCGTCCCCCGCGAACTTCTCGACGATTCCGCCGTGCAGCGTGACGCACTGCGACACCTTTTCGAAGAACTCTGTCACCCGCCGGCGGACGACCTCGGGATCGGCAGCGGTGACCATTCTCGTCGAGTCGACGAGGTCGACGAACAGCACGGTCGCGAGCTGGCGCTCCATCACTGAAGTGTAGAAACGCAGCCGACGGCTTCGGGCATCCCGCCGTGAGCGGCAACTAGCATCAGGCGCGGTGCTCGATCCGAGAGTGTTCAAGGCGTACGACGTGCGCGGGCTCTACCCCACCGAGCTCGACGAGGACGGCGCGTACCGCGTCGGCCGCGCGTACGTCGAGCACTTCGAGCCGCGAACGATCGCCGTCGGCCGAGACATGCGCCTCGCGTCACCCGCGATGGCCGCCGCCGCGATCGAGGGTGCGGCCGACGGCGGCGCCGACGTCCTCGACATCGGGCTCGTCGGCACCGAGATGCTCTACTACGCCGTCGGCGATCTCGGGCTCGAGGGCGGGATCTGCGTCACGGCGTCGCACAACCCGAAGGACTACACCGGAATGAAGATCGTCCGGCGGGGCGCTCTGCCCGTCGGAGGCGATTCGGGACTCGGCGACGTTCGGGATAAGGCCCTGGCCGGCTTCGGCCCGGTGGTGCGCCGAGGCGAGGTCCGGCGAGAGGACATCTGGCCGGGCTTCGTGGCCAAGACCCTCTCCTTCGTCGAGCCCGACGCGATCCGGCCGCTAAAGATCGTCGTGGACGCTGCGAACGGGATGGCCGGCGTCATGCTCCCACCCGTGCTCGAGCGGCTTCCTCAGCTCGACGTCGTGCGCTGCTTCTTCGAGCCGGACGGGAGCTTCCCCAACCACGAGCCCAACCCCCTGCTCCCCGAGAACCGGAAGTTCGTCGTGCAGAAAACCCGCGAGGAAGGAGCCGATCTCGGTGTCGCCTTCGACGGAGACGGCGACCGCTGCTTCTTCGTCGACGACACGGGCGAGTTCGTCCCCGGCGACTTCGTGACGGCACTCCTCGCAGAAGCTGTGCTCGAGAGGAACCCCGGAGCGAAGATCATCTACGACGTCCGCGCGAGCTGGGCCGTGCCGGAGACGATCGAGCGCGCCGGCGGCGTCCCGCTCGTCAACCGGGTCGGGCATGCGTTCATCAAGCACCGGATGCGGAAGGAGGACGCGGCCTTCGCGGGCGAGGTCTCCGCGCACTACTACTTCCGTGACTTCTCGCAGGCCGACTCCGGAGTCGTTCCGTTCCTCCTCGTGCTCGAGCTCCTTTCACGGAGATCGCGGAGGCTGTCCGAGATCCTCACACCGTTCCGCGAGCGCTTCTTCCTCACCGGTGAGATCAACACCCTTGTGGCGGACATTCCGCTCAAGCTGCAGGAGCTGAAGGAGCGCTACGCCGCCCTGGGAGGGCGCGTTTCGCATCTCGACGGAGTCTCGATCGACTTCGACGACTGGCACTTCAACGTGAGGCCGTCGAACACGGAGCCGCTGCTCCGGCTCAACCTCGAGGCGCTTTCGCAAGCGCGCATGGAGGAGAAGCGGGACGAGGTGCTGACGCTCATCCGTGCGTAGGATCGCGTCGTGGACGACCCCCTCGAGCTCGGTCGCGTCACCGACCGGCGTCCGCCGTTCAAGTATTCCGCCCTCTCGCGCGTCTGGTTCTCGGACACGGACGCGCAGGGCGTCGTCTACTACGGCCGCTACCTCCCCTATTTCGACCACGCGCGCACCGAGTACCACCGGCACCTCGGGGAGCTGCGCGTCGAGGGCGCCGAGTTCGTCATGCGCGCTTCGGAGGTCGAGTACTTCGCTCCGGCTCGTTTCGACGATCTGATCGAGTCGTTCGTCCGTGTGCGCCGGATCGGGCATTCCAGCGTCACCTACGAGTGCGCCGCGTACCGGCTACCCGACGAGACGCTGATGGTCACGGCGACGCAGACGGTCGTCCTCGTCGACCTCGCAGCACGTCGTCCGACCCGCGTGCCGGAGGAGCTCAGGCGTCCGCTCCGAGAATTCGAGGGAGCGGACCTCGAGGAATGAGCACGCGTGCACTGGAAGCGCTCGATCGGATCCTCAACCGGGGCGGCGACGCCGACGACGTCCTGCAGTCGGTCGTCACGACGCTCGCTGAGGAGCCGGAGATCGCGTGGGCTGGTATCGCGTTCCTCGAGAAAGGCAAGCTATCGCTAGGCCCGACAGCCGGCGAGGCGGACGAGACGCGACGTGTACGCGTGCCCGTGAGCTTCCAGGGCTCGAACGTCGGAGAGCTCTGGATCGACGGCGAGGCGGAGCCTGCGTTTCTCGAGCGTGTCGCCGTGCTCATCTCCGCGTACGTCCTCATCAGCTGGGACACACGCGGCGAGCCCTGGGAGCCCTGAATTTCTGCGCAGACCGGAAACCGCGCGTCACGGTTTCCGGTCTTGCGCAATCTGGATGGTGGGGAGGGGGCGGTCGCCCCGACCGGTGGGGTCGAGATCTGCCGCGCGCCCGCCCCGAGGGACAGGCGCGCGGCTCCCTTCCCCTCTCCCCACTTCTCCTTGTAATCGCGCGTTCGGGGGATGCAATCCCTCGAACGAGGTACCCCACCCGAACGGGGGACGATCCCCCGTTCGAGTGATTCGAAAAGCGGGCCGGCCTAGGCGCGCGGGCCGATGAGCCCGGGTGCGCCGCCGTGGAAGCCGGAGCCGGGCCCGAATTCGTGCCCGAATCCGTGCTGGAAGCCCGGGCCGGGACCGTGGAGCTCGCCGTTGACGAGATCGGTGATCCGCTGCTCGAGGCCTGCCTCGAGCTCGTCCGCCTGCGCCTGCGTCAGCCTTCCGTCGGCGACGGCTTCGTCGATCCGGGCCTTTGCTGCCTTGACGAGCGCCTGGACCAACCCGGAGACCGACTTGCCTTCGGCCTTGGAGATCTCGGCGAGCGTCTTGCCGTCTTCGAGCTCCGCGCGAAGCGCGGCCTCCGTCAACCCGAGGTAGGTCGCCGCGTCGAGGTCGGCAAAGTGGCCGAAATGATCATGGCCGAGGCCCGGCCCTCCGAATCCTCCGAAGATGAGCGGTGCGTCTCCCGAGTCGATGCGCTCCTTGAGCGCGTCGGCTTGTTCCTCGGTGAGACGGCCGTCCTCGACAGCCTGGTCGACACGGTTCCTGAGCGCCTGCTCGAGCGCGTCCGAGAGCTCGCTCGGCTCGACGCCGAGCTGCTTCGCGGCGTCGTTGATAACGGCCTGACTCTCCCCCTGCGGCGACCACACGTGGGTTGCGGCGACGGCCGCGCCTCCTCCAGCCACGGCGAAAGCCGCGACGGCGCCGGCTGCGATCTTGATTTTCGTGCTCCTCTGCAATTCGTCTTCTCCTCGGTTGAACCCGAAAGTCCCAGCACGCGTATCTGACCAGCGGCGCCTAAGACACGGCTAAGAGCATCCTAAGAAGTGAGGAAATCGCTCTGGTCCGGGGGGCTCGACTACGAAGCGGGTGCGGCCACGGGAATGGACGCGCCGTCGCCCAGGCGGAGCGTGATCTGCGTCCCGCCGCCGTCGGCCCGCTCGGCGACGACGTCGCCGCCGTGCGCCTCGGCAACTTGACGGACGATCGCGAGGCCGAGCCCCGAGCCGGGCATCCCGCGCGCCGCCCGGGCGCGGTAGAAGCGGTCGAAGACGTACGGGAGGTCCTCGTCGGCGATGCCGGGCCCGTGGTCGCGAACCGTCACGCGGCCGGCGCGGACCTCGAGGTGGACCTCGCTGCCGGGGGCGCTCCATTTGGCGGCGTTGTCGAGCAGGTTGGCGATCGCGCGCTCGATCGTCGACGGGTTGCCCTGGACGACCGACTCCTCGAGGTCGGCAGTGAAGTCGATCCCGGGCTGATCGCGGCGTGCACGCTGGAGAGCGTCGGCCGCCACGAGGTCGAGGCGGACCTCCTCCGGCTCGGCCCCCTGCTGCTCGGCGCGGGCGAGCTCGATGAGCTCCGAGATCAGCGTCGTCATCTCCCCGAGTTGCTCGACGACGTCCGAGAGCAGGCGGCCGCGCTCCTCGGCGGGAAGAGCGCGGTCGCTCGCGAGCACCTCGATGTTCGTGCGGAGGCTCGTAAGTGGCGTGCGCAATTCGTGCGACGCATCGGCGACGAGCTGGCGCTGCGCGCGGGTCGACTCTTCGAGCGCAGCGAGCATCTTGTTGAAGCTTGTCGCGAGCCGGCTCAGCTCGTCGCGCCCTGCGACCTCGATCCGCTGCGAGAGATCGCCGGTCTCCGTGACTGTCTCGGCGGTCCTCGTCAACCGCCGGACCGGGGAAAGCGCCGCGCGTGCGACGAGCAGGCCGAGCACGGCGGCGATCGCGACGCCGCTTCCGGCGATCAGGAGGAGGAAGATCCCGATCCGTTCGAGCGACTGGTCGACCTCGGTCAGCGGCCGCGCGACCTGCACGGCGACCCCCGGGCCGTACTGGAAGGTGAGCACGCGCAGGTGCGTTCCCGACACCTCCGTATCGCTCCAGAACTTCTCGCTCTCGCCGCGCGCCAGCGCAAGCACGCCCGCGTC
>JAHEXT010000040.1 GCA_023251945.1 Actinomycetes bacterium
TGCAGGAGGCGCGTGAGCGTGTGCGGGCGGGCGAGATAGGGCAGGTGTGGAACGTCCACGGTGGCTATCTCCAGGACTGGCTGGCACTGCCGACGGACTGGAACTGGCGGCTGGAGCCGGAGAAGGCGGGCGAGCTCCGCGCCGTCGGCGACATCGGCTCGCACTGGATGGACATGACTCAATTCGTCACCGGCCTCCGGATCGCCGAGGTGTTCGCCGACCTCTCGACCGCGATCCCGGTGCGCCGCCGTCCGACGGGAGAGGTGGAGACGTTCGCAACGGCAGATGACCTAGCGGCCGCGAAGCGGACGCCTTTAGGGGTTTCCGCGCAATCGGAATCCGCGCTCGCGGAGTCCGACTCTGCGCATGACTTAGCCGAGCGTGAGGACGCGCCGATGTCCACCGAGGACGTCGCGCACATCCTGCTCCGCTACGAGAACGGCGCACGCGGCTCGCTCGTCCTCTCCCAGGTCTCGATGGGACGCAAGAACTCGCTCCGCTTCGAGATCGACGGCGCCGCTGGAGCGATCGCCTGGGACGCCGAGCGACACGAGGAGCTCTGGCTGGGCCATCGGGATCGCCCGAGCGAGACGTTGCTCCGCAACGCCGCGCTCATGCATCCTGACGCCGCGGCCCGGACCCACCTGCCCGCGGCGCACGCGGAGGGGTACGCCGACACCTTTCGCGAGCTGTACCGGGCGGTGTACGCCGACGTCGCACGTGGCGGCCCGTCCGACGAGCCGGACTACCCGACCTTCCGCGACGGCCACGTCGAGAACGTGCTCTGCGACGCCGTCGCGCTGTCCAACCGCGAGCGACGCTGGGTGGAGGTGGCGCTGTGAAGCTCGGATTGATGACCGCAGCCTTTCCCGGCCTGACCTTGGAGCAGGTGGCCGAGTGGTCGGCCGAGAACGGCTTCGAGATGCTCGAGGTCGCCTGCTGGCCGTCGGGCCGCGGCGAGAGGAGACGCTATGCCGGCGTCTGCCACATCGACGTCGAAGCGCTCGACGCCGACGCCGTGCGCGGGACGATCGCGCGGCACGGGCTCGAGATCTCCTCGCTCGCGTACTACCCGAACAACCTGGACCCGGATCCCGACGAGCGGGAGGCGGCGAACGAACACCTGCGACGGGTGATCGACGCCGCGCAGGCGCTCGGAGTGGGGATCGTCGGCACGTTCGTCGGGAAGGACCAGTGGAAGAGCGTGCCCGACAACTTCGAGGCGTTTCGCGCCGTCTGGCCGGGGCTCGTCGACTACGCGGCCGAGCGCGGCGTGCGGATCGCGATCGAGAACTGCCCGATGATCTTCTCGTACGACGAGTGGCCCGGCGGCATCAACCTCGCGTCGACCCCGGCTGCGTGGGACGAGATGTTCTCGATCGTCGATAGCCCGAGCTTCGGCCTCAACCTCGACCCCTCGCATCTCGTCTGGCTCCAGATCGACTACGAGCGGGCCGTCCGCGACTACGCGGCGAAGATCTTCCACGTCCACGCGAAGGACATGGAGATCGACCGCGACGGGCTCTACCGCAACGGGACGATCTCGCTGGGGATGGGCTGGCAGGTGCCACGTCTCCCGGGGCTCGGCGAGGTGCGCTGGGACCGCTTCCTGGCCGCGCTCTATCGAGCGGGGTACGACTACGTCGTCTCGATCGAGCACGAGGACCGGTCGTTCGAGGGCACCGAGGAGCTCGTGAAGCGCGGATTCCTGATCGCGCGCGACGCGCTGCGTCCGCTGCTCCACTGAGGGCGGCGTCTCAGCCGGCGCGCGTGCGGTAGTGCTCGATCGTGCGGCGCACCCCCTGGGCCAACGGGGTCTGCGGCAGCGGGCCGACGAGGCGCTCGAGCAGCGTCGCCTCGAGCGACTCCGGAAACGGTAGGCGCTCCTCGTCCCACGTGATCTTCCCCACGATCTCCGGGGCCGCGGTCTCGATCGCCGCGACCATGTCCTCCATCGCCCACGCCGCGCCGGGGAAGTTGGCGACGTGCGCACCGTCTCCGACAGCCCGCGCGGCCAGGGCGAAAGCGCGCCCGACGTCCGGCGCGTAGTCGTACTGCACCGTGCCTCCATAGCCGATCTCGAAGCCCTCGCCCCGCGCGGCCGCAGCCATCGCGAGCGTTGGGTCCGAGGTGAGCCCCTGGTCCCGGCCCGTCCCGTAGACGACGTACGGCCTGATCCCGATCGAGGCGACGCCGTCCTCCTGCCAGTAGACGCGCGCGGCCCCTTCGTTGGCGAGCTTCGTGACGCCGTACAGGGTCGCGGGTGCCGTACCGCCCGCCTCCGGCGCTGGCGACGGGTCGTGCAAGCCGTAGACGGCGGTCGAGCTCGCGTAGGCGAGTCCGGAGATCCGGTCCAGGCGCGCCTTCACCGCCTCGAACACCGTGATCGTCCCGAGCACGTTGACGCGCATGCAGTGCTCGGGATCGGAGCGACAGAAGGGCACCTGGAGCGCCGCGAGGTGGACGACATGCGTGATCGCGTGTTCGTCGAGGGCGCGTCCGAGCGCGTCGGCGTCCGCGACATCCCCCTGGACGAGCGTCACGCGGGCGCGCTCGTTGCCGTCGAGAACGAGGCGAAGACGGTGGTCCTCATTGCTGAGATCGAAGCCGACCGGGTCCTCGCCGTCGTCGAGGAGCGCCTTGATCGTCCAGGCGCCCAGGCAGCCGAGGGCGCCGGTGACGAGTGTTCGCTCAGCTAAGTGGAGCATCCTGGTACACGGTGACGGCCTCCGTATAGAACTCGATCGCGGCGCGTCCCTGCTCGTGCGGCCCCCAGCCGGAGCCCTTGACGCCGCCAAAGGGGACGTGGACGTCCGCGCCGGCGGTCTGCGAGTTGACGTGGATGATCCCGGCGCCGATCTCGCCTGTGAAGCGCTGTACCGCGTGCAGATCCCGCGTGAAGATCGAGGCGGAGAGACCGAAGCGGACCGCATTCGCCCGCTCGATGGCCTCGTCGAGAGCGCCGAACGAGTAGAGAGCTGTGACGGGCCCGAACACCTCCTCGCACGAGAGCTCGGCGGTGTCGGCGAGCCCCTCGAACACGGTCGGTGCGATGAGGTATCCGTCCACGTCCGCCCGCTCGCCGCCCACGAGCATGGTGCCGTCGCTCTTGGCACGCTCGATTGCGGCCAGGATGTCCTCGAGCGCCCCTTCGTTGACGACGGGGCCGACCTCGACCTCCGGATCGGCGGGATCGCCCACCTTCCCGGCGGCGACCCGGGAAAGGAGCTGCTCGCGAAACACTTCGTAGACCTCGTCCTGGACGAAGATGCGGCGCGTCGCGGTGCACTTCTGGCCCGCCGACCAGAACGCGCCCGCGTAGGCGGCCTCGACTGCGCGGTCGAGCTCGGCGTCGGCCATGACGAGCAGCGGATTGTGGCCGCCGAGCTCGAGCTGGACGCGACAGTCGCGCGCGGTCGCCTCCTCGCGAACCGAGCGGCCCACGGGCACCGAGCCGGTGAAGGAGATCGCGCGGACGCCCGGGTTCCGGACGAGCTCCGCTCCCACCTTCGAGCCGGCGCCCGTCAGGACGTTCAGCGCACCGGCGGGCAGACCGGCCTCCGCGAAACACTCCGCGACGTGGAGCCCGGTGCGGGGCGCCTCGTAGCCGAGCTTCAGGACGACGGTGTTGCCGTACATCAGCGCCGGGGCGAGCTTCCAGACCGGGATGGCGATGGGGAAGTTCCACGGCGTGATCAGGCCGACCACCCCGAGCGGCCGGCGCAGCGTGTACAGGCGCTGGTTCGGAACCGAAGGCTCGTACATCTCACCGATCGGGCGCCAGGCCTCGCCCGCGGCGTAGCGGAGGATGACCGCCGCCCGCAGCGCTTCGAGGCGGGACTCGCGCAGCGGCTTCCCCATCTCGGCGGTCATGTCCTGGGCGATCCGCTCGGCGCGAGCCTCGATCGCCGCGGCGGCCTTGCCGAAGAACGCCGCCCGCTGCGCCGCCGGGAGCGCGGCCCACGAGGGGAAGGCCGCGCGCGCGGCCTCGATCGCAGCGCGGGCGTCCTCGGCGTCCGACGCCGGGTACACACCGACGACCTGGGACGGCCGCCAGGGGTTTCGCTTCTCGTACGTCTCTCCGCTCGCACTCTCCCGCCACTCTCCGCCGACGTAGTTGCGGGCGGGGGCGCGGGTGAGGGTCTCAGCCATGGGAAGCGCTCCTTTCGATCAGCTCGGCGGCACGGACCACAGGATTGACGAGCGTGCCGATCCCGGGGACGTGGATCTCGACGACGTGGCCGGGGAGGAGGGAGAAGTTGTCCGGGGGGACGAGGCCGGTCCCCGTCAGCAGGACGCTTCCCGGCGGGACGGGGTTGTCGAGCAGCAGCCACTCGACGAGGTCGGCATACGAACGCCGCATCCGTGCGGTCGACGTCTCCCCGCGGAAGAGCTCCTCACCACCGTCGCCGACGATGCGCATCTGGATCCGGAGCGGCGCGTCGAGGCGCTCGGGAACGTAGATCGCCGGGCCGATCGCGCACGCCCCCGCATACACCTTCGCCTGCGGCAGGTAGAGCGGGTTCGCACCCTCGATGTCGCGGGAGGAGACGTCGTTGCCGATCGTGAGTCCCTCGATGCGGCCGTAGTCGCCGAGCACGAGCCCGATCTCGGGTTCGGGCACGTTCCACGTCGAATCCGAGCGGATCCCGATCGGTGCGCCCGGGCCCACCGTCCGGCGCCCGCCGGCGTCCTTGAGGAAGAGCTCCGGCCGCGGCGCCTCGTATGCGAGCACGTACACGTCCTTGACCGCGCTCTCCCCGACACGGGCGTCACGCGAGCGCTCGTACGTGACCCCGGCGCACCACACCTCGGGCGGATCCACGGGCGCGAGGAGCTCGTAGGGCTCGGGCAAGGCGAGGGTGTCGAGGTCGAGAGGCGCGATCCGCTCGCCGCCGTTCGTGACGACCGCGTCGTCCTGCACGACTCCGCGCTCAATGCCTGCCGGTCCCCGAAGGCGCACGAGGCGCATCAGTACACCGCCCGCCCGCCGGAGACGTCGTATACGGCGCCCGTCGAGAACGAGCACTCCTCGCTTGCGAGCCAGCACACGAGCGCCGCGACCTCCTCCGGCCGGCCCATGCGCCCCATCGGGATGCGCTCGACCATGTAGTCGATGTGCTCCTGCGAGATCCCTTCCAGGATCGGCGTCTCGATCACCGCCGGCGCCACGCAGTTGACGACGACCCCCGAGCGTGCGAGATCCTTGCCGATCGCCTTCGTCATCGCGATCACGGCCGCCTTCGAGGCGGAGTATGCCCCCGCCATGGGGTTGCCCTCCTTCCCAGCGATCGACGCCACGTTGACGATGCGGCCGTAGCCGCTCGCGACCATTCCCGGGAGGACCGCGCGGTTGCAGTAGAAGACGCCGTCCGCGTTGATCCCCATAACGCGCCGCCACTCCTCGTCGGTCACGTCGACCGTCGGCAGCGACTCCCCGGGCACGCCGGCGGAACACACGAGGACGTCGACCGGCCCGAGCTCGCGCTCCACCTGCGCAACGGCTGCCGCTACGTCGGCGGAGCGGGAGACGTCACCCGCGATCGCGAGCACGCCGTCGGGCGCCTCGGCGTGGAGGTCGAACGAGGCGACGGTCGCGCCCTCTGCCGTCAGCCTCCGGGCGACCGCCTCTCCGATGCCGCTGGCCCCGCCCGTGACGAGCGCGACCCTGCCTGAGAATCGATAATCGTTGGTCATGCGTCAGGCGCAAGCCTAAAGTCTCAGACGCGATGAGCTTCGATCCGAAGCGCGACTACCCGCTCGGCACCCGCCGCCCCGACCTCGTTTCCACACCGGGCGGCGTCCCGCTCGCCGAGGTGACGCTCGACGCGCTCCGTGCCGGGCGGATCGATGCCTCGGAGATCCGCGCGACACCGGCGACGGTGCGCTTGCAGGCCGAGGTCGCTCGTTCCGCGGACCGGGCGCCGCTCGCGGAGAGCCTCGAGCGCGCCGCCGAGCTCGCGGGCGTCCCGGACGACCTGCTGCTCGCGGTGTACACGGCGCTGCGACCACGCCGGGCGACGGCCGCAGAGCTCGAGGAGTGGGCCGCACGCCTCGAGAGTCATGGAGCGGTCAAGACGGCCGCGTTCGTGCGCGAGGCAGCAGCCGCCTACGACGAGCGAGGCCTGCTCGTACATGCGTAGCCGGCGCTTTGCCTCGCGTGACCGGCGCGAGCTCCACCGCGAGCCGCTCGTCTCGCCGTTCCCCGAGCTCGGACTCGTCGCTGCGGACGGTCCCAACGACCCGGCTCCAGAGCTGGTCGTCGAGGACGGGGTCGTCGCGCGGATGGATGGCCGCGTCGCTTCCGAGTTCGACGTGATCGACCGGTTCGTCGTCGCGCACGGCCTGGATCTCGAGGCTGCGGCGGAGGCCATGGCGCTGGACGACGGCGAGCTGGCGCGCATGCTCGTGGACGTCGATGTGCCGCGAGCCGAGCTCGTCCGGCTCGCCCGCGGCCTGACGCCTGCGAAGCTCGCGCGCGTCATCGGCCTGCTCGACCCCGTCGAGCTGATGCTCGCCCTGAAGAAGCTTCGCGCGCGCCGGGCGCCCTCGAACCAGGCGCACGTCACGAACCTCAAGGAGAGTCCGGCCCTCCTCGCGGCGGACGCGGCCGAGGCCGCGCGTCGCGGCTTCGCGGAGATCGAGACGACCGTCGGCGTCGCCCGCTACGCGCCGCTGAACGCGATCGCGCTCCTCGTCGGCTCGCAGACCGGCCGCCCCGGCGTGATGACGCAGTGCGCAGTCGAGGAGCGACGGAACCTCGAGCTCGCCATCCGGGGCCTCGTCACCTACGCGGAGACGCTCTCGGTGTACGGCACCGAGCCGGTCTTCGTCGACGGCGACGACACACCCTGGTCGAAGGCGTTCCTCGGAGCGGCGTACGCGTCCCGCGGCGTCAAGGTCCGCTTCACGTCCGGCACCGGTTCAGAAGCGTTGATGGGCTATGCGCAGGGACTCTCCATGCTCTACCTCGAGGCGCGCTGCCTGGTCGTCGTGCGCGCGGCGGGCTCGCAAGGAGTCCAGAACGGGTCGATCTCCTGCGTCGCCCTCGTGCTCTCTGTGCCCGGTGGCACGCGCGCCATCCTGGGCGAGAACGTCCTCGCCGCCTGGCTCGACCTCGAGGTCGCGTCCGGCAACGACGCGATCGCGTCGCACTCCGAGATCCGGAAGACCGCGAAGCTGATGGGCCAGTTCCTGCCGGGCACGGACTTCGTCACCTCGGGCTACTCGGTGATGCCGCGCGGCGACAACACTTTCGGCGGCGGGAACTTCGACGCGGACGACCTCGACGAGTGGCTCACGGTCCAGCGCGACTGGCAGGTGGACGCGGGGATCGAGCCTGTCGCGGAGGACGAGGTCGTGCGGGTGCGCGAGCGGGCCGCGCGCGCCGTGCAGGCGGTGTTCGAGGAGCTCGGTCTCCCGCCGGTCGGCGACGACGAGGTCGCGGCGGCGACCACGGGCTACGACTCGAGCGAGATGCCCGACCGAGACCGCGCGGCCGACGTCGAGGCGGCCGACGATCTTCTTGCGCGAGGCGTGTCCGGCCTCGACGTCGCTCTCGCCCTCGACCGCCGAGGCTTCGACGAGGTCGCCGAGGCGGTGCTCTCGATGCAGCGCCAGCGGGTGTCCGCGGACTACCTGCAGACGGCGGCCGTCATCGACGCCGACGGGCTCGTCCACTCCGCCGTGAACGACCCGAACCTCTACACGGGGCCCGGGACCGGGTACCGGCTCGAAGGAGAGCGCTGGCAGCTCCTGCAGTCGCTCCCTCAGGTCGTCGCGCCGGCCGAGCTCGTCGGAGGGGTGCCTGCGGGCGAGCCGGTCGTCACCGAGCGCGACGAGGCGGCGGGGAAGGGCGATGACCCGGCCGAGGTCGTCGTCGCCGTGGGCCCGGCCTTTGCCGATGCGATCCGGCAGACGATCGCCGACCTCGACCACCGCGACGTGCTCGCAGCCGTCTGCGACGGCGTCCGCGCAGGCGGCGCAACGCCACGGCTCGTACGCATCCGGCGCACGGCCGACGTCGCGTTCATCGCCCACGACGGCGCCCGGCTCTCCGGCTCCGGGGTCGCGCTCGGGATCCAGTCGAAGGGCACCGCCGTCATCCACCGCGCGGATCTCGAGCCGCTCGACAACCTCGAGCTCTTCGGCATGTCGCCGCTCTACTCGCTCGAGTCCTACCGCGCGATGGGGCGGAATGCGGCCGGGTACGCGCTCGGGCACAGGGTCGGCCCCGTTCCGACCGAGCTCGACAACTACGCGCGCGCGAAGCTCATCGTCAAGACGACGCTGCTCCACGCGCGGGAGATCCAGGCGGTGCTTCCGGGCGCCGAGCCGGTCGAGCTCGAGCTCGCCGTGCCGGTCGCGTCGAGCCAGGCGTGAAGATCGAGCTTCTCTTCTGGGAGGGGTGCCCGTCGTACCCGGAGGCGAAGCAGCTCCTCGAGCAGGTGCTCGCGGAGCGCGGTATCGAGGTGCCGATCCAGATGCGCGAGGTGCGAAGCCAGGCCGAGGCCGTCGAGCTCGCGTTCCCCGGCTCCCCGACGATTCGGATCGACGGGCGCGACGTCGACCCGGCCGGTGCCGGGTCGCCGGCTGCGCTGGCCTGCCGTGTGTACCGTTCTCCCGACGGCCGTACCTCGCCGATCCCAAGTCGACAGCAACTCGAGGAGGTCCTTCCGTGAGCGTCATCGAGACCGCCCCGGCCTTCGACCTGCCCGGCGTCGACGGGCGAAGCCACTCGCTCGAGGAGTACACCGACGCCCCGGTGCTCGTCCTCGTCCAGTCGTGCAACCACTGCCCCTACGTGCTCGCCTGGGAGGGGCGGATCGACGCGCTCCAGCGCGAGTACGCCGACCGGGGTATCAGGATCGTCGCGATCAACTCGAACGACGCGGCGGCGTATCCCGTGGACTCGTTCGAGAACATGGTCGAGCACGCCCGCGAGGCCGGCTACTCGTTCGACTACCTCTACGACGAGAGCCAGGAGATCGCCCGGGTGCTCGGCTCCGAGCGCACGCCCGAGGCGTTCGTGTTCGACGCCGACCGACGGCTCGTCTACCACGGCGCGGTCGACGACAACCGCGAAGAGGTGGAGGTCACGACGCACTACCTCCGCGACGCGATTGAGGCTGCGCTCGCCGGCGAGACTCCGCCGGTCGCTGACACGCCGCCCGTCGGTTGCACCGTCAAGTGGCGTAGCTGAGCACGTCCGCGGCTACGAATCCGTGCCGAATGTGTGCCGATTCAGTCGCGACGGCGGCCCTAACGCTGATGCGGCTCTACCGTGGTCGCGGCGGCGGAGGGTGAACTCCCGAGGTGGGAAAGGCGACTGACACTCGTCTGACCGGCGAGAGCCGGTTCCGGTTCAATTCCGGCGCCCTCCGCCCCACGACGGTTTACACTGAAGTTGAGTGTCAGTCGTCTGCGGGCCTCAGCCCGCTTCACCGAATGAGGCCCGCGTTTACGCGGGCCTCATCTCATCCGGGCATACACTGATTCTGGGTGTCAGCCGGTCGCGGGCATTGCCCGCTTCGCCTACGAAGCCCGCCGCAAGGCGGGCTTCGTCCTTCATTCGCCTGGCTCGCCGCCCTTGCCCCAGTGCTTAGGCGGGATCCCCTGGATGATCACGTGGATGTGCTCCTTCGCCGCGCCACTCGACTCGTGGAGCGCGTTCGTGAGCGCCTCGATCATCTTCGGGACAGACTCCTCGGTGACCCGGCGGTCGTACAGCTTCACATCAATGACGGGCATCTTTGATCCTCCTTCGGTCAGGATTCGTACAACTGTTCCACGAAGAACCGGGCTGCGACGTCGAGCCGGTCTCCGTAGACCGACTCGGCGACGGCGAGAACCTCGCCTGCAGTGTCGAGCCCGAGCTCGCCCGCGAGCAGCCGTACGTCGTCCTCGTCCTCGCCGATCCGATGCGACAGGACCTTCATCGCGAGGAGAATCCTGGGCGACGCCGTCGAGACCCGGAGCCCCGCCACCTCGAGCACGAGCGGTGCCTCGGGGTCGGCTCCCGCGAGGAAGCCCTTGACCGCATCGTTCAGCCAGCCGTCGGGAAGGCCCCGCTCCTCGGCTATCTCTCCGGCGACCTGGTAGATCTCGGTCTTCGGCTCAAACACAGCGTCGATGTCCTGCGTCGATCGTCGGCCGTCGAACGCGAGCGCGATCGCGGCCCCGCCGACGACGTACATCTCTCCCTCGATCCCGCGGGCGGCCAGTCGGCGGCCGAGCTCGGTGAGGAGCTCGACGATCTCGTCGCGTCGCATCAGACGCGTTCCATCGACCGGACCGGCCAGAAGACGCCCCGGCGCTTCAGCGCGATCGGCGTCTGGGCGAGTGCGACCGCGCGAAAGCCGGGCACGGTGCTGACGAACCAGAACTGGTCGAGGAACCGCTCCGGATCGTGCACCCAGTCCGAGCAAGGTAGCTCCCTGGTGGCGGCGAGATGCTCCGCCACTCCCGCCAGGAGTGCGTCCGCCTTCCGATCTCCCGTCGGCTCCGGGCGCTCGCGGATGAGACTCGCGAGCTCGTCATCGCTCCTTCGCTCGACCTGGTCGAGAAAGTCCCGAACCGCGCCGAGTGCGTCACCGCCGCCAGCGATAGTGCGTGCGACCTCGCCAAGACTCAGGCTGCGCCCCCCGAGCCGAGCCGGGGCAGGAGTCGAGTCGGCGACGTAGCCGCCGCCGCGGATCAGGTCGAGCAAGCCCATGGAGCAGAGGGTAGACGGCGGGGAGGCCGTCCACCCCTCGCCTTACGAGCTCGGGCCGGGCGGCATCTGATCGACCGGCCACGGTTTCCCGCCGAGCCCCCAGTTCTTCGGCGAGTGACCCTCGACGATGACCCACGTGTGGTCGCGCAGGCCGGGGTGCGTCGCCTCGCAGAGCGCGTCCGTGAGCTTCTCGATGAGCGCCGCGCTCGTCTCCTCGTTCATGCGGTAGTCGAACAGCTCGACCCTGATCAGCGGCATGGCGCCTCCTTTCTCGGTCCCGCGAGGTTACGGTAGGCGGCGTGCGCATGCGACTCCAGCACTGCGGGCTCGTCGTTTCCGACCTCGACCGCTCGCGGCACTTCTACGCCGAGGCGTTGGGACTCGAGGAAGTGCCGCGCCCGTCGAACTTCACCTTCGCCGGGGCGTGGTTCCGTGCCGGGGAGGACGAGATCCACCTCCTGGCCGAGGCCGACACGACGGGCCGGGCGGGCGGCGGTGATCCCGGGCCGAGCGCCGCCTATGGGCTGTCGAGCCACCTTGCGTTCGAAGTCGATGACCTCGCCGCCGCGTGCGCCCGGCTCGAGGAGAACGGCGTCGCCTTGATCGGAGGCCCGATGCCGCGCGGCGACGGCTTCGTGCAGGTCTTCTTCCGCGACCCGGACGGCTACGTCCTCGAGTTCTTCCAGCGGACGGGCGAAGACCAGAGCGACGCCCCCGCGCGCGTGCCCATCCGCGGTTAGAAGGCGCTGCTTGACAGCGCGCGCACCGCCTGGAAGTCTCACCGACGCGGAGTGCAGAAGCATTCCGCAGAGGGGAAGAGATGGGCTGGTACTACCTTCTCGTCGGTCTGTTCGGGGCTTGTGTTGCGATTGGCGAGCTCGTCTCCCGATACCGTGACGAACCGGTTCGGGCACTTTTGACCCCGTCCGCAGTGCTGTACGTGGCGCTGAATGCAGGAGCATCTCTCGCCGCGCTCGCGTTGATTCGCGCATTCGGCTGGACGTTCGGCGTGACCGGTACGCCGGACGATGCAGCGGTTCGCTGGACTCAGACGTTGGTCGCCGGATTCGGCGCTCTCGCGCTGTTCAGGTCGTCGCTGTTCACGGTGCGTGTTGGCGACAAGGACGTCGGTGTGGGCCCGAGCGCATTCCTGCAAAGCGTTCTTGACGCGGCAGACCGGGGCATCGATCGCACTCGAGCGAACGAGCGCTCGCGTCTTGTCGGTGACGTGATGAAGAACATCTCTTTCGAGAAGGCGCACCAGTCACTGCCCGCGTACTCGCTCGGTCTGCTCCAGAACCCCGCTCCCGATACCCAGGCCCAGCTCGGACGCCAAATCGAAACCCTTCGCACGTCGACGATGCCTGACTCGGCGAAGGTGCTGATCCTCGGACTGCTGCTGATGAACGTTCTCGGGGGAGAGGTCTTGAGGAGTGCGGTTAACGCGCTGCGCGAAGAGATCGCCAAGCCGGCGGTGCCGCCGCCGGCCGATGTCCGTCAAGAAGAGTCAGCCCCGGCAAACGGCCCGCCAGCGGAGTCGGCCGCCGATCCACCCGAGGCGGGACGCTCTACCGAAGAGCCGTCAGGACAGTGAGCTCTGGAGGCCGGCGAGCGTACGTCCCTGCTCGGTGAGCGAGACCACCTCGTTTCCGGCTTCGCCGCTCAACTGAACGAGATTCGCCTCGACCGTGGTCCCGAGCACCTTCGTGAAGGTGAGCAGGTCGAGTCCGAGCTCGGCCTGCAGCGCCGGCACCGGCTGCGGTCCACGCTCCTCGAGCACTTGGAGAAGCTTGAGTGGGATGGTCGCCGTGTCTTTCTCCCGGGTCGGTTCCCCCTTCACGGTCTCGAGGAACGTCCCGAAGTAGTTAGAGCTCTTGGCTGACGACTCCAATTGACTCACCTCTCAGTTCGCTTTCGTTGCCTGCCCGACTCGTAACGCCAGGGATGGCGAGATACACCACTTCGCGGTCGCCAACGGCCAGGATGCGCCGGTCACTCGCCACCTGGTCGGCGATCCACTCGATCACGCCTAGGGAAAAGCGAACGGCGTCGGCGCGAGACCGCAGGCCGGTGCGGTCGCGCAGCTCGTCGAGTGCCCTCGCCTCGTCAGGACGAAGATCGAGCTGCACGCGCACCCTTGCCGCGCTTCTTCCGCTAGGACTCAGCATCCTGAGTAGATTCTACTCACATCGGTGAGCTCCCACCTTAGATCTGTGCTCACGCCCGGTGAGAGCTCGCGCAGTCGTCCCGCGCCGCGGCCGCGGCTCACGCGACGCGAGCGGGGCTGATCTAAGAGGGATCTCGCGGTCGCTCGAGATCGGCCAGGAGCGTTCGGAGCAGGTCGTCGAGCGCGCGCCGTTCGACCGGGGTCAACGAGCCGAGAAGGCGCTCCTCGTTCGCCATGTGAGCTTTGAGGGCCTTGTCGACGGTCGCCTTCCCCTGCCGCGTCAGCCCGACGAGCGTGCCTCTGCGATCTGCGGGGTCGGGTCTGCGCTCCACGAGGCCCGCCTCGACGAGGCGGTCGAGGCGCTTGGTCATGCCGCCCGAGGAAAGCATCGTCGCCCCCATCAACTGGGTCGGGTTGAGCTCGTACGGCGCACCCGCGCGGCGCAACGCGGCGAGGAGGTCGAACCAGCCGGTCTGCAGGTCGTGCCCGACGAGCGTCTGTGCAAGGGCTCCGTCGGTCAGGTGTGCGGCTCGAAAGAGGCGAGCGAAGAGCCCCAGCGGCGTCACGTCGAGGTCGGGACGCTCGCGTCGCCACTGGGCGAGGATGAGGTCAACGTGGTCGGGATCGCGCTCAGCCATGCGCGAAGGATACTTCCTGCGCATATACTCTCTTGCAAGAATCTTGCTAGAAAGCTAATTGGGGAGAGAGCGCTCGGATGACGGAGGTTGGAGAAGCTGCGGCGGCGATCACCACGACGATGCGTGCGATCCGGCTGCATGTGGCGGGAGGTCCCGAAGCGTTGGTGCTCGAGGAGATCGAGACACCCGGTCTGCGCGCCGGGGAGGCGCTCGTGCGGGTGCACGCGGCGGCGATCACGCGAGACGAGCTCGAATGGCCGACGGAGCGTCTCCCGGCGATCCCGTCATACGAGCTCTCGGGTGTGGTTGCGGCCGTCGCCCCCGACGTGGACGACGTCGCGATCGGCGAGCCGGTGTACGCGCTGACGGGGTTCGACCGGGACGGCGTCGCCGCCGACTACGCGGCAGTTCCGGCGAACCTGCTCGCTCCCAAGCCGCACTCGCTCGAGCACGTCGAGAGCGCGGCCGTTCCGCTCGCGGCTCTCAGCGCGTGGCAGGGCTTGTTCGACCACGGACTGCTGGAGGATGGGCAGCGGGTGCTCATCCACGGAGCAGCCGGCGGCGTCGGCCATCTCGCGACGCAGCTTGCGCGTTCGCGCGGCGCGTACGTGATCGGCACAGCGTCGCCCGAGAGCATCGAACGCGCGCGGGAGTTCGGAGCGCACGAGGTGGTCGACCGCACGAACATCCGCTTCGAGGAGGAGCTCGACCCGGTCGATCTCGTCTTCGACACGGTCGGTCGCGAGCTCCTCGCGCGCTCGCCGGCGATCGTGCGGAAGGGTGGCAGGCTCGTGTCGGTCGCCGAAGAGCCTCCGAAGACTCCCTCCGAGGCGGGGATCCAGGCGACGTACTTCGTGGTGGAGCCGAACCGCGATCAGCTCGTCGAGCTCGCCCGCCTCGTCGACGGCGGCGATCTGCGCCCGGCGATCGACTCGGTGTTCCCTCTCGCCGATGCGCGCGCGGCGTTCGAGCGCAGCATGGCCACGGGGAAGCGTGGCAAGGTAGTCCTACGGGTTGCCGATGACTAGGCAAGAGCGCAAGGCGGAGGCGTTCCGGGCGTTGCACGCCGGTGAGGCGTTCGTGCTGCCCAACCCGTGGGACGCCGGGTCGGCTCGGGTGCTCGAGGCACTCGGGTTCAAGGCGCTCGCCACGACCAGCTCCGGCTTCGCGTTCACCCTGGGGCGTCTGGACGGCAACGTCACCTTGGACGAGGTGATCGAGCATGTGGCGACGCTCGACCGGGCCACAGACCTCCCGCTCTCGGTCGATCTCGAGAACGGCTACGGCCCCGACTCGGTGAGCGCCGCGCTCGCCGTCACCCGCGCCGCAGAGGCCGGGGCGGTTGGCGGCTCGATCGAGGACTGGGACCCCGAGGGACACATCTACGAGCTCCAGCACGCCGTCGAGAGAGTCGCAGCCGCCGCGGAAGCCGCACGCGGCCTGGGGTTCCCGTTCACGCTGACCGCGCGAGCCGAGAACCACATCCGCGGCAACCCCGATCTCGAGGACACGCTGGCGCGTCTCCAGGCCTTCGAGGAAGCCGGGGCGGATGTGCTCTACGCGCCCGGCCTCCGAAGCGTCGAGGAGATCCGAGTTGTGTGCGACGCACTCTCCAAGCCGGTGTGCTGGCGCTGCCCGGACTGTCGCTGGCGGAGATCGTGGATGCCGGCGCGCGGCGGGTGAGCGTCGGGGGCGGCCTGACCTGGGTCGCGGTCAGCGCCGCGGCCACCGCGGCTGTGGCGATTCGTGACGGCGGCGACTTCTCCCAGCTGGCGGCGAGGCTCCCACT
>JAHEXT010000041.1 GCA_023251945.1 Actinomycetes bacterium
GGTCTGCGCACGGATGTTGTTGAGGAAGATCTTCGAGGTGCCGAAGCCGAGCAGGAACCGACCGGGCCCGGCCGCTTCCTGCACTACGCGTGCGTCCATCGCGACTTGGACGGGGTGGCGCGTGAACGGCGAGATGATCCCCCACCCGATCGTGAGCCGCTTGGTCTCCTTCGCCATCAGAGCGGACACGACCGTCGACGAGCGCGCCTCCATCCCGTGCTTGCGCCACCAGGGGTAGGCCTCGGCGAGCCAGACCGTGTCCATCCCGGCCTCGTCCATGACGCGCGCCGACGCGAGCATCTCCTCGAGCGGCTCCATCGTCAGCTGCATGACGCCGATGCGGAATGGTCGGGTCATAACGAGCCAATCCTCTCAGAGCCGCGACGCATCACCCTCGCCCTTCATGCAGAGCGGTCGGATCACACCAAAATGCTCTCCATACGCCCTGAGGCTATGGCGCCGTCCCCCAGTCCGGCCAGGCATAACCTGCCTCAGTGAGTCTGCGCGGTGAGCGGCCGTCGGCGTTCATGAGCCAGACCTGCATCGGGTCCTCCGCCGCGAAGCAACGGGCGCAAACATGCAGGCTCAAATAGGCGATCAGGTGCCCGTCTGGCGACCACGCCGGCACCCAATCGGGTCCGGGATTCGTCGTTAGTCGCCGCGGATTGCCTCCTATGCGCGGAACGACGTAGATATCACCGAATGTGTCGTAGGCAACCAGCTCGCCGTCAGGCGACCACTCGGAGTTCATGTGGTAGCCGCCCCGCGTCAGCCGGCGTCGGCCGCTCCCGTCCGGGCGGATGAGAAAGAGCCCGTCGGCGCTAGAGAAGGCAATCTCCCGACCGTCTGGCGACCACGCGGGCTCGCCGTCGTAGTCAGCGTTCCGCGTCAATTGCTGCAGCCCACGCCCATCGACACCTACGACGAAGAGCTCGAAAGAGTTCTCGATGCCCGGGCAGTCCAAGTCGGCGCACGCATCGCGCATGAACGCAAGCCGCCTTCCGTCTGGCGACCAGGTGGGTTGCATCGCATCGCGCGCGACGAGGCGGAGTCCGGAACCGTCGGGTCGGACGAGGTAGAGATCGGAAGTAGAGGGATTCTCAGGGGGTCTCCCCTTCGCGAACGCGATCCAGCTCCCGTCCCGGGACCACGTGGGCTCCTGTCCGCCCGTCGTCCCCAAGACTGCTCGCCGCGTCCCTCCGTCCGGCTCGATGAGGTAGAGCTGGCCCTTGAAGTACGCCACTATCTGACCGTTCCGCGGCCCGTCCGAGCCGCTGCACGAGACCGAGACTGCGAGCGCCGCCAGCGCAGCCAGGCGCATCAATGAGCCACGCCGGGACCAGGGCGTGTCTAAGCCTCCTACGCGCCGCCGGAGGTGGCCGCCGCCGTGACCCGCTGCTCGAGAGCCGCGAGCACCTGGCCAACCTGCTGGTTCACGATCGGCTGGAGGACCCGCTGCCCCATTGCGCCGACCGGGCCCGCGATCTTGACGTCGGCCTCCCACGCCATCGAGGTCCCTTCGCCCGCCTCGGAGAGCGTGAACGACGTCGTCATGTCCATGAGCGCGCCCACGCCCTGGCCCTTGGCGCGCATGGACGCGAACTCGGGCGGCCGCTCCTCGAGCTTCTCGAAGTTCATCGTCATTTTCAGTGCGCCGAGGCCGAGCGGCACCTTGACCTTCGCCGACCAGTGCCGCTCGTCCAGGATCTCGAAGCTCTCGACCCCGGGCATCAGCTTCGCCATCTCGGAGGGCTCGTTGATGACCCCCCAGACCGTCTCGCGCGGAGCGGGAAGCTCCTTCGTTCCGCTGACGATCACTTCGACACCACGGACACGTTCGTGCGCGTGGACCCTGGGTCCTGAAGCATCGACCAGACCCGGTGCGGCGGGTTGCAGCTGTCGTAGACGATCGCCTTCCCCGCCGGGCGGAGCGCGTCCTGGATCGCCGCGCCGATGCAGTGGATCCCGCCGCCGCCGCCCTCGCCCATGCCCTTTGCGCCGAGTGGCGCAACGGGCGACGGAGACTCCATCGCACCCGTCTTGAGCGGCGGCATGTCCATCGCGTGCGGCACGTGGTAGTCGTAGAAGTTGGCGGTCAGCAGCGTCCCGTCCTCGTCGTAGACGAAGTCCTCGAAGAGGGCCGCACCGATCGCGTGTGCGGTCGCGCCGTGCACCTGCCCCTCGACGATCTGCGGGTTGATGCGGACCCCGCAATCGTCGACGGCCGCGTAGTCGACGATCTCGACCTCGCCCGTCTCGGGGTCGACCTCGACGACCGCCGCGTGGATCTGCGTCGCATAGGTGAGCGTCAGCTGCCCGGTCTTGCGCTCCTTGTCGACCATCCCGAAGTAGGGCCGGCAGACGTAGCGATGGTTGAGCGTGGGGTTGAAATCGGGCGGCAGGAACGCGTTGTTCGCGTTCACGATCGCGCCCAGTGCCATGAACGGAAGCGCTGCCTCCTCGGGCCCGTCCTTGATGCGTGCCATCCCGTCCGCGAGCTCGATCGCCTCCTCGGGCGCCTGGAGGACGAACGCCGCGAGCTTCACCATCTCGTCGCGTAGCAGCTCGGTGGCGCCCTTGACCGCGCCCAGGCCGGTGAACGCGAACTGGCTCGCGTAGGTCCCCGAGAAGCCGGCGTGCGCGTTGAACCACGTGTCGTGGCCGCGACGGACGTTCACCTGCTCGGGCGGGCAGCCGAGGATGTCGGCGACGACCTGCGCGGCGGTCGTCTCGTGCCCCTGCCCCTGCGGGACCGTTCCCAGCGTGACGACGACCTCGCCGAAGATGTCGAGCTTGACCGTGGCCGCCTCGTTGTTCCCCGAGAACTGGAGCTCGGGGTTCAGGAGCGTCGACTGGCCGAAGTTGTTCGTACCCGAGTCGAGCGTCGAGCCGATGCCGAAGCCGAGGAGCTTCCCGCGCGCGGCCGCCTTCACGCGCCGTTCCTCGATCGAGCCGTGGTCTATGAGGTCGAGCGCGATGTCGAGTGCCGCCGCATAGTCGCCGGAGTCGTAGACGCACCCGTTCGGCGTCTCGTAGGGCATCTGCTCGGCCTTCACATAGTTCCGTTTGCGGATCTCCACCGGGTCGAAGCCGAGCTCGGACGCGACGATGTCGATGATCCGCTCGGTCAGCCACAGGTGCTGCATGCGCGAGTAGCCGCGGTTCGGCGACACCGGCGACTTGTTCGTGCACACCTGCGTGAAGTCGACGCGGATGTTCCGCCAGGCGTACATCCCCGGCGTCACCTGCGCCCAGATGATGCAGCCGAGCGGCTCGTAGCGCGGGAAGGCGCCACAGTCGTCGATCGCCTTCACCTTGAAGCCGGTCATCTCGCCGTCGGCCTTCACCGCGACCTCGACGTCCAGGAACGTCCGCTCGTTGCCGTGCGCGTTCGCGGTGTGCTGGTCGGTCCGCCACTCGGTCCACTGGACCGGCCGCCCGAGCTTCCGCGCCATGAGGCAGAGAACGACGTACTGCGGATGCAGGCAGATCTTGTTCCCGAACCCTCCGCCGATGTCGTGCGTGACGAAGCGGAGCTTGTCGATCCCGGTGCGGAGCGCGGGCGCCATCCAGATCGCCCCCACACCCGGCATCTGGTGGTTGCAGATCAGCGTCCACTCGCCGGTGCCCTTGTCGTACTCCACGAGGGCGCCCGCGCACTCGAGCGGCGTCGAGGAGAAGCGGTGGAAATGGAGCCGCTCGATCGTGACGACGTGATCGGCCTCGGCGAGTGCCTGGTCGACGTTACCCCAGTCGAAGACGCCCGACCAGACGACGTTGGATCCTGCGTCGTCATGGAGGACGACCTCGTCCTCGAGCGCCTCTTCGGCGTCGACGAGGACGGGCAGCGGGTCGTACTCGACCTCGATCAGCTCTGCCGCGTCCCGCGCGAGCTCGCGGGTCGCCGCGCAGACAGCGGCGACGGGCTCCCCCATGTGCCGCACCTTGCCGACCGCGAGCGCGTAGTCCTTGATCAACCCGCCCGGTTCGACGGACATCTCGAAGAAGGGATCGGTGTGGATCGCGACCTCGTCGCCGGTGATCGTCCCGTACACCCCCTCGAGCTCGAGCGCCTTCGAGACGTCGATCGAGAGTATCCGCGCGTGCGCGTACGGCGAGCGGACGAAGTGGACGTAGCCCATCCCGTGGCGGCGCACGTCGTCGAAGAACGTGCCCTGGCCCTGGACGAGCCGCCTGTCCTCGCGCCTCGGGATCGACTGGCCGACGTAGCCGCGCTCGAGTGTCTTGGCGGGCTGCTCGGTGAGTGTCGTCATGCTCCACCCCCTACGGCAACGACGGCCTCGACGATGTTCACGTACCCGGTACAGCGGCAGATGTTCCCCTGGAGCGCGTAGCGGACCTCTTCCTCCGTCGGGTGCGGGTTGCGAGCGAGAAGTGCGCTCGCGCTCATCAGCATCCCGGGTGTGCAGTACCCGCACTGGAGCGCATGGTGCTCGTTGAACGCGCGCTGGAGCGCCGTCAGGTCGCCGTCGGGCGCGAGCCCCTCGACGGTGGCGATCCGAGAGCCGTCGGCCTGGACGGCCAGCAGCATGCAGCTCTTCACCGGCTCGCCGTCGAGCTGCACAGTGCACGCGCCGCAGTTCCCCGTGTCGCAGCCGACGTGCGTCCCCGTGAGCCCGAGGTCGTCGCGGATGAAGTGGACGAGGAGGCGCCGCGCAGGCACCTCCATCTCGACCTGCTCGCCGTTGATCACGAGGGAGATCGCGCGGCTCCGCGCCGGGGTCGCCACTACGCCCCCTTCCGGCGGCCGGCCGCCTGCAGAACGGCGCGCACGGCCGAGACCTCGGCCAGGTGGCGCCTGTAGTCCGCCGACCCGTGAACGTCGGACGGCGGATCGAGGCTCGCGCCGAGACCCTGTGCTGCGGCCGCCACCGAATCCGCTGAGAAGTCGCTCCCGGCAAGGCGATCCTCCATCGCGGTCGCACGTACCGGAGCGGCGGCGACGCAGCCGAGCGCGATCCTGACGCCGTCGTCGGAGACGGTCGCTGCCGCGTCCACGATGTACGTCCCGTGCTTGCCGATCGTCACGCCCGCGAAGCCGTCTCCGGCGTCGTTCGAGGGAGGCACGCTCACCTTCGTCAAGAGCTCACCCTCGCCGACCGCGGTCAGGTAGACGCCGAGGAAGAACTCGTCCGCGGGCACCGTACGCTCGCTCTCCCGGCTGCGGATCGTGAACGTCGCTCCCAGCGCGACGAGCAGCGGCGGCAGGTGGTTCGTCGGGTCGTTCACGCAGACGTTGCCCCCGACGGTGCCGCGGTTGCGGACCTGGACGTCGGCGATCGTGGCCGCAACCTCCGCGAGGATCGGCCGAGCCACGTCCACCTCGGACGAGTTGACGAGCTGGGCGCACGTCACCATCGCGCCGATCTCGAGCAGCCCGTCCGCTGAGAAGCCGATCGTGCGGAGCTCCTCCAGATTCGCGAGATCGACGAGGACGTCCGGCGCCGCTGCGCGGGACTTCATGACGTTGACGATCGTCTGCCCGCCCGCGAGAGCCCGCGCTCCCTCGTAGCCGGCGAGGAGGGCAACGGCCTCCTCGACGGTCGACGGGCGCGCGTAATCGACCTCGCGCAGGAGCATGGAGGGATTCAGTCACACGGCGCCGTGACATGTCAAGCGCAGCTGGGCTGCTAACGTCGCGCGTCGATGGCGGCCTTCGACGCGGTCTTCGTGGGCGCCGGGATCAACTCCCTCGCGGGCGCGGCGCTGCTCTCGAAGGCCGGTTGGAGCGTCTGCGTCCTCGAACGGTCAGGCGAGCTCGGTGGCTGCATCAGAACTGTCGACGGCCTCACCGCACCCGGCTTCACGCACGAGCTGCTCGCCTCCTGGCATCCGCTCTGGACGGGCTCGCCCGCCTACGCCGAGCTGAAGGACGACCTCGACCGCCGGGGGCTCGAGTACCTGAACACCGAGCTCCCGACCGGGTCGGCCTTCCCGGACGGCTCGAGCATCTTCCTCACGACCTCGCTCGCGTCGAATGTCGCCGAGCTCGACCGCCATGCCGCCGGCGACGGGGCGGCGTGGAAGGCGATGTTCAACGGCTTCATGAAGACCGCCGACCTCTCCTTCGGCGTCCTCGGGACCGAGCTCTGGTCGCCGGCGGGACTCGGCCTCGGGCGGCAGGCGCTCAAGCGCTTCGGCCGCCGAGGGCTGCTCGCCTACGTCGGGACGATGCTCTCGAGCTGCCGCGACTGGCTCGGGGGCACGTTCGAATCGGATGCCGCGCACGGTCTGCTCGCCCCGTGGGTGCTGCACACCGGCCTCGGGCCCGACCAGGCGACTTCCGGGTTCATGGCCCAGGTCATCGCCTGCGCGCTCCAGCTCGGCGGCATGCCGGTCCCGAAGGGCGGCGGAATTCGGCTCGTGGACGGACTCGCCGGCATCGTGCGCGACGCGGGCGGCGAGCTCCGCACCGCCGTCGACGTCGAGCGCGTTCTCGTAAGCGGCGGGCGGGCGACTGCGGTCCGCCTTGCGGACGGCGAGACGATCCGCGCGGAGCGCGCCGTCGTCGCGAGCGTGACCCCCAGCCAGCTCTACGGACAGCTTCTCGCGGAGGGCGAGGTCCCGGCCGAGCTGACTCGCGCAGCAGCGCGCTACCGCTACGGGCGCGCCGAGATGCAGATCCACCTCGCGCTGAGCGAGCCGCCCGCGTGGGAGGGCGACGAGCGGCTCGCGCGGACGGCAATCGTGCACGTGACCCCGGGGCTCGACGGAGTATCGCGTGCGGTGAACGAGGCGGAGCGCGGACTCCTCCCCGCCGAGGCGACGATCGTGTGCGGGCAGCCGCTGGCCGTTGATCCCTCCCGCGCCCCGGCTGGTTCGTGGATCGTCTGGATCCAGCTGCAGGAGCTCCCTGCGGGCCGCGTCAAGGGCGACGCGGCCGGGGAGATCGACGTCGCCGACGGCGCATGGACCGAGGAGCTTCGCGACGCGTACGCCGACCGCATCGTCTCACGCCTCGGGCGGCACATCCGGAACCTCGAGCAGGCCACGATCGCGCGCGTGACCCTCTCTCCCGCTGACATCGCAGCGACGAACGTCAACCTCGTCGGCGGCGACATCTACGGGGGCTCGTGCGCGCTCGACCAGAACTTCCTCTTCCGGCCGCTTCCGCAGTCGCCCGGCCATCGCACGCCGGTCGAGGGCCTCTGGCACATCGGCGCCTCGACGCATCCGGGTCCGGGCCTCGGGGCCGGCTCCGGCTACCTCGTCTACAAGGAGCTCACGAAGCCGCCCCTCTCGCGCCGGCTGCTCTCGAAGGTGCCGGTCGTCGGCCGATGAGGTTCCCTCATGGCTCTGGGGCGCCGCTCGCAAACGAGGCGAGCGCGAGGCGCGAAGGGCAGTACGAGAGGTACGGACAAGCGCCGAGCGCGATGCATCGTGCCGCGAGCGGCGTCAGCCTCCAGCGGAGCCCGGCTCCGCCGGGCGGGAGCCGGAGGCGCCCAGGGCCATGAGACTCTCGCTCTCGGAGATCTCGACGGTGGGCGCCTCGTTCGAGGAGGACGTCGCCGCGTACGCCGCCGCCGGGTTCGACGGGATCGGGATCTGGGAGTTCAAGCTCGCGGAGGACGACCTCGAGAACCTCGCCCTCCTCCACGAGGCCGGGCTCGCGGTCGCGAACTGCGTTCCCACGGTGCCGTCGGTCCTCCCGCTCCGGCTCCCGGGAATGGAGGGCCCAAGCGACCTTCGCGAGCGGGTCGACACGCTCTGCGCCAGCATGCGCCGGCTCGCGGCGTACGGGCCGGAGTCGGTGCTCGTCATCACCGGGCCCGTGGGCGACCTGGACGAGGCGAGCGCCCACCGGACCGTCCTCGAGGGCCTGCGCGAGATCGCCGCTGCCGCCGGCAAGGCCGGCGTCCGTCTCGGCCTCGAGCCGATCCATCCCTCGCAGCGCGACACCGTGTCCTTCGTCAACTCGATTGCCGACGCCGTCGCGCTGCTCGACGAGGCCGACCTCGACGATGTCGGGATCATGGCCGACACCTACAACCTGTGGGAGGAGGCTCCGGGGGCGCTCGCCGCCGTTTCGCCGCGCGTGACGGGCCTCCACGTAGCCGACCTCCCCGCGGGGCCCAACCGCACTGACCGCGTCCTGCCGGGCGAAGGAGGATCCCGTTCGGCCGAGCTCGTCGCAGCACTCGCGGCCGCAGGCTGGAACGGCTTCCTCGACGTCGAGATCTTCTCGACGCCCGAGCTCTTCTGGGCACTGCCTCTGGACGAGGCCGCACGTCGCGCCCACGCGGCCGCGGCTTCGCTCGTCGACTAGATTGAGCTCAGCCATCCAGAGGAGGAGCAGGATGAGCGCCAGCGGAACACTGACTTCGCGCTTCGTGCCGGCGGCGAGTCTCGACGAGGTACGCCGGCTCGGCTCGTTCGTGACCACCGCCGGCGGTGTCGCCGTCGCTCTCTTCGCGCACGACGACAAGGTGTTTGCGGTCGAGAACCGCTGTCCCCATATGGGCTTCCCGCTTCACCGAGGAACCGTGAAGGACGGCGTCCTCACGTGTCACTGGCATCACGCCCGGTTCGATCTCGAGACCGGAGGCACGTTCGACCAGTGGGCAGACGACGCCCGCGTCTTCCCCGTCGAGACCCGCGACGGAACCGTCTGGGTCGACGTGACTCAGGACGGCGACCAGGTAGACCGCTTTCGAGAGCGGCTACGCGACGGGCTCGAGCGCCAGCTCCCGCTCGTCATCGCGAAAGCCGTGATCGGCCTCGACGACGCCGGCCTCCCGCCGGCCGACGCCCTGCGCATCGGCCTGGACTTCGGGACGCGGTATCGCGCACACGGCTGGGGCCGCGGCCTGACGACCCTCGCCTGCATGGTCAATTTGATCCCGTGCCTCGCGGGGGACGACCGGCGACGGGCTCTCTACCACGGCCTGGCCGACGTCGCGGCCGAGTCAGCCGGAACGGCGCCGCGCTTCCCGATCAGGCCGTTGGCCGTCGCGGTCCGCGATCCGGCCGTGTTCAAGCGGTGGTTCCGCCGCTTTGTCGAGGTACGGGACTCGGAAGGCGCAGAGCGCTGCATCGCGTCGGCCGTCCGTGCAGGCGCGACACCGGTCGAGCTCGCGGACATGCTCTTCGCCGCGGCAACCGACCACCGTTACGTCACGAGCGGCCACCTCGTGGACTTCACGAACAAGGCCCTCGAGGCGCTGGACCGCGCGGGCTGGGAGCACGCCGAGCTCGTTCTGCCGAGCCTCGCCGCCGGCTTCGCGTCGGGCGAGCGGATGGAGGAGGCGAATTCGTGGCGCCATCCGGTCGACGTCGTGGCGCTCGTCGAGGAGGCCGCCGAGCAGCTGCCGGGAGCGGCGACCCTGGGGCGCAGTGCCGCGACGGAGCTCGGCGAGCTCGTGGAGACCGTGCTCGGGGACGACCCGCACGCCAGCGTCCAGGCGATCCTCACTGCGCTCCAGGAGGGCACTGACCCGACCGACGTTGCCGGTCAGGTCGCTCGCGCAGCGGCGCTCCGTATCGCGCGCTTCCACACGGCGAACGAGTTCTCCGACTGGGACACCGCGCTCCACACGTTCACGTTTGCGAACGCCGTGCAGCAGGGGCTTCGACGGACACAGTCGTCCGAGCTTCTTCGTGGGATCCTGGACGCCGCCATGAGCATCTACCTCGACCGCTTCCTGAACGTTCCACCCGCCCGGCTGCCCGAGCCTGACCGATCCACCGACCCGGCCGAGCAGCTCCTCGAGCTTCCGTTGCTCCTCGACCACCAGCAGCACGTGAACGAGGCCGGCTCCCTCGTCGCTTCGTACCTGGCCGCCGACGGCGAGGCGAGCGCGCTGCTCGCGGGCCTCGGGTCGGCGCTGCTCCGGGAGGATCGGAACTTCCACACGATCCAGATGATCGAGGCCGCGTTCCGGCAGTGGTCGGATACAGGAGACTCCATCTTCCTCGTCGCCGGCGCCCGTTACCTCGCTGCACACGCCCCGACGGTCCGCGCGCAGGAGCAGACGTTCACGATCGCCTCGCGGCTCCACCGCGGCGAGCGGCTCTACGAGGAACCGTGAGCTGTCAGACCGTGCCGTAGAGCGCGAGGACGATGCGGACGAACTCCTTCGTCTCCACGTAGACACCCCGCTCGCGCACGGCCCGCGCCCCCTGGTACCAGCCCGCGAGCGCCATCCGCACGTTCCCGCCGAACTCGTCGAACTGCCAGCGCAGATAGCGGACGCCCGCCTGGACGTTCCCCTGGTACGTCCGCGGCGTACGGCGGCCGATCAGCACCGTGTCGACGAACTCCCACGTCTCAGGGAGGAGCTGCATGACCCCGATCGCGCCGACGCTCGAGACGACGTCCTGCTGGAACCCGGACTCCATCCACGCGAGCGCCCGGGCGAGCTTCGGATCGACCCCGTAGACTCGTGACCAGTAGTCGATCGCGGCGCGAACCGATCCGGGCTCGGCGGCCGGTGCGACCATGCGCATCCGCGCGCCCACCGGCAGGAGAAGCCGCTGTCCCGGGACGATCACGCGAGTCAGCGGGACTCCGTTCTCGCGCGCGAGCTGCCAAGGACTCACGCGGTAGCGGGCCGCGATCGAGAAGAAGCTCTCCCCCTGGCGCACGACGTGCACGCGAACGGGGCCGCGGCGTCCCAGCACGCGGTACGTGAGAGGGCCGGCGATCCCGTCCGGGACGAGCGCATGGCGGCGCTGATAGCGCCGGAGCGCAGCCGCCGTTGCGCCCGCGAAGCGGCCGTCCACTGCGCGCACGGGCAAGCCGTAGCGTCGCAGCCGGAACTCGAGCACCGCGACGTCCCAGCCCACCGCCCCAACCGCGAGCTCACGCTGGCCCAGAAGAGGCTTGCCGCGAACTCCCAGCGCGCGCCGCGTTCTGCGGCCGACCCTGCCGTCCGGACTGATCCCCTTCGCACGTTGGAACGCGAGGAGCGCATTGCTCGTCAGCGGCCCACGGACTCCGTCGATCGGACCGGGGCTGAATCCGTGCGCACGCAGCCCGATCTGGAGTGCGGCAACTCGCGCGTCGGCCGCTATGGCCTCCTCGGCGAGGGCGAAGATGCCGATGGACAGCGCGACGCCTACGACGACGAAGCGACGCATGGAGAGGCGTTCGCGACCCATTCGCGGCGTCCTTCCCCACGAGTTGCCGCCGGAGGAGCCGGGTACAATCCGGCGGCTGCCTTCCCCGGTAGCTCAATTGGCAGAGCATCCGGCTGTTAACCGGAGGGTTGTCAGTTCGAATCTGACCCGGGGAGTCTCTACCGCACCCGGAACGAGAACCGCGCGCTGACCGACTTCCCCCCGGAGTGGACGGTCAGGGAGCCGCGTACCAGCGCGGCCGTCTCCGGAACGACGAGGCTGCACTGCCCCCCTCCGGCGCGGACTTTCCCGACCGCGTGTACGCGCTTCCCGCCGGCCGTGACGTTGCAGGTCACCGTCCCGGAGGCAATCTCCCGCCCCGTGTCCGACCGGCGGACGGGCAGGGTGATGGTGAACGGCTTGCCGGCGCGCGGACGGCTCGGCGTGCCGAAGGTCTGCTCGCTGATAAGGCGCAGGGCGGCCTTGTTCACAAGCGTGTACCTGGCGAACGACTGGTCGTCCGGCATGAAGTCGAGGGCGAGCACCGACTCCGCCAGCGTGTTGATGTCGGCGCTGATCAGGGAGAAGCCGAAGCGGGCGACGTCGTCGAGCTCGCTCCTGTGCACGTCGATCGTCACGACACCGGCCGCGTTCCGCGCACGGACACGGGCTGGTGGATCGTCTTCGATCCATTCCTTCTCCCGGGCGCTCCAGCGCTCGAGGATGACTTCGCCGCCGACGTTCGTGACCAGGACTTCGGCTCCGTCGTCACCCGTGCTCGGCCGACCGTCGCGGTCGATCCCGAGCAGGAGCACCGTATCGCCGGGAAGAGTGGTGTAGTTCGGCGTGGAGATCGCGAAGCTGATCCAGCCGTCCTTCGTATCGCTCACCTTCACGCCGGTGATGTCCGGGGCGGCATCCTGGTCGCCCTGAGGGTCGGGAACGACTAGCTGGGCAGGCGAGACAAAGGGTGATCGCCCCTGATCAGGGGCGTAGTCGGAGGCGGTGACCTCGTCCTCGCCGAGCTGCTGCTGCCTCGAGGTCACGGCCAGCAGGCCGAAGGATGCCGGGCTGCCGAGAGCGCTCTTGGGCACGGTGACCGTGAGAACCCCCGCCTCGAACCGGCCCGTCATTCCGGCCGGCGGACGGCTGACGAGCGCGGATCCCTCCCAGAGGAAGAAGTCGATCGTGCCGTCCGAGACGTAGCGGACGAGCGCCTCGTCACCCGCGTCCCCGGTCCTCTGATTCGAGTCGAGGTCGAACCAGATGTTGATCCAGCTGTTCGGCGGAAGCGCCTGGTAGTTCGCGACGGTGAGAGCGATCGTGATCGTCCCGTCGGCCGATTCCGTCACCGTCACCGAGGTGGCGTCGGGCGCCGCGTTGTTGTCGCCCTGCGCATCGGAGAACGAAGCGTCGGCCAGGGCGGCAGCGGCGAAGACGAGCAGCCAGCCCGTCACGAGGCCCGCGACCCACAATCTCTTCGAACGCCTTCCGCGCTGGGTTTCGTCGCGTGCCGTGGCCCAAACTCTGGCGCAGGCGCCGTTCGGTGTCAATCGTGCGGACGCCGGACTGCGAGAATCGCGACCGTGACGGGGTTGCTCGAGTCTGCTGCTCTCCAGCTACGCGTCGCTAAGCGGCTCGCTCCGCGCCGGGGCGCATCCCTGAGCGAACGCCTGGGCAGGCTCGACGACCGGCTCGTGTTCGTGGTCGGCTCGCCCCGGTCCGGAACGACCTTCCTCGCCGGAGCGATCGGCTCACTGCCCGGCTTCGTCGACCTGGGAGAAGTCCCGCCTCTGAAGGCCGCTGTGCCCGAGCTGGTCACTCTCTCTTCGGAGGAGGCCGCCCGCCGTCTCCGCCGCATCCTCGCAATCGCGAGACGGGTCGGCCTTGTGGGCGCCGTCCGCGCGGTCGAGCAGACGCCCGAGCTCGCGCACCTCGTCGATGTCGTTGCCGTCGCGTATCCCGAGGCCCGGATCGTTCACATCCTCCGCGACGGGCGAGACGTCGTGTGCTCGTTGCTCGAGAAGCCTTGGTTGCGCCCGGAGGACGGCGCGGACGACGCGGGCATCGCGTACGGCGCGTATGCACGGTTCTGGGTCGAGCCCGAGCGCCGCGAGGAGTTTTCCGGGACAAGCGACGCTCGCCGGGCGGCGTGGGCCTGGCGGCGTTACGTGACCGCCGTGCGGGCCGCCCGTTCTCCCGTCCTCGAGCTCCGCTACGAGCGGATGACGGAGGATCCGGACGGAGTCGCGCGGAAGTTGACGGCGCACCTCGCTACGTCGTCCGACGCCCTCGCCGCCGCGCTCCGCCTCGCCCACCGGGAGTCGATCGGCCGTTACCGGCGCGACCTGAGCGAGGAGCAGCTCGCCGACGTGCTCGCCGAGGCGGGCGACCTCCTTCGCGAGCTCGGCTACCTCGAGGTCACCTGAGCTCCGCGAGAGCCTGGCGCACCTTCGCCAGGTGCGCCTGCAGCTCCGTGGTCCGGGCGAGATCCGCGCCCGCCAGGTCGCGCTTCAGCTTCCGCTCGCGTAGCTGGAGCAGGAGCTCGGTTCCCGTGCGCTCGTCGAGGGCCTCCTGTGCCGCGCGCGCGTCGAGCTCTGCCCTGAGCGGGGTCAGCTCCGGATCGTCCTTCCCTGACACGAGGGCCGCCCGGAAGCGCCGGTTGACCTCCGAGTCGAAGTGCTCAGGCGTCAGCTCGGCGAGCACTCGTACGAGAGAGGTATGCGCAAGGCAGGCGGCGAGGGCATCCTGCTCGAGGCGTTCTCCGGCGTCGAGGAGTCGCGGCGTGTCCGGTTCCGACGGCGTTCTTCCGCCGCGTGCCGGAGCGAGCCTCGCCTGCGTCTCCTTCGGAAGGTCGAGCCGATCCGCAAGGAGCTTCACAGCCTCCTGGCGCTCGGGCGAGTCCTCGGCCTTTGCCAGCACCTCCCGCGCGCGAACGAAAGCTTCCTGGCGGTCCTCAGAGCGGTCGAGCTCGAGCCTGACGCGATAGAGGAGGTAGCTCTCCGCGCCGCCGAGGCGGTCCTCGAATCCCTCCGGCGCGTCGGCAGGGTCCTGGCCCCGCGGGAGCGTGACGACCCGGACGTCGAACCCCTGCGCCGCAGCGAGCTCCATCCCGCGCAGCGTGGCCTCCTGGCCGGCAGCGTCCGCGTCGAAGCAGAGGTAGATCTTCCGCGTCAGCCGTCCGAGCTCGCGAAGCTGACGCTCTGTCAGGGCCGTCCCCATCGAGGCCGCGACAGGTTCGAAGCCGGCCTGGCGAAGCGCGATCACGTCCGTGTTCCCCTCGACGATCGCTGCCCGGTCCTGCTTGGAGATGGCCGTGCGCGCGAGATGGAGGCCGTACAGGATCGCCCCTTTGTGGAAGAGGTCGCCCTCGGGCGAGTTCACGTACTTGCCCCTCAGGGGGTCGTCCTCCCGGAGCTTCCGGGCCTGGAATCCCACGACGCGACCGCGCACGTCGCAGAGCGGGAACATGAGCCGCTGCGGGAAGTAGTCGCCCCCTCGCGCCGTCGCCAGGCCGGCCGCGCGCAGCTCGTCCCGCGTAAAGCCCTTCTCGGCCGCCTTCTCGGCGAGACCGCCCCCGGGCGAGAGGCCGAGCCGGAACTCCTTCGTCACCGCCTCGCCGAGCCCCCGCTCGGCGAGGTACGCGCGCACCTGCGCTCCTCCGTCGCCTTCCCAGAGCAGTCGCTCGAAGTACGCCGTCGTCTGCTCGAGGAGCGCGTAGAGCCGCTCGCGGCCGCGCCGTTCGGCCTCGACTCGGGGCGATGCCTCTTCGACCTCGAGCGGGACCCGAAAGCGCTCGGCCAGCCACTCCATGGCGCCGACGAAGTCGAGGCTCTCGGTCTCGCGAACGAACGAGATGACGTCTCCGCCCTTGCCGCAGCCGAAGCAGTAGTAGAGCTTCTCGACTGGGTTCACCGAGAAGCTCGGCGTGCGCTCCTCGTGGAACGGACAGCGCCCCATGTAGCGCGAGCCGGAGCTCCGCCGGAGTGCAGTACGCGCCGAGACGACCTCGACCATGTCGGCCGCCGCCACGACGTCGCGCACCGAGGAGTCCTTGATCCGGGCCACGGGTTGAGACTACTCGGCGCTCACGTCGTACTCTCTGC
>JAHEXT010000042.1 GCA_023251945.1 Actinomycetes bacterium
GTTCGCGACACGGAGCGAGAGCAGGAGCGCGCCGAGCGGCTGCGTCTCTACTACGTCGCGATGACGCGCGCTATCGACCGCCTGATCGTGTCCGGCGCGTTCGACCCGGGGCGGGCCGCCGACCGGGAGACGCCGATCGGGTGGGTGCTCGACCGCCTGGGGGCGCACGAGACCGTCGCTGCGGCGGGGCCCGAGCCGGTCGAGCTCGAGCGCGGGGATGCGCGCTTCCTCCTTCGCGTCGAGCGCCACACGGAGCAACGAGAGCCGGAAGCGCCGGTTTCCGAAGTCGGGACCCAGCTGCCCCTCTTCGGGGAGCTTCCGCTCGGCCCGCTTCCCGCCGCGGTGGAGCTGACGCCGCTCGAGCCGATTCCCGAGCCGCCTCTGCACGACGTCCGCCGCCTGTCCTACAGCGCATTGGCACTCTACGAGCGCTGCTCCTATCGGTACTTCGCCGAGCGTGTCCTGGGGCTCTCTCCGGTGGCGGTTCGGTCATCCACGGAAGGCGCAGGAGGCCTCGCGGCGACCGAGGTTGGGGACGCCGTCCACCGGTTGCTCGAGCTCGTTCCGCTCGAAGATCCGGGTCCGCCGGCGCGGGCGGAGCTCGAGACCGCGGTACGCAGCTGGTATCCGAGGGTGACCGACGAGGAGCTCGACCGTATCGGCGATCTGGTCGAGGCGTACTGCGGATCGGAGCTCGCACGCCGCCTCGCCGCGCTCCCGGGCGCGCGCCCGGAGCGGGCGTTCGTGTTCGAGCACGACGGCGTCCTCCTGCACGGGCGCCTCGACGTCCTCTGGCGCGACGGGGGAAGGGCCCTCGTCGTCGACTACAAGTCGAATGCGCTCGACGGCGCGCAGCCGAGCGACGTCGTCGACGCCGAGTACCACCTGCAGCGTCTCGTCTACGCGCTCGCCTGCCTGCGGGACGGCGCCGACGAGGTCGAGGCGGTCTACCAGTTCCTCGAACGACCGAACGACGTGGTGACCGCGACGTTCATGGCCGGGGACGTTCCGACCCTCGAGGCGGACCTGTCCGGGGCGATCGCACGCATCCGCTCGGGTGAGTTCCGCCCTACCCCGAGCGAGTTCGCCTGCGCCGGCTGCCCGGCCCTCGATCTCGTTTGCGCCGGCCCGCGACTGCTCCTGCACGGCTCGTGACCACGCTCGATGCCGACCGAGAGCAGGTACTCGCTTTCCGTGTCGCCGGGCACCATCTGCACGAGCGGACAGATCCGCTCACGGCCGTCGCTGCCTGCGGTCTGCAGGAGTACCCGCCGGGCTGGTCGGCGGTGGCATTGCACGCCAGGGCGTACGGCGAGCTGGGCGCGTCCGAGGTTGTGACGGTCAACGCCATGCGCGGCGCTCCGTACGTCGTCCCGCGCCGTGACGCGGCGATTTTCACGACCGCGCTCGTGCCGGAGGACGCGGGACTCAAGAGCCTCGTCGGGGGGCGCACGGCCGGTGAGGTCGCTGACGCGGGTCTCTCGGTGCGCGAGGCGCTCGATCTCGTCGCTGCCGCTGCGCGTGACGGGCTCGCCGCTGGCCCGCTCGGCCGCGATGCGTTTCACCAGGCCCTCCGCGAGCGTTTGCCGGACGGGCTGCTTCCGTGGTGTCCGGGCTGCAAGAGCCACCACGTCCGCCCCGGACTGTGGCGTGCGCTCGGACCTCTGGGAATAACGCACATGCCGGCCAAAGCGACATTCGCCTTGGCCGACTTCCCGCACGTGAACGTGGCAGAGGCGCAGGCGGAGCTCGTCCGGCGCTTCCTGCGCTCCTACGGCCCCGCAACCCACTCGGAGCTTGCTTCCTGGGCGCAGACCTCAGCCTCTTCCGCGCGATCGACGACGAGCTAGAGCCGGTGCGGGTCGACGGTCGCCGGGCGTGGGTTCTGGAGGAAGACATTCCGCGGCTGGGACAACCGCCTGCCGCTCATGGTGTGAGGCTGCTCGGCGGCTTCGACCCCTACGTTGTCCAGCCGGACCGCGAGACGTTCGTTCCAGACCCGGCTCTCCGGAAGCGACTGTTCCCAGCTGTCGGTCGACCTGGCGTCGTCCTGCACGACGGAGCCCTCGCAGGCCTCTGGCGCGGGCGAAAGACCGGCACCGTCCTCAAGATCGATGTCGACTGGATCGGATCCGCCCTCGACCTGAGCGCGGAGGCAGAAGCTGTCGCGCAGCTGCGCGGGTGCCAGACGGCTGAGATCTCCATCTGACGCGCCCGAAGGTAGCCTCGCGCCGTGCGAGTCGCCGCCCTCTGCGACATCCACGGAAACCTGCCCGCGCTCGAGGCCGTGCTCGCCGACGTGGAGCGGGAGGGTGTGGACGCGATCGTCTGCGGCGGCGACCTCGTCGGCGGGCCGTTCTCGGTCGAGGTCTTCGACCGTCTACTGAGCCTTCAGGACGTTCGATTCGTACGCGGGAACGCCGATCGGCTCGTCATGGAGGGCGATGGCGAGCATGGCGTCGATTGGAGCGCGGAAAGGAGGCGTCTCGGCGAACCGCGCCTCGCGACGATCGCTTCTTGGCCGCTGACGGTCGAGCTCGAGACCGAGGGTCTCGGCCGGACGCTCTTCTGCCACGCGATCCCCTCGGCGGACGAGCCGATCTTCACACGGATCACGCCGGACAAGGACGTCGCCGAGCTGCTCGGTGATGTCGAAGCCAAGCTCGTCGTCTGCGGTCACACGCACGTGCAGTTCGACCGGCAGCTGGCGAGCGGCCTGCGGGTCGTGAACGCAGGCAGCGTCGGCGTGCCGTACGAAGGTCGCCGCGGAGCGTTCTGGGCCGTTCTGGGGCCGATGGTCGAGCTCAGGCGCACGGAGTACGACGTGGAGGCGGCCGCCGTGTCGATTCGGGAAGCGGCCGGCCCGACCGGCGAGCAGCATTCAGGGTGGCTCCTCGAGCCGCCCGATCCGGACGAGGCAACGGCCTACTTCGAGAGCCAGCGTGGCGCGTAGCTACGTCGCGGAGGCGAAGCGGCGCGGCCTCGGCAGGCGGCAGGAGCGGATCGGCCCGATCGTCGAGCGACTCGCAGCCGAACACTCGGACGCGCAGATCGCGCTCCGCTTCCGCTCCGATCTCGAGCTCCTCGTCTCGGTGATGCTCTCCGCCCAGACGACGGACACGAACGTGAACCGCGTCACCGAGGCGCTCTTCCGGAAGTACCGGAGACCCGAGGACTATCTCGCGGTGCCGGAGGAGGAGCTCGAGCGGGACATCTACACGACAGGCTTCTTCCGCCAGAAGACGAAGGCAATCCGGGGGACGATGCGGATGCTGCTCGAGGAGTTCGACGGCGAGGTTCCGCGCAGGCTCGAGGATCTCGTCCGGCTTCCCGGAGTCGCGCGCAAGACCGCGAACGTCGTCGCCTCGGAGCTCGGCCACGCGCAGGGGATCGTCGTAGACACGCACGTGCGCCGACTCTCGCAGCGACTCGGGCTGACCCGCCACGACGACCCGGTCAAGATCGAGCGCGATCTCCAGCGGGTCGTGCCACGGGCCGACTGGGCCCGCTTCCCGCATCTCCTCATCTGGCACGGGCGCCGCGTGTGCGATGCCCGTCGGCCGGCCTGCGAGGACTGCGTGCTCGAGGATCTCTGCCCAGCCTCGAGGCTGGCGGAACCGCTCAGATCCAGCGGCGCCAGCGGAAGAGCGCGAGCTGGACGATCGTCGAGGCGAGAATGAGCCCCACCGAGGAGCCCAGCGTCCAGTAGAAGTCGTTGAAGGCGCCCACGAAGTTCTGGCCGTAGAAGCCCACGACCAGCGAGGGCACGAGCACGAGCGACGCGATGACGGTGAGCGTCTTGACGATGTCGTTCTGTTTCTCCGCGATGACTGACTGGTGGTAGTCGCGTGAGCTCGAGAGAAGATCGCGCGCGACGTCGAGCTCCTCGGCTGCACGGAACAGCGTCTCGTAGGTGTCCGCGAACATGCGCTCGACCGGTTCTGGGAAGAGCCTCTCGTCCCCGATGTCGAGACGCTTGTCGACGACACGGCGTACCGCAGCGCGCGTTGCGCCCACTGTTCTGCGGGCGTGCAGGAGGTCGTGCCTGAGGTCACCGAGCCTCCTACGCACGCGCGCGCTCGGCCACACCTCGATCCGGTCCTCGAGCTCGTCGATCTCGGCATCCGCGGCGTCGACGACGTCGAGAAACGACTCCGCCACGTCGTCGACGAGGCGAAAGACGAGCTCGCCGGCCGATGCGCCCTCGGCGGCCGGCGTCTCGAGCGGTGCGGGATCCCACGGCTCGTCGTTCCCGGGTGTCTTGCGAACGGTGACCACGAGCTCCGGCGTCGCAACGACGTCCACCTCCCGGTACGAGATGCGATCTTCGTCCGTCACCGGCCGAGCGTCGAGGAAGACTCCCCATACGTAGGCGCCATGACCCTCGAGCAGCGGACGATTGTGCCCGTCGCTCGGAGCGGCAAGCGCGTCCAGAACCTCCGGGTCGACGCCCGCCGGGAGTGCCGTGAGCAGCTCCTCGCGGGTTGGGTCGAGGAGGTCGATCCAACGCGCGCTCATCGCCGGCGAGGGTAGCGGGGGCTGCGGTCGGAGCGGTTTCGGGTGCTACGCGGGCGTCGCTACGACGCCTGGATGGTGGCGCTGCTCCTCGAGGAACCGCTGGGCGTCGAGGGCCGCCATGGTGCCGGAGCCTGCGGCCGTCACCGCCTGGCGGTAGACATGATCCTGCACGTCCCCCGCTGCGAAGACGCCTGCGATGTTCGTCCGGGTCGAGCCGGGCTCCGGGACGAGGTACCCCTGCTCGTCGTGGTCGAGCCAGTCGAGGAAGAGAGCCGTGTTCGGGTCGTGGCCGATCGCGACGAAGAGCCCGTCGGCCGGAAGGTCGCTCGTCTCGCCCGTCACCGTGTCGCGAAGTCGAACGCCCGTGACGTGGCCGTCACCCTCGCCGAGCACCTCCTCGACGACTGCGTTCAACGCGAACTCGATCTTCTCGTTCGCCCGAGCACGATCGACCATGATCGGCGAGGCGCGGAACTCCTCGCGCCGGTGGACGATGACGACCTTGCTGGCGAAGCGGGTGAGGAAGGTCGCCTCCTCCATCGCCGAGTCCCCGCCGCCGACGACGACCACGACCTTGTCGCGGAAGAAGGCGCCGTCGCACGTCGCGCAATACGAGACGCCGCGCCCCTGCAGCGTCTGCTCCGAGGGAAGCCCGATCTGGCGAGCGCTCGCGCCGCTGGCCACGATGACCGCTTCGGCCCTGTATTCGTCGTCACCGACGTAGACCCGGAACGGCCGCTCCGAGAGGTCGACGCGGGTGACGTCGTCGGTCACGAACTCGGCGCCGAACCGCTCGGCCTGGCGCCGGAAGTCCGCCATCATCGCCGGCCCGAGCACGCCGTCGGCGTAGCCGGGGTAGTTCTCGACGTCGCTCGTGATCATGAGCTGCCCGCCCCAGTTGAAGCCCTCGATGACGAGCGGGCTCAGGTTTGCGCGGGCCGTGTAGAGGGCGGCCGTGAACCCGGCGGGGCCGCCGCCGATGATGATCACGTCGCGAACGTCGCTCAACGATGCTCCCTTTCGTACGTTGGCCCCGCTTCGCGGGGCACACCGTCGTCAACGATTGGCGCATTCCTCGTGTTCCCGAGCGTCACGCCGCGTCTGCGCCGGCCGCGAGCACCTCGATCGCCGGCTGCTCGGATTCGACGAACTCGGCGGCTGCGAGTGCGCGCGTCTGGCGCTCGATCGGCTGTAGCTCAGGGGGCTCGACACCCGTGATCCCGTGCTGCTGGAACCGGCGAGCCTGGACGAGCACCTGACGCTCGAGCGACCCGACCGTCTCGTTGTAGGCCTTCACGGCACCGTCGAGCGACTTGCCGAGCCGCGCGACGTGTGCTCCCATCGTGGCGAGTCGCTTGTAGAGCTCGCGTCCGAGCTCACTCACCTCGCGGGCGCTCTCCGCGATCGTCTCCTGCTGCCAGCCGTAGTGGACGGCCCGCAGCAGCCCGATGAGGTTCGTGGGCGACGCCGGGATGACGTTGTTCGATACCGCCAGCTCGATCAGCGAGGGGTCCTGCTCGAGCGCGGCGCGGAGGAACGTCTCGTCGGGGAGGAACATGACGACGAATTCGGGCGTCGCCGGCAGCTGCCGCCAATACGCCTTCTGGCCGAGGCGATGGACGTGCTCCCGCACGTGGCGTGCATGATCCGCGAGCTTCGCGCGGCGCTCGTCGTCGGTGGCGTCGTCCCGGACCGCGTCGAGGTACGCGACGAGCGGCACCTTCGAGTCGATCACGACCTGCTTGCCGCCCGGCAGCCGTACGACGACGTCCGGACGAAGCACGCGCCCTTCCTCGTCGGTCGTCGAAACCTGCTCGTCGAAGTCGCAGTGCTCGACCATCCCGGCCATCTCGATCACGCGGCGGAGCTGGATCTCTCCCCAGCGGCCTCGCACGTGCGGCGCGCGCAGCGCCGTGACGAGGTTGCCGGTCTCGGTGCGCAAGCGCTCCTGGTCCTTACGCATCTGACCCACGCTCTCGGTGAGCGCGCCGTACGCCTCGCGGCGTGCCTGCTCGAGGGCAGTCACCTGCAACTGCACCTTGCCCAGCGACTCGCGGAGCGGCCCGACGTAGGTGTCGAGCTTCGTCTGGGCGAGGTCGAGGAACGCCGACGAGCTCTGTTGCAGCGCCTCGCTCGAAGCCGCCCGCACTGCGCCTGCGACGCGCTCGTCGAGCGACCCGCGCTCCGCATTGAGCTGCGCCTCCGCCTCGATGACGCGCCGCTCGAGATCGCGCGCCTCGGCTGCGAGCACGCGTGCCTCGGCCGCCGCGGCGCGACCGCGAAGGACCTGACCCCGGAGTGCGAGCCACGCACCGCAGGCGCCGAAGGCAAGGCCGGCCAGGAGGCCGAGGAGGGTCATACCGGTCATGGGCCAACGAACGGTAGAGCGCGCGGCGGACGGAGCCGAATCAACCTGGGGGCAACGAGGGCGCTGCTAACGTGGCGCGCCGATGCCCGACAAGCCCCGCGTCAAAGCTCCACGCCAGCGGACGGCTCCGACGGATCCCGACGTCGCGCGGAAGCGACGACTCGCGCTCCTGGTGGGCGTCGGCGGCGCCCTCCTGGTCGCCCTTGTGGTCGCGGCGATAGTCCTGGGCTTCACCGGTGGCGGCGGGCCCGACGAGAAACAGGTCCGTGCCGACCTCACCGCGGCCGGGTGCACGCTTCAGAGCTTCCCCGGAGTCTCACGGCAACACATCAGCGATGCCGCCGCGCGGCCGAAAGAGTGGAACTCGTTCCCGCCGACGTCCGGGCCGCACTACGTCACGCCCGCGATCTACGGCTTCTATACCGAGCCGGTGGAGCTCGCCCGCATCCTCCACGGCCTTGAGCACGGCGGCGCCTACATTCTCTACGGATCGAAGGCTCCAGCCGACACGGTCAGCAAGCTGCGCGAGATCTACGACCGGGACCCACGGGGGCTCGTCGTCTCCCCGCTGCCCGAGTTGGGCGACAAGATCGCGCTCGGCGCGTGGACATCCGAGAATCCCGGCGGCGGCGATCTGGGGACCGGCCACCTCGCGAAGTGCACACAGGTCGACAAGAAGGCATTCGACACGTTCATCAAGGCGTTTCGCGGCAGGGGCCCCGAAGGCGTGCCGCTCGACCTGCTCAAGCCGGGCGGTACGTAGGCCGCGCGTGGGCATACACTCGTCTCGCCGGGGTGGCGGAACGGGTGAGACGCGCCTGCCTTAAAAGCAGGTGTCCCCTTGCGGGACGTGTGGGTTCGACTCCCACCCCCGGCATGTGGCGCAGACCGAGATCCGCTGAAGCGCGGATCTCGGTCGCGCGAAGATCCCTAAAGCGCGGCCGCTTCGCGGCCGCGGTCGTTGCTGCGTCTCAGCCTCGCCGTAGGCGCGCTGAACGCGCCGCTACACTCGGCGCGCCGTGGCGAGCACGCCTGAAGCGCTTGCGCAGGCCCAGCTCGAGTGGGACACGCCGCTGTACCGGATGGCGGTCGCCCAGTTCGACCAGGCGGTTTCGTTCGCTGACATCCCCGACGGGATCGCCGAGCGTCTCCGCTTCCCCGAGCGGGCGCTCATGGTCAGCGTTCCGGTGCGGATGGACGACGGTCGCCGCGTGGTCTTTCCCGGCTATCGCGTCCAGCACTCGAGCGTCCTCGGCCCCACGAAGGGCGGGATCCGCTACGACCACGACGTGACCTTGGGCGAGTGCGCGGCGCTCGCGATGTGGATGACGTGGAAGTGCTCTTTGCTCCGGCTCCCCTACGGAGGCGCGAAGGGAGGCGTGCGCTGCGATCCGCGCAGCCTCTCGTCCGCCGAGCTGGAGCGGCTGACGCGTCGCTACACCTCCGAGCTCCTGCCCGTCATCGGCCCGCAGGAGGACATTCCCGCGCCGGACATGGCGACGAACGAGCAGACCATGGCGTGGATGATGGACACGTACTCGATGCAGCGCGGTTACGCCGTCCCGGAGATCGTCACCGGCAAGCCGATCTCGATCGGCGGCTCCGTGTTCCGCCACGAGGCGACAGGGGTGGGTGTCGTGATGGTCGTCGCTCGCGCATGCGACCGGCTCGGGTGGCGGCTGGAGGAGCAGCGGTGCGTCGTGCAGGGGTTCGGAAACGTGGGCGGGATCGCGGCGCTCGAGCTGCACGAGCACGGCGCCAGGGTCGTCGCGGTGTCGGACGTCTCGGGCGGGCTGAACGCAGAAGGCGGGCTCGACGTGCCCGCGCTGCAGGCGTACGCGCGCGAGCACGGCTCCCTCGAAGGGAATGAGGCGGGGAGCCGGCTCACGAACGAGGAGCTGCTCGAGCTCGACTGCGACATCCTCGTCCTTGCGGCTCGTGAGGACCAGATCACGGCCGAGAACGCTCCACGCCTCCGCGCGCGGATGATCGCCGAGGGCGCCAACGGGCCCACGTCGCTCGAGGCGGACGCGATCCTGAATGCGCGCGGGGTCCCGGTCCTGCCGGACATCCTCACGAACGCCGGCGGCGTCACCGTCTCCTACTTCGAGTGGGTGCAAGACCTGGGTCGCCTCTTCTGGACGCGCGACGAGATCCGCGCAAAGCTCGCCGAGAAGCTCTCGGACGCCTTCGATCGCGTCTGGGATCTCGCGGAGGACCGCGGTACGTCGCTGCGCACGGCGGCTCTCGTCGCCGGCATCCGTGACGTGTCCGAGGCGCTCGAGGCGAGGGGGATCTTCCCGTGAATTTGGTGCGCGACGGGATGGTGTCAGACCCGCGGCGGCTCCCCGCGGATGCCTCGGCGTCGGAGGCGGGCGAGTTGCTCCAGCGGCCGGAGGTGCGCGCCGTCTACGTGACCGAGGGCCAGCGGCTCGTCGGAGTCGTCACCCGGAAGACGCTCGTCCGCGAGGTCGTTGCATCCGGCCTCGACCCTCGAACGACGCGCCTCGGCGAGATCGCCGAGCCGCCGCATTACACGATCGGACCCGACGTCTCGCTCGAGGACGCATTCCACTTCCTCGAGGCCGAGGACGCGGAACGCGTACCCGTGGTGGACGAGCACGACCGGCTCGTCGGCGTCCTCTCGCGAAGCGTGCTCCAGCGCCGCCTCGCCGAGGACGAGGAGCCGCCCGACGAAGAAGACGAGCCGCTTCCGCCGGCCGCGTAGACGCCGCGGTACCTGGCACGGCAAGATCCGGGCGTGCTCGTTTGTCCCAAGTGCGGCGAGGAGAATCCGGAACGGGCCCGCTTCTGCCTGTCGTGCGGCCAAGTGCTCGCCGAGGTCGCGCCCGCGGGAGAAGAACGCAAGGTCGTCTCCGTGCTCTTCGTCGACCTCGTCGGCTTCACGGATCGGTCCGACCACGCCGACCCCGAGGACGTCCGCGCCACGCTTCGCCCGTACCACGAGCGCGTCAAGGCGGATATCGAGCGCTTCGGCGGGACCGTGGAGAAGTTCATCGGCGACGCCGTGATGGCCGTCTTCGGCGCGCCAATCGCGCACGAGGACGACGCTGAGCGGGCGGTGCGATCGGGTCTCAGGATCCTCGAGACGATCGAGGAGTTGCGCGCAGAGGGACTCGACGTCGCGGTGCGCGCCGCCGTCACGACCGGAGAGGCCGTGGTCGCGCTCGGAGCGCGTCCGGAGCGAGGAGAGGGAATCGTCGCCGGGGACGTGGTGAACACGGCGGCGCGTCTGCAGTCGGCTGCAGCCGTCGGAACCGTGATCGCCGACGAGACGACGATGCGATCCGCGGAAGGAGCGATCTCCTTCGAGGCGCTCGAGGCCGTGGCGGCGAAGGGGAAGTCGGCCCCGATCCCGGTTTGGCGCGTGGTCCAAGCCCACAGCCGCGTCGGCGAGCCGGAGACACCCACCCGCACGCCCTTCGTCGGGCGCGAGCACGAGCACGCCGTCCTCTTCGAGACGTTCCTACGAGTCGAGCGCGAATCGGCGCCGCAGCTCGTCACCGTCGTCGGCGAGGCGGGGGTCGGGAAGAGCCGTCTCGTGACCGAGCTGCGCTCGACGCTCGACGACCGCCCTGAGCTCGTCACCTGGCGTCATGGTCGCTGCCTGCCGTACGGGGAGGGGATCACCTTCTGGGCGCTCGGGGAAGTCGTCAAAGCGGAGGCGGGGATCCTCGAGTCCGACGACCAAGACGAGGCGGCAGGGAAGCTCGAGGAGTGCGTGTCGGCGCTCGTCGACGAGGCATCCGAGCGAGAGTGGTTCGCATCGAGGTTGGCGCCACTCGCGGGCGTGAACGCCGAAGGCGGAGCCATCGGCCGGGAAGAAGCCTTCACGGCCTGGCGGCGGTTCCTGGAGGCGATGGCGGCGAGACGTCCGCTCGTGCTCGTCGTCGAGGACCTGCACTGGGCCGACGAAGCGCTCCTCGACTTCCTCGAGCACCTCCTCGACTGGGCCCCGCCGGTGCCCCTGCTCGTTCTCGCGACGACCCGGCCGGAGCTCTACGACCGACGGCCGGGCTGGAGCGGAGGCAAGCGCAACGCGACGACGATCTCGTTGTCACCGCTCTCCGGGGACGAGACGGCGCGCCTTCTGCAGGGACTCCTCGAGCGCACCCTTCTCCCTGCGGAGACCCAGGCGTCCCTGCTCGAGCGTGCCGGTGGGAACCCCCTCTACACGGAGCAGTTCGCGCGCATGCTCACCGAGCGGGGTGACGGCACAGACCTCCAGCTTCCCGAGACCGTTCAGGCGCTCATCGCCGCCCGGCTGGACACGCTGTCGCCCGAGTTGAAGGGCCTGCTTCACGATGCGAGCGTCGTGGGCAGGACGTTCTGGACGGGAGCGGTCGCAGCTCTCGGCGAGCGAGAGCGGGACGATGCGCTCGCCGGCCTCCTCGAGCTCGTGCGCCGGGAGTTCGTCAGGCCCGCGCGGCTCTCGTCCGTGAAAGGGGAGGAGGAGTTCGCCATCTGGCATGCGCTCGTTCGAGACGTGGCGTACCAGCAGATACCGCGCGCACCGCGCGCGCAGAAACACGTGGCGGTGGCGGCCTGGATCGAGGAGTCGGCGCAGGAGCGCGTGCCCGACCACGCCGAGATCCTGGTCCATCACTACGAGCAGGCGCTGGAGCTCTCTCGGGCGGCCGGTGAAGATCGTCCGGAGCTCCGGGACGCCCTTGTCCGCTTCCTGCTCGTCGCGGGCGACCGTGCGATGCGCCTCGACATCGCTGCAGCGGAGGCGGCCTACAGGCGGGCGCTCGAGCTCTCTACCGACGGAGCCGGGCATGCGGCCGTCCTCGTCAAGCTGGCCGGCGCGCTCCAGGAGCAGGGACGATTGCCCGACGCCGAGCAGGCGTACGAGGAAGCCTTGCCCGCACTACGCGCGGCGGGCGACGAACATGCGGCCGCCCTCGCGATGGTCGGGCTGGCGCGAGCATTGTGGCGACACGGACGGACCGCCCGTGGCCGCGAGCTGACCCGTGAGGCGATCCCGATTCTCGAGCGCCGGCCCGGGCCCGACCTCGTCCTCGCCTACGAACGTGCGGCAGGCGAGGACGCTATCGGTGGACGGCCGAGTGAGGCACTCGCCTGGGCCGACAAGGGGATCGCCCTTGCCGACGAGCTCGGCCTAGAGAACGTCGTCCGCCATCTCCAGTTCCGCGGCCTGGCGCGCGTCGAGCTCGGCGACGCCGGCGGTCTCTCGGACCTGCGCGACGCGCTCGACCTCTCTCTACGGCTCGGACTCGGCATCGAGACGGCGACCTCGTATGGGAACCTCGGCGAGACGGTCACCGCCTTCGAGGGCATGACCAGCGGCCTCGAGCTCGTCCAAGCTTCACTCGACTTCGCGCGACGCTGTGGGCTGAAGCACCACGCGATGTGGGCTCGCACCACAAGGCTTCGGTACCTCTACGAGCTAGGTAACTGGGACGAGGTTCTCCGGGAAGCCGACGAGCTCCTTCGCTGGGACCGCGACCACGGTGGCGGCACGCAGATCGAGGTGAACGCGCTTATCTTCTCTGCCCCGGTGCGCGCCCAGCGCGGCAGCGTGGCCGAGGCAAGACGGAATGCCGCCATTTTCCTCCCCCGGGCGCGTGAGGTCGCCGATCCGCAGACGCTGATTCCGGCACTCGTTCAAGCCGCCTTGGCTTCCGCTGTGGGTGGCGACCTCGAGGAGGCCGCGGCCCTGGCCGCGGAGTTCGAGCGCACGGCGCGCGGGCAGTGGGTGGATGCAGACGCCGGATTGCCGACCGTGCTTCGGATCTGCGTAGCGGCTGGGGAGCTCCTGCTCGCTCAGAGCCTCGTCGACGGGGCTGCGGACGTTGCGTATACCCCGATGTCCCTCCATGCGACGACGACTGGGAGGGCGATCCTCGCCGAGGCGCGTGGGCAGATCAAGGAGGCTGCCGCCCTTTACCGCGAGGCCGCTGCCGGCTGGGGCGAGTGGGGATCGGTTGTGGAGCGGGCATATGCCCTGCTGGGTCTCGGCCGCTGCGGCGACGAGGATGCGGCACGCGAGGCCGAGGCCATCTTCGCGAGCCTCGACGCCGTGCCTTTCACCGCGCTTGCAGCCTGAGGATCAGCAGCACGTGTAGGCGCCGGGGGGTGCCGGCCCCTCCTCGGGCTCCGGCAGCTCGGCGGCGGCGAGCGCCGCACCGTGCAGGAGGTCGCGCTCCGAGACCTCGATCGACTCCAGGTCGTACGCGTTCAGGATCTCGCGCAGGATGACGAGCCCGGCGACGATCACCGGTGCCCGCCCGGCCTCGATCCCGGGCACTCTCAGCCGCTCCGCGAGCGGGAGTGCGGCCAGGCGTCCGAGCTCGCGCTCGACGGAGGTGCGAGGAATCCGGTGTCCGTGCGTTTGTTGCGGGTCGTACTCGGCGAGGCCGAGGTCGAGGGTGGCGAGCGTCGTAACGGTGCCCGCGACCCCTATGGCGTGACGCGCGTCGAAGGCGGGGAGGAGCGACCGGACGTATCCCGCAGCCCCGGCGAGCTCGGGCTCCGACGGCGGGTCCGAGGTGAGGAAGCGCTCGGTGACCCGCACACAGCCGATGTCGAGGCTCGACATGGCCTGCGGGCCCCCGTCCGCTTCGAGGACGAGCTCCGTCGAGCCGCCGCCGATATCGACGATGAGCACATGTTCGAGCGGCGGCCTGCCGGCCGTGACGCCGCGGACCATCAGCGCGGCCTCCTCGGATCCGTCGAGCAGCCGGGTTACGAAACCGTAGGTCCATTCGATCTCACCGAGGAACGCCTCCCCGTTCTCAGCGTCGCGGACGGCGCTCGTCGCGATCGCCAGCGTCCGGGTCACCTCCAGAGCCTCGAGCTCACGCCGATACTCGGCGAGGCAGTTCCGTACGCGGGCGATCGGGACCGGAAGCAGGCGGCGCCGCTCGTCGACGCCCTCCCCGAGCCGGGTGATCGTCAGGCGGCGGACGACCTCCTCGAGGCGCCCGTCATCGACGTCGGCGACGAGCAGCCTGGTCGAGTTCGTGCCGAGGTCGATCGCCGCGACGCGGGGCACTTACAACGGAAGGAAGACGCGGAGCCAGCGTGTGCGGCCCTGTGCCCGCTCGAGCGCCTCGAGAAGAACCTGAAGGCGTGCCCGCGAGATTCGGAGTCGCTCGACCGCAGCTTGGAGATCCGCACTCGCCCGTTCCCACGCGGCGAGGTTGCCTTCTGCCGTCGCGGCTCGCTCCTCGAAGGACGAGAGCTCCCGCGTGAGCGCCCCACCGGTGCGCTTCGCCTGGCGCCACAGCCTCACTCCACGCACGACGACGAAGACCGTCGCGGCGAGCACCGCGGCGAGGCCCGCGAGGAAGGCGGGAAGAACCATCCCGGCGATCGTACCAGCGGACATTCTGGGATCCATCGAGGTGTATTTCGGATCCGAACTTGGGCAAGAATCCTCGACTTTGGGCGAGTTCTCGCATCTGACCGTCAGCCTAGGATCCAGTCAAATAAGGTTTCGGACACAATTTCGAGCGCGGGAGGGCACATGAGTGGGATGGTGACGAACGGGAGCGATCGGTGGCTCGGCATCGAGAGGCCCTACACGCAGGCCGATGTCGAGCGCCTGCGGGGCACGTTCAGGGTCGAGCACACGCTCGCCCGCCTCGGTGCAGAGCGGCTCTGGCGGCTCCTCCACTCCGAGCCGTACGTTGCCGCTCTCGGTGCGCTCACGGGCGCCCAGGCCGTGCAGATGGTCAAGGCCGGCTTGAACGCCATCTACCTCTCCGGCTGGCAGGTCGCCGCGGACGGGAACCTGGCAGGACACACCTACCCGGACCAGAGCCTCTACCCCGTCTCGAGCGCCCCCGCGCTCGTCAGGCGCATCTCGAACGCACTCCTCCGCGCCGACCAGATCGACGCCGCCGAGGGCAGAA
>JAHEXT010000043.1 GCA_023251945.1 Actinomycetes bacterium
AGTCGGAGTCGAAGAGCACGACGGGAAAGCTCTCGATCACACCTGTCTGGATGAGCGTGAGCGCCTCGAACAGCTCGTCCAGCGTGCCGAAGCCGCCGGGAAAGATCACGAACCCCTCGGCCGCCTTCACGAACATGACCTTGCGGGCGTAGAAGTGGTGGAACGTGATCGAGAGGTCGCACCAGCCGTTGAGCCCCTGTTCGTGGGGCAGCTCGATGTTGAAGCCGACGGAGAGACCGCCCGCCTCCTTGCAGCCGCGGTTCGCCGCCTCCATCACCCCCGGGCCGCCTCCCGTGACGACGGCGAAGCCGGCCTCCGCGAACGCGCGGCCGGTCGCCCTGGCGCTCGCGTAGGTGGCAGCGCCCTCACGTACGCGGGCGGACCCGAAGATCGAGACAGCGGGCCGGTCGATCCGCTGCACGGTCTGGAAGCCTGTGAGAAACTCCGCCGCGATCAGGGCGACGTCGGTCGCGAGCGTCTCGTGAGTCCGCTCGAGAACGCGTCGATCGAGCTCGCTCGGTTCCGGCATCAGAAGGTGCGCTCGACATACGTCGCGGAGACGGCGAGAGCGAGCGCGACGATCAGCCCGAGGTAGACGATCGCAACTGCTACGCGCTGCTGCACTGGGAGGCGGTAGTAGTCCGCCTTCTCGGCGCGCTCGCGCCAGCGCCGCCACAGCTCGAGCGCGCCCACGATCACGATCAGGATGAGGATGGGGTTCGGGCTCACGACCAGGAGCGCGACCATGATCAGCAGCCCGAGGAGCCAGACCGCGGGGTGGAGCGCGCCGACCGCTCTGCCTCCGTCGAGCGGCACGATCGGGATCAGGTTGAAGAGGTTGAGGAAGAAGCCGAAGAACGCAAGCCCGACGAGCAGCTCCGAGCCCGTCGCCTCGCCGGCCGCCCAGAACCCCACTGCGCCGACCGAGCCCAGGATCGGCCCGGCAAGCGCCACGCGCGCCTCCTTCCACGCGTCGTCCGGGAGCTGCTTCATCCCGATGACGGCGCCCAGGAACGGGATGAAGAGGGGCGCGCTTGCGGGTACTCCCTGGCGGCGCAGCTCGATCACGTGCCCGAGCTCGTGAACGAAGATCAGGACGACGAAGCCGACCGCGAACGGAAGACCCCAGAGCCACGTATACGCCGCGATCGACACGAGCATCGAAAGGCCCGTCGTGAACACCTTGAACTTGAGCAGCAGGCCGCCGAACTTGAGGATCAGGTATCCGAGCCCGATGAACGGAGCCGCGAGCTTCCTGAAGAAGTCTCCGACGCCCCAGCGCGGCTGGACCGGCTCGTAGCCTCGGTGGCCGTCCGCGGACGGCTGCGGTTCCGGCAGCGTCGCCGGCTCGGGTGCGTCGAGCGGTTCGAGCTCGCGGTCGGGCTCGCTGCCTACGATCCCCGGCCGATCCACTCCTCACCTCCCTCGTAGAACTCCTTCTTCCAGAGCGGGACGGAGACCTTGAGCTCGTCGATCGCCTCCTTGCACGCAGCGAGCGCATCCGCACGGTGCGGCGCCGAGACGGCTATGACGACGCTCGTCGCTCCGATGTCGACCCGCCCGACCCGGTGGTGGATTGCCACCTCGCACAGGTCGTGCCGCCGCTTCAGCTCCCCGGCCAGGTCCGACATGACCTTCTCCGCCATGCCCTCATAGGCCTCGTACTCGAGGTGGAGGACGTCCCGGCCGCGTGAGCGGGCACGCGTCGTGCCGACGAAGGTGGCGATCGCGCCGGCATCGTCGCGCCTGACCTCCGCAATCGCATCCTCGAGCGAGAGCGGCTGCTCCGAGAGCCTGAAGTCGCCTCCGGAGACGGGTGGGATCACCGCCACCTCGTCGCCCGCGTTGAGCTCGGTCGTCCGTTGGGCGTAGGTGCGATTGACCGCGAAGAGGAGCCCGCCAGGCTCGTCGCCGAGCCCGAGCGCCGGCCAGACGTCGCCGACGACCGACCCGTCCGGCAACTCGACGTCGACGCCGGCGGACCCGGCGCGCTCGCGGAGCGCCGCAAACAGCCTCACCCGCACGTTCACGAGGAGAGGGTATCCGCCGGTTGCCTCCCCGCTCGTAGGCGATCGACCGCGCCGGCGGAATCTTGTAGGGGTCAGGTCTTGCATGTTGCACGTCCCGTGCAACATGCAAGACCTGACCCCGTACGATGAGCGCATGGCGACCGCCGAGGATCGCCGGCTGACCGACTCCGGTATCGAGGTCAAGCCCGTCTATACCCCGGACGACGTGCCGACGGGCGGGCTCGAGCTTCCCGGCGAGCACCCGTTCACCCGCGGCCCGTACCCCACGATGTACCGCGGCCGCCCGTGGACGATCCGCCAGTACGCTGGCTACGGCTCCGCCGAAGAGACGAACGCGCGTTTTCGCTACCTCCTCGAGCGTGGCCAGACGGGGCTTTCGGTGGCCTTCGACCTTCCAACCCAGCTCGGTTACGACTCGGACGACCCGCTCGCGGACGGCGAGGTCGGCAGGACCGGCGTGGCGATCGACTCGATCGAGGACCTGGAGGTGCTGCTCGACGGGATCCCCCTCGGCGACGTTTCGACATCGATGACGATCAACGCGCCGGCGGCGCTCCTGCTCCTCCTGTACGAGCTGGTCGCGGAGGGACAAGGCGTGCCCGGCGAGCGCCTGCGCGGGACGGTCCAGAACGACGTCCTCAAGGAGTACGTGGCGCGGGGGAACTACATCTTCCCACCGCGCCCGTCGATGCGGCTCACGACCGACCTCTTCGCCTACTGCGCGGAGCGGCTCCCGCACTGGAACACGATCTCGATCTCCGGGTACCACATCAGGGAGGCGGGCGCGAGCGCGGCTCAGGAGCTCGCCTTCACCCTCGCCAACGGCATCGCCTATTGCGAAGCCGCGATAGCAGCCGGGCTCTCCCCCGACGCATTCGGAGAGCGGCTCTCCTTCTTCTTCAACGCCCACAACCACTTCTTCCAGGAGGTGGCGAAGTTCCGGGCGGCACGCCGCCTGTGGGCGCGGATCATGAGCGAGCGGTTCGGCGCGACGAACCCGCGCGCGACCGCGCTTCGTTTCCACGCGCAGACCGGCGGCTCGACCCTCACCGCCCAGCAGCCCGAGAACAACGTCGTCCGGGTTGCGATCCAGGCGCTGTCGGCCATCTGCGGCGGTGCCCAGTCCCTGCACACGAACTCCTTCGACGAGGCACTCGCGCTGCCGACCGAGCACGCCGCCCGCATCGCGCTCCGAACGCAGCAGATCCTGGCGCACGAGGCAGGGTGCACCGACACCGCGGACCCACTTGGGGGCGCGTACTTCATCGAGGCGATGACCGCCGAGCTCGAGCGGAAGGCGCAGGAGCTGATCGACCATGTCGACGAGCTGGGCGGCGCGGTCTCCGCGATCGAGCAGGGCTTCGTCCAGGCCGAGATCGAGGCATCGGCGTTCCGCTACCAGGCCGGAATCGAGTCCGGGGAGCGCGTCGTCGTCGGCGTCAACCGCTTCCTGGAGGAGGGTCGCGAGCAGGTCGAGCTACTTCACGTGGACCCGGAGATCGAACGTCGCCAGCAGGAGCGCACGGCCCGGGTCCGCGCGGAGCGGAACGCCGACGCAGCCGCCTCCGCGCTTGGCGACGTGCGGAGGGCGGCAGAGAGCGATGCAAATCTCCTTCCGCCGATGCGCGAGGCACTGCGCGCCCGCTGCACGATCGGCGAGATCTGTGGCGCTCTTCGAGACCTGTGGGGTACATATGACGCGCAACATGCGTAACGGCCCACGGATCGTCCTCGCTCTCGCGGTGCTTCTGGCGCTCGGGGTCCCGCTTGCGGCCATCGCGGCATCGCAAGGAGGCGGAGCCGCGGCGGCTCCGGCCGCGACGCCGAGCTTCACGCGCGACGTCGCGCCGCTCATCCAGCAGAAGTGCGCGGGCTGCCATCGGACGGGCGGAATCGCACCGTTCTCGCTCGAGTCCGCGCGCCAGGCTCACGCGTGGGCGGCGCCGATCGCGGTGGCGGTGCAGGAGCGCCTGATGCCGCCCTGGCCGCCCAGCCGTCGCTCACCCGCGTTCGTGAGCGAGGAGACCCGAATTCTCACCGCAGACGAGCGCGCGACGATCCTGGCGTGGGCGCGCGCCGGTGGCCGGATCGACGGACCCGCGCTCGACGCCGTTTCCCAGGCGCCCCTCGAGGTGAGGGAGGGCGAGACGCTGCTCACGGTGCGGATGCCGACCACCTACCGGCCGAGTGCGCCGAAGGGGACGACCGACGACTACCGCTGCTTCCTCCTCGACCCGAAGCTCTCGAGCGACGTCTCGGTGACGTCGTCGAGAATCGAGCCGCGTGCGACGAAGGTCGTCCATCACGTCATCCTCTTCCGCGTCCCCGCTTCAGAAGTGGCGGACGCGAACCGGCTCGATGCAGCGGCCCCTGGCCCGGGGTGGACGTGCTTCGGAGGGACGGGCCTTTCTGCCGGAGACGGCGGCTCGGTCCAGGAGTTCCTGAACAACGCGAACTGGATCTCGGCCTGGGCCCCCGGCTGGGGCGGCAACCGGCTCCCGGACGGGAACGGCGTGCCGCTCCCCGCCGGCAGCCGAATCGTGATGCAGGTCCACTACAACCTCCTGAACGGGCGGGCGCGCGACCGCTCGCGCGCGCTTCTGACAGTGGCTCCTGCAGCAGCGGGTCTTACGCCGGTTCAGACCATGCTTCTGCCCGCGCCGGTCGAGCTCGCCTGCGCCAAGGGAGAGAAGGGCCCGCTGTGTAACCGGGCCGAGGCGCTCGCCGCGCTCTCCCGCAAGTACGGATCGACAGCGGCGTTCGTGCCGGCCGGGCTACTCCTCCTCTGCGGCCGAAGCGCTTCGAACCCAGTCCCGAGCCCTATCAGCCGGTGCGACCGTCGCATCGACAGACCGACGACGATTCTCGCCGTCGCGGGGCACATGCACTTGCTCGGAGTCTCCATCCGGCTCGAGCTCAATCCAGACACCCCCCGGGCACGGGTGCTGCTCGAGATCCCGCGCTGGGATTTCCACTGGCAGAACGCCTACACGCTGAAGCAGCCGATCGTCGCCGAGCCCGGAGACATCGTACGCGTGACCTGCAGACACGACGTGCGGAAGCGCGTGCACACGGCGCACACCGGCCAAGCCATTCCGCGCACCCCGCGGTACATCCTCTGGGGCGAGGGGACAACGGACGAGATGTGCCTGGGCCTGCTCCAGGTGACCCGCGGGTAGATCTTTCGAGCTACGACGCGCGTCGGCGCCTCAGGTACTCGCGAATCGACTTCTCGCGCCCGCGCCGGAGAGTCTCGAGTATCTCCGGATCGAGCTCGCGCTTCGGCTGATCGGGGATTCGCGGGATCCGATACATCACACCCCTTCGGAGAACTCCGCGCTCGGGCAGTGGAGCCTCATCCATCGTTCATGTCCTCGGGCATGGACCACTCATGGTAATGGCGCCACGCTTCACCGAGCTGATCGCGGAGCTCGAGACCCACAATCGGCGCGACAACGGCGCGGGCGACGAGCACCCGCTGGGTTCGCTCAGGGACGTCACGGACGAAATCGACCGTGAACTCGTCCCGGCCACGGTGCACGCGAGTCCTATTAGCCCAGACCCCGACGAGGACGACGGAATCCAAGGCAGAGTCGTCGAAGGAGTCCTCCGGCTCGCTCACGCGCCCAACATAGGTGTCGGTGAACACGTGACGGTTACGAAGCTGGGCCGAAAGCGTCACGATTGCTCCACCAACATGCGGATCCTTCTCGTCTCGCAGATGTACCCGGGGCCCGAGGACCCCGATCTCGGGATCTTCGTCGCGAACCTGGAGCGCGAGCTCGCGGCCCGAGGCCACGAGATCGCGCGGGCGGTGGTGGACCGCCGCGAAGGTGGCCGCATCCGGCACCTCGCTCTGGCCCGCGAGGCGAGGCGAACGGCACGGCGCTTCCACCCGGATGTCGTCTACGCACACTTCCTCGTGCCGGCCGGTCTCGCCGGGGCGCTCGCAGCGCGGGCCCCACTCGTCGTCACCGCGCACGGACAGGACGTGCGCAACGTGGGCTCCATTCCCGGCGTCCGGACGGCGACCCGCTACGTCGTCCGCCGCGCTGCCGCCGTCGTGGCGGTATCCGAGTGGCTTCGCCGGAGCCTCGAAGCTGCCGTGCCGGAGGCTGCCGGGAAGACAGAGGTCGTCGACTGCGGGGTCGACCTGGAGCGCTTCGCGCCGCGCGCGGCGGCCGAGGCGCGGGCGGAGGTCGGCTGGCAGACGAACGGAACGGCGTACCTTTGCCTCGGTGCGCTCTCCGAGCGCAAGAACGTGCTTCGCCTCGCCCGCGCGTTCGAGCGGCGCGGCGAAGGGTCGCTCACGTTCGTCGGCGACGGGCCTCTACGCGAAGCCCTCGAGGGCCGGCCGGGGATCCACCTCACCGGCCGTATTCCCCACGAGGAGGTGCCGGTCTGGATCGCCGCCTGCGACGTGCTCTGCCAGCCGAGCCTCGTGGAGCCGTTCGGACTGGCGACGCTCGAGGCCATGGCCGGCGCGCGGTCGGTGGTGGCGACGCGTGTCGGCGGGCCACCGGAGTTCGTCACCCCGGAGGCAGGAGTCCTCGTCCACCCCGAGGACGAGGACGCGCTCGTCGCGGCTCTCGACCAGGCAGCGGCGCTCCCTCGGCCCAACTTCGCCGCCCGCAACGCGGCCGCGGGCCACGACGTCACGACGCAGGCCGCTCGGGTGGAGGCGATCCTCGAGCGAGCCGCTCGAGGTCTGCGAGCCTGACCTCGACGAGCGGCCCGACGGCGTCCTCGAGCCCCGCATCGCGCGCGACGGCGAGCGCCTCCTCGTATGTCTCCCGCACCTTCTGCGGGTCGACTCCCTGCTTCAGCCGGTTGTCCCCGGTGACGAGAAGCTTCTGGATCCGCGCCCGTGCGTCCTCCGGTTCGGCCACGGGAGCAGGGTAACCTCGCTGCTATCCTCGCGCGGCGATGGTGCTCGCGGCAACGATTCCCTGGCTCCAGATCTCGGCGGTCTTCCAGGTGCTTCTCTGCGCCTTCCTGATCACGCTCGTGCTCATGCACTCAGGGCGCGAGGCCGGCATGGGCGGACTCGGGTTCACGCCCCATTCGCAGGGCGGCACGCACATCGTCGAGCGCAACCTCACGCGCCTGACGGTCGTCGTCGCGTCGGTGTTCGGGCTCAACACGGTCCTACTCTTCCACCTCCTCTAGAATTCCCTCAGAGCGCGCTGGTGGCGGAATTGGTAGACGCGCTAGGTTGAGGGCCTAGTGGCCACTTAGGCCGTGGAGGTTCAAGTCCTCTCCAGCGCATGTGAAGAAGGCGGCCAACGGCCGCCTTCCCGATTGTGGAGAGGAGAGCATGTGAAGCTTTACGGTGAGCTCGCGCCCTGGTTTCACCTCCTCACTCACCCAGCGGACTACGAAGAGGAGGCCGCACACGTCGTGCGTGTTGTCGAAGAGGCCGTCGACGGGCGGGCGGAGACGCTGCTCGAGCTCGGCTCGGGCGGTGGAAACAACGCGAGCTTTCTGAAGAAGCGATTCGCGTGCACACTCACCGATCTCTCGGAGGAGATGCTGGAGCTGAGCAGGACGATCAACCCGGAGTGCGAGCACGTCCAGGGCGACATGCGCACGCTGCGCCTCGGCAGGACTTTCGACGTCGTCTTCGTGCACGACGCGGTGATGTACATGACCACCGAAGAGGACCTGCGCGCCGCGATCGAGACGGTCGCCACACATCTGCGTCCCGGCGGCGTCGCCGTCCTCACGCCCGACACGACCCGCAAGCTCTTCGCGCCGGACACCCGCCACGGGGGGCACGACGGCGAGGACGGACGAAGCCTTCGCTACCTCGAATGGGAACAGGACCCCGATCCGAACGACTCCACGTATGAGGTCGACTTCGTCGTCGTGCTGCAGGAGCCCGGCAAGCCGCTGCGCATCGAGCACGACCACCACACGTTCGGCCTGTTTCCGGACGCGACCTGGCGCCGTCTGGTAGCCGAGGCCGGTCTCGAGCTCGTAGACGTCGGCGTCGAGGACCCGCACGCCGGTGAGCACGTGGTCTTCGTCGCGCGTCGTCGGGTGAGTTGACGCCGTCCGGAAGGATCTCTACTCTCCTTGGCGAACATACGTTCGTCAGCGATCCGGGAGAGACCATGCTCACGACACGTCAACAGGAGATCTGGCAGTTCCTCGTCGAGTACGTGGACGACCACGGCTACCCGCCGACGGTGCGCGAGATCGGAGACGCCGTCGGGCTCGCCTCCCCGTCCACTGTCCACGCCCACCTCGCGAACCTCGAGCGCGCGGGGCTGCTGCGCCGCGATCCGACCAAGCCGCGGGCGATCGAGCTCGTCGGTCGGCGCCGCTCCGAGTCTCCGGCTGGACGCACCGCGACGCCGGTCCTTCCGCTCGTCGGCCGCATCGCCGCCGGAGGCCCGCTGCTCGCCGAGGAGTCGATCGAGGACGAGATCGCCGTCCCCGAGCCGCTCGGCCGGAATGCCGACTTCCTGCTCCGGGTCAAGGGCGACTCGATGATCGAGGCGGGGATTCTCGACGGAGACGTCGTCGTCGTCCGTCGCCAGGACGACGCGCGCGAGGGCGACGTCGTGGTCGCGCTCGTGGGGGAGGACGAGACCGCCGACGAGGCGACCGTGAAGACGTTCCACAGGGATCCGGGCGGCCGCATCCGGCTCCAGCCCGAGAACAGCGCCCTCGAGCCAATCTACCCCGAGCACGTCCAGATCCTCGGGAAGGTCACCGGGGTCTTCCGGAGCCTCCAATGACCGTCGCGCCCCTCAACCGGACGCTCGACCAAGAGCTCGCTGCGCTCGTGCGCGGGGTGAGCCTCGAATGCCTCGTCTGCGGGGAGTTCGTGCTGCAGGTGCGCGGCGCGCTCGAAACCTTCTCGCTGGCGTGCCCGGAGTGCCGAGCGATCCTCGCGGAAGGACGAGATCTCCCCGAGGTCGAGCTACCATCAGTCGTGCAGGCCGGGTGACCGCGGGCCGTCAGTCGTGAGACCGGGGGCCTGAGGAAAGTCCGGACACCGCAGGGCAGGACGCTGGTTCGTCTCATCTGGGGCGACCCAGGCGGCGAAAGCCGACGGAAAGTGGAACAGAAAGGAGACCGCCGGCCGAGGACAACCGACGCCGGTAAGGGTGAAACGGTGGGGTAAGAGCCCACCAGCGGCCGTGGCGACACGGCCGGCTGGCCAAACCCCGTCCGGTGCAAGGCGAAGCAGGTCCCGTTGACGCGGCCCGCCGAGGGACCGGGTACGCCGCAAAGAGAGATGGTCACCTTCGACAGAATCCGGCTTACAGGCCTGCTACGGAAAACCCCCGCGAACGCGGGGGTTTTCTATACGCCTTCTGCCGGCGAAAGCGTCCGCCCTCAGCCTCTGCGTGTCGCGCAGTTCGTGGTACCGCTCAGCGGCATCTCGGTCACTCCCAGGCCCGCACGGCTTGGGGCGCCTTCAGCTTGGATCGCGGATGCTCCGCCGACTCCGGCCCTTCGGGCGCGACTAGCCGTGCTGCCCAGCCGCTCCCATCTCTTCCGCGATGTGATGCGCGGTACGGAGGGCTATGGCGGCAATGGTCAGGGACGGGTTGACGCCGAGCGCTGTGGGGATGACGGAGCCGTCCGCAACGTAGAGGCCGGGTTGGACTCCGCCGGCACTCGTGTCGAAGACGCGCCCGACCTCGTCGACGACGCCTTCCTCCGCACTCTTGGCCATCACGCACCCGCCGAGGGGGTGCGTGAGCGTGATCGATCGCCCACCGACCAGCTTGGCCCCCGCTCCGAGAAACGGGTTCTCGAAGTGGGCGTCCGGATCGGCCGTCAGCTCGCGCGCGAAACGCTCGAGCGTGCTTTGGATCTCACTGTAGATCGGGTCTTCGTGGAAGCGGAGCCGGTCCGTCCGGTCGAGGCGCAGCGGTGTATCGCGCCACCCCGAGCCGAGCCGGAAGCGACCGACCGACCGGTCTCGGCCCATGCCCACAGCGCACATCCAGTCGACCGTCCATTCGTCCTCCGAGAAGAACTGCTCCTGCCGCCGACGGGAGTTGCGAAGAAGTGCGAGGGCGTACGCTGGGATGCGGAAGAGCACGTACCGCGCGACTGCATACGCGACGAAGAGCCGACCTCGCCGACCCTTCGAGAGTGATCGGAGGAGCGGGACGCCGTGCCCGACCAGCGACGCGAGCGCACGCGGGATCCCCTGGTCTTCGATCGTATGGAACTTTTCCGGATCGCCGTTACCGCCGGCCTCCGGCGTGTTGAAGTGCGCGAACGAGGTCTGGACCGGACCGCGAGTGAGGCTGAGACGGTAGCGCGTGCGAGGCAGGAAGGCGAGGTAGTCCCCATTTGTCGAGAACCCGAAGCCGACCCGGTCGCTCAGGTTCGGGATCGACCCGGCTTGCCGGCAGCGCAGTAGGAGCTCGGTCGTTCCGACGCACCCGGCCGCGAGGATGACCTTGTCGGCAAAGACTGTCCGCTTTTCCGTACGGTGCGGCTTTTCGGCATCTCGCTGTCGGAACTCGATCGCATATCCGCCCTCGGGAAGGGCGCGCACGAGATCGACTTCGGCAAGCGGCCGCAGCTCCAGGAACCCGCCGAGCTGCGGTGGATCGCCCCGGAACGTGCCGTGGATCGCCGCCATGAGCTGCTTGTTGAGCGTGTTCCTGGCGCCGGGGAGACAGCCGACGTTGCACCTGCCCTGGCGCTCGCAGTAGTTCTTCGGCTTTCCGTCGGCACCGATCGACTTGTCGCCGATGGCGAGATCGATGCTCCCGTAGTCCTGGGTCAACTTGCTCAGCTTGAGCTGGAAGATTCGCGCGCGGTCGATCCAGAGGTCGTCGCCTCGGGCCGCGGCGGTTTCGTCCGGGTACTTGGCCGGGTCGAGCTGTCTTGCGCCGGCGACCGTCGGATTTGCGCGCCAACCGGGATCGAGCCCGGACGTCCGCGTCGCGATGTTGCTCAGGCCCGTGTTGACCGGCTTTCTCGGTGGCGTTTGCGGGGGGCGCTGCGGATCGCGCTTGTCGAGCGCGTGAAGCGCGCCGAGCCCGATCGCGTCCCGCGCAAGGGCGAACCAATCGTCGCGGTCCCGCTTGTCCCAGGGAGGCCATCGCGCATCGTCGAGGACCAGATCGGGCGGCTGGATCGTGATGTTCGAGTACACGAGCGACCCGCCCCCGACGCCGCTCGCCCGCATGATGCTCACACCGTCGCTCTTCGACACCCCGAACAGGCCGCGCTTCCCGAACATCGTCAGGTCATAGAGCCCGTCCTCGTTCTTCCGCCGACGCAAGCAGCGGGTGTAGAGGTCGATGAAGCCGCGGAAGTTTTCCGCCGACGACCAGTACTGGGCGGGCTGAGACTTTGAGCGGAGGAAGTCGTACGTCTCAACCTCTCTGTCCTGCACCGTCCCGACCGGCGTCGTCCACCAGGTGCCGCGCTCGAGAATCAAAACCCTCTCGCCTCGATCGCGCTCCTGGAACTCGCGTGCGAGCGTAAGCGCCGTCAGCGTGCCGCCGAACCCGGAACCGATGACGACGACGGGGTACCGCTGGACGTCGGTCACGGTGCAGACTATGACGATTCTCCGGCTTACAGGCCCGCTATCGTGAAGCCTGCTCCGGGCGGGCTTCGTGAGTCTTGGAGTTCGTCGGCCGACGACGAAATGCCGTAGAATCCCGTGCCGTGACGACGACGGCGGTCTTCCGTGGCCGTCCGGCGACGACCCGCGAGGGAAGCGCCCGGCCAGCACTTCCTTCGAAGTAGCCGACTCGCAGCTGCGCTTGTCCGCGACGCAGGCGTCGCTCCGGGAGACCTCGTGGTCGACGTCGGGGCCGGGCGCGGCATCCTGACGCGCGCGCTCGCCGACGCGGGTGCAAAGGTCCTCGCGCTCGAGGTCGACCCGGCGCTCGTCGCGCAGCTTCGCTCGTGCTTCGAGCGCCGCGCCGCGGTCACCGTGCTTCAGGTCGACGCCCGCACGTGGCGCTGGCCCGATCAGCCCTTCTCCGTGGTCTCCAACCTGCCGTTCTCCGGGTCCGGAGCGATCCTCGCTCACCTGCTCCACGATCCGAGAGTCGGTCTCGAGCGCGCGGACCTGATCGTGCAGTGGGAGTTCGCCAGGAAGCACGCGGCGGTCTGGCCGGCGACTCTCCGCGGCACCTACTGGCAGGCCTGGTTCGAGCTCACCATCGCGGGGAGGCTGGCGAGAAACGCGTTCTCACCCCCTCCCGACGTCGATGCGGCGCTTCTGGGAATCCGGCGCCGACCTCGTCCGCGCGTCTCCCCCGATGACCACGAGACGTACTGGCGGTTCATCGCCGACGCGTTCCGCGTCCAGGCCCCTCTCGAGAAGGCGCTGCGATCCCGGCTGACCCCACGTGAGGTGAGGCGGCTTTCCGCCGTGCTCGGATTCGCACCGGGGGCACGCCCGCGGGACCTCGACGCCCGCCAGTGGGCAGAGGTGTTCGCGTACGCCCGCAGGGGGAGCTCAGGTCGGCCGGAGCACGACCTCGATCGCCGTGCCGCGACCCGGCGCCGAGCGTAGGCTCAGCCGGCCCTCGATCGCCTCGGCTCGGACTCTCATGTTCTCCAGGCCCTGTCCTCCCGGGCCGCTGTCCTCGTGCTCGAAGCCGACTCCGTCGTCTCGCACGGAGACCACGCGCCGGCCGCCGCGCTCCGAGATCGACACCTCGACGTGCCCGGCGCCGGCGTGGCGGCGGGCATTGCCGAGCCCCTCCTGGACGATCCTGAACACCTCGATCTGCTCGTCCGGCGCCAGGCGGACGCACGGGTCGACATCGAGCTCGACCGCGAGCGCGCCGTCGGCGGTGAGCACGTCCACGTATCGGCGGAGTGCGGCGTCGAAGCGTGCAGTGCCTCCCGCCGAGGAGAGAGCGAGCACCGCGAAGCGCGCTTCCTGCTGGGCCGCGGTCGAGGCACGCTTCAGGCGAGGCAGCACCTCCTCCACCGGCGCGCCGGACTCGAGCATGTTCACCTGGGTCGAGATCGCGAACAGGTACTGCGCGAGGCCGTCGTGGATCTCGCGTGCGACGCGAGCTCGCTCGTCGGCGATCGCGCGGCCGAACTCCGCCTCCGCGATCGCGCGCCACACCCCGACGAGCAGAATTCCGTACGCGACGAGCCGCAGAAAGTCCCCTTGAAGGACGTAGTCGCTCGAGAGGACCGGCGTCAGCATGAGGTGCAGGTCGGCGAAGAGGGCGAGGGTCGCGGCGAAGCACATCCAGCTGTCGAGGTCGCGGCCGTGGCGGCGGTAGCGAAGCGCGAACCCGATCAGGGCGACGAGCCACAGCGACGCCAGCAGTGCGGCCGCGAGCACGACGGACGACCCTTCGATGAGCTCGGGCGAGCCGGCACTGTCGCTCCAGTCAGGTGTGCGAAGCCCCATGCCGGCGGAGGCAAGCAATGTGGCAACCGCCGCTCCGACGAGCAGCAGCGATCGCCGGCGTGCTCCCAGCCGTCCGTCGGTGTAGGGGGCGAGAGCGATCAGTGCTGCCCCCAGCAGGCGAGCGCCGACGAGCGCCCAGGCCGCCTCGGGTGGGAGCGACCCGCCGTCGAGCACGGGCACGAGCCCGAACGCGACCGTCCCGAGCGCGATGCTCCAGAAGCCCCCGGCGAGGAGCAGGTCAAGCGTGCGGCCCTCGACGAGAAAGCGCACGCTCGCCAGCACGGAGACGATCGCGGCCGCAACCGCAACGGCGGTGTCGAAAGCGAGCCGCGCGTCCGGCAGCACATACGCCGGCTGCAGCGACTCGACGACCGAGAACAGCGCGGTTGCCGAGGCGAGGAGGCCCACGAGAAGGAGCTCGCCGAGGAGCCACGATCGGTAGCTCTGCGAGCGCGAGTGATCCACCTTTCCCTTGTCGGCACTGCGCGGGCTGCCGATAAGTGGGGCGTGGCCGAGCGGATCCTGATCGTCGACGACCACCCGCTGACGCGAGGCGCGCTCGCCGCGCTCCTCGTGCAGCAGGGGTTCGAAGTCGTCGGGGAAGCGGCGAGCGGTGAGGAGGCGATCGCCGCCGCGGACCGGCTGCAGCCCGACCTCGTGCTCCTCGACCTGACGATGCCCGGGATGGACGGGCTTACGGCCCTCCCGAGCATCCGTGAGGCGGCGCCCTCGACTGAAGTGGTCGTCCTCACGGCATCGGACGCGGAGGAAAACCTTCTCGCAGCGATTCGCGCCGGTGCATCGGGCTACCTCCTGAAGACGGAGCCCCCTGAGCAGATCGCCGTCTTTCTGCGTGGAGTCGTGCGCGGCGATGCGGCGCTCTCCGGCGGCGTGGCCCGGCGATTGCTCGATCGCATGCGCGAATACGGCCGGTTCGGAGGCGTCCCGGACACGATCGCTCGTACCCTGTCGGCCCGCGAGGTCGAGGTACTGCTCCTCCTGGACGAGCACCTCGGGACCGACGAGATCGCGGAGCGCCTCTTCATCTCGGAGCACACGGTCCGCTCCCACGTGAAGAGCCTGCTCCGGAAGCTCGGCGCCTCCTCGCGGCGCGAGGCGCTCGAGCGGCTCGCGACCGCGCGCGGCTAGTGACCTGAGTCGTTAGTTCGCAGGGACGGGCCGGTTGGCTCCGAACGTCGTCCTCATCGACGACGATTGGAGGCCGGTCATGGCGCAGCGTGCGGAGGTCGTGCTCAACGATGAGGA
>JAHEXT010000044.1 GCA_023251945.1 Actinomycetes bacterium
GAACCCCCAGGAGCGGAGCATCGAGTACGAGCCGGCCATCCCCACGGCGGCTCCGGCCGGCGATACGATCGAGAGCGCCGTCGACGCCTGCGTCATCGCAAACGCCTGCCGGAAGCGGAGTCCCGGGAGAGCCACCATCCATGCTGGAGGGAAGGTCGCGAGGTTCAGCACTGTCGCTGCGAGGAGCAGGAGTCCGTCCTTCCAGGAGAGCTCCTCGATCACGTCCCAGACCTCGCCGTAGTCCGCGATCCGCGGGAGGACGAACACGAACACGGCCGCGACAACCGCGACGACGAAGCCGCCGCCGAGGAGACGCCGCCGGTTTCTCCTCCCCCACCGGGGCGGTGCGGCCATGTCGTCCGGCATCCGCAGGAACCTATCGCGCAGTGGCGCGCGCAACCGCCACCACATCGGGCGTTGCCCACTCCCTGGAGACCTGTCACCGTGCGACGGGTAAAGACACTCGTGGAAGGAGCCCAGCCGTGAAAATCCACAGACGCCTCTCGATCAGCCCGGCGACGGGGATCGCCCTGCTTGCGCTCTTCTTCGCGCTCGGCGGGTCGGCCTTCGCGGTCGGGGAGCGGATCCAGAGCCTTACCGTCGCGCAGCAGCGGTGCACCCAAGGGGCCGTTCGCGGAATCGCGACGGTCACCGGCGATCCGACCAAGGGGATCGCGAACATCCCGGACCAGTTCACGAGCAGCGGAGTGCTCTTCGCGCGAAGGTTCAACTGCACCGGCAAGGCCGTCCAGGTGCGCAGGATCGCGACGGGCACCTTCGAGGTCCGCTTCGTCGGGAACGGAGCCCAGAGCGCGGTCGCGAGCGGAGCCGGCAACACGCTCACAGGCGTCGAGCCCGTGGCCGGCGGGGCGTTCAGGGTCACGGTGCACCCAGCGGGGAGAGACGACTTCGCGGACTTCGCCTTCACGATCGTCGCCGTGTAGAGGCTCGAAGGCGAACCCCGCGGCCGGTCCGGTACGAACTTCGTGCTCAAGGAAGCCGGGGTGCCAGGAACGTTCCGAGCACCCCGGCCGCGACGAGGAGGCCCGCCGCAACCGCGAGGAAGACGAACGTGATCTCGCTCTTTCCCGGCTCGCGGCCGAGGCTCGAGCCGAGCCGCGTATAGGCCGCCTGGAGCGCCTCGGCATCTCTCGCCTCCGAGAACGTGCCGCCGGTCGTCTCGGCGATCGCTCTGAGGGTGTCCGGATCCGGCGGGACGGGGATCCTCTGTTGGTCACCGGAACCAGGCCCGAGTCCGAAGCCGAAGCCCTGCCCGCGCGTGATGGTGCCGTTCGGCGTGCCGAGGGCGATCGTGTAGACCGGGATTCCCGCTCTCTTCGCGAGCCCGGCTCCCTGGAGCGGCAGCAGCAGGCCCCGGGTCTGCGCCCCGTCGGAGAGGAAGAGGATCGAGACGGGACCCTGCTCTTCCTCTTCTGCAACGACGGCGGCGAGCGCTCTTGTCGTTTGTTCGGGCGGCTCGAACGCGATCTCCTGCCCCGGCGGCGCGTTTTCAACCTGCTGCCCGAGCTCCACCGCCGCCGCGAGCGCATCGCCGATCGCCGTCCCACCGAAGACGAGAAAGCTGTCGATTGCGTCCACCGACTGGCGGACGAGCTCGTGGTCGTTCGTGGGCGGCGTGGCGACCTGCGCCTCCCCGGCGAAGACGACGAGTCCTACGCGCAGCCGCTCCGGCACCTGGTCGAGGAATCTGCGCATCGCCTCCTGCGCCGCGCCGAGCCTGGTCGGCCGCACGTCGCGCGCCTGCATCGACCGCGACGTGTCGATGACGAGGATGACGGTCGCCCGCTCCTTGAGCACCATCCGGTCGACCTGGGGCCGCGCAAGCCCCACGAGCAGCGAGGCGAGCGCGAGCAAGAACAGGACGGCTGGGACAAGCCGCCACCACGACCGTCCGGAGACGACCGTCGCGAGGACGTCGAGGTTCGTGTACCGCACCGCATAGCGCATGCGCCGCCGCTCCGAGAGCACCCAGACGCCCACCGCCGCGGCGAGCACGAGGAGCGAGATGAGCAGCCACGGGCTCTGGAAGCTCATGACGACCTCGCGCACACGGCGTGCACCTGGACGACTGCGCGAACGCCTCCCAGCTCGGCGTCGCCGCGCACGATGACGACAACCCGCCCGTCGCGCACGGTCTGCGTGCCGGAGACGCTCTTCGCGAGGCTCGGACTCGGCGGCCTGCGCGTGAAGAAGCCGAAGGCGTGCGACGCGCCCACCAGCCGCTCACCGGCCCTGCACGCCTGGACGACGGTGGCGCTGCCCGGCCGCACGCGCACCGTACGGACTCGTCGCGTCGTCGGAAGACCCGGCGGGAACGCCGCGACCGCCGTCGGCACGCGCACTCCCCCACCCGCCGCGGGCATGCAGCCGATGTGCGGCCGGAAGCTCGGTGCACGTCCCGACCGCCCCACGAACGATCCGAAGAAGACCGCCGACCGCGACGTCGTGATCCCGGGGTTGACCGGGCTGCCGAGCATGCCGAGGAATCCGATGTCGATCGCGCGTTGGCTGAGCTCGGCGTCGAGCCCCCCCACGACGTAGCGGCGGGGACACGTGAGCTGGTACTCCGCGCGGAGAGTCGGCACAGCGCTGCCGGTCGGAACGACCACCCACGGACCCGCGACGGGAACGCATACCTGGAGCCCATCGCACTCGTTCGCCGCGCCGACGGGCCCGGCGCCCACTATCAACGCGGCAACGGCGACGAGGAGCATGGGAAGCGCGAGAAGCCGTCTCACGGGACCCTCCTGAAGAAGAACGCCGAGAGTGCGCCGCCTGCCAGCAGCAACGCGGCCGCGCCGGCAGCGAAGACGTCCGTGATCTCCCTCGACTCCTTGCGTTCCCCGAGCCGCGAGCCGAGGTCCTCGTAGACCTGGCTGAGCTGCTCGTCGTCCGTCGCCGTGAAGAACTCGCCGCCCGAGATCTCGGCGAGTTGCTGAAGCGTCTCCGGGCTCGGAGGCACCCGGATGATCCGGCGGAAGCCTCCGGTGAGCGTCTCTTCCACGACGCCGTCAGGTGTCCCGACGAGCACGGTGTAGACCGGGATCCGCTGCGACCTCGCCCGTTCCGCGGCCGCCGCCGGCTCGACCCTGCCGCCGTCCCGAGCTCCGTCGGAGATCAGAAGCACCGCCCTCGGCGGCACTGTGCCGTCGTTCTCGCGCTCCTTGCGGCCGAGTTGGACGGAGAGCGCGACGGCGTCCCCGATGGCGGTCCCCTCCCCGGGCCGGAGCGTGTCGAGCGCCGCCTCGACGAGCGACCGGTCCTCGGTCGGAGGCACGCCCACGGCCGCGCGGGTCGCGAACGACACGACGCCGACCCGGAACTTCTCGGGCACTTGGGCGAGGAATGCCTTCGCAGCCGCGCGGGCCGCGTCGAGCCGGGTCGGCTCGACGTCCGTCGCCTTCATCGACCGCGAGACATCGAGGGCGAGGATCACCGTCGCCTCCTCGCGCGGCACGCTCACCGTCGCGTGCGGGCGCGCGACGCCGACGACCATCGCTGCGAGCGCGAGGAGGAGCAGGACGAGGGGCAGGTAGCGGAGCCTTCCAGGAGCTCGGTCGATCACGTTCGGCAGGAGGTCCGGGTTCCCGAACTCGGCCTGGGACACGCTCCGGCGCCGCTCGTACCAGAGGTAGAGGACCACGAGCAGCGGGAGCAGGACGAGCCCGACCAGCGCGACCGGCCAGCCAAAGCTCACGAGCGGCTCCGGCGCAGGTACTGAACCAGAGTCCGCAGCCAGTCACCCTGGGTCGTGAGGATCACATGACGGGCGCCGACCGAGGCAAACGCTCGCGCGACCTGAGCGCGCTCGGCGGCCGCCGCGACAGCGAAGCGCTCCCGGAGCCGGCGGCTGCGCGTGTCCACACGGAGCTGCCGGCCCGTCTCCGGGTCGACGAGCCAGAGCAGGCCCACGTTCGAGAGCTCCTGCTCACGGCGATCGCGGATCTCGACCGCGACCACGTCGTGGTGGCCGGCGAGCTCGAGCAGCGGCCGTCGCCAGTCGTGCGGGCCTCGGAAGTCCGAGACGAACACGACGAGAGACCGCTGGCGCGCAAGTGCTCCGGCGCGGGCGATGGCGTCGCCGAGCGCAGTTGCCCCGGTCCGCGCCTCCTCCGGCTCGCGCCGGAGCGCGGCGAGGAGCCCGATCAAGCCGACCCTCCCTTGCCGCGGCGGCAGGGCGCGCGGCCGAGCGTCCCCGAAGGTAACGACGCCGAGCCGGTTGCCGCGGCGGGTGGCGAGGTGCCCGAACGCGATGGCCACCCCCTCGGCGACGTCCGCCTTGCGGCGGTCGGCGGTGCCGAACTGCATCGACGCGGAGGTGTCGAGCACGAGCCAGGTGACGAGGACACGCTCGGCGAGGTCGACGCGGACGTGCGGCTCGTTCGTCCGCGCCGTCACGTTCCAGTCGATCCGCCGGACGTCGTCGCCCGGGACGTACGGGCGCACGAGCGCGAGCTCGGAGCCCCGCCCGAGGAGCGTCGAGCGGTAGTCCCCCGCGAGCAGCCCCTCCATGCGCCGCCCGATCGTGATGTCGAGCGCGCGCAGCAGCCCCTCCGGCATCGGCCCGGGCCCCGGCCGGGCGGGAGTCGGGGCAGCGTGCAGCGCGCTCGCGTTGCTCATGCTGCGCTCACGCGGGCGAGGTCGAGCTGCGGAACCGGAACGGCTGCGAGCACCTGGTCGAGGATGGCGTCTGGGCTCACCTCCTCCGCGAGCGCCTGGTACGTGAGGACGAGGCGGTGCCGCAACGCGTCCTTCGCGAGCGCGTTCAGGTCCTCGACGAGCGCGTAGTCCCGCCCGCGGAGCAGCGCCAGCGCCCTCGCCGACTGGACGAGGCTGATCGGCCCACGCGGGCTCGCCCCGTAGGCGATGTACTGCGCGAGATCCGGCAGGCCGTGCGCAGCGGGCTCGCGCGTCGCGGTCGCGACGTCGACCGCGTAGCTCACGAGCGCCGGATCGACGTACACGTCGAACGCACCCTGCTGCAGCGCCTTGAGCTCGTCCAGCGAGAGCGCCTGCCGCAGCTCGGGCGCGTCCACGAGCTGACGCTGCACGACGGTGAGCTCCTCGTCGTGCAGCGGGTAGCCGATGAGGACTTTGAGCATGAAACGGTCGATCTGCGCCTCGGGCAGCGGATACGTCCCCTCCGACTCGATCGGGTTCTGAGTCGCCATCACGAGGAAGGGATCGGGGACCCGATGCGTGTCGTGACCGATCGTCACCTGGCGCTCCTGCATCACCTCGAGCAGCGCCGACTGCACCTTCGCCGGCGCGCGGTTGATCTCGTCCGCGAGGAGGAAGTTGCAGAAGACGGGGCCTAGCTCCGTGTCGAAGGTGCCGTCGCCCGCGCGGTAGATGCGCGTCCCGACGAGGTCGGAGGGGACGAGATCAGGCGTGAACTGGATGCGCGAGAACGTCCCGCCGAGCACGCCTGCGGTCGTCTTGATCGTCAGCGTCTTCGCCAACCCGGGAACGCCCTCGATCAGCAGGTGCCCCTGCGCGAGCAGGCAGACGAGCACCCGCTCGAGCATCGCGTCCTGCCCTGCGATGACGCGTCTGATCTCGAAGAGCGCCTGCTCGAGCTGCTCCTTCGCCTCCGGCGGCGTGGGCGAAGGGCGGTCGTTCGTCTGCTCGGCCACCTCGGCCTCCCTCTTGGTCGCGGCTCTGAGAGACATACGAAAGCACGCGAAGCTGAGTTTTGGGTAAGAGCGCGCTGCGCGTGCCGGGCGCGACTCAGTGGCAGGAGCCGGAGCCGGCATCCGTGAAGGAGCCGACTGCGGGGCGGAAGCGCCAGTCGTAGCCGTCGCGGCGGAGCCGGAGCTCCAGGATCCCCATGCTCGTCGCGTCGCGCGCTTCGCTCCCTGCCCGGATCGCACCGAACGGGCGGAGGTGACTCCCGCCCGTGCCCGCGACGAACTCACGGATCCCGCGGGCGGTGTCGAGAACGCCGCTCGGAGTCTGAGGCGCGAAGCGCTCGTAGTCGTGGTCGTGGCCGGCGAGGACGACGTCGGCACCGGCTTCGTACAGCGCCCGCCAGAGCTCCGTATAGGCGACGTTGTCGCCGTGCGCACCGGAGGAGAACCGCGGTTCGTGCCAGAACGCGAGCGTGCACCTCGCACCGGCGTGTCGTGCGAGGTCTCCCCGCAACCAGCGCTCCTGCGGCGAGCCGTCCCAGCACCCACCGACCCCCGCGCAGTTCGAGTTGAGGGCGATCACGTGCCAGGAGCCGACGTCGAAGCTGTACCACCCGCTCGCCGGGTCGCCGGCGAGGGCACCGAAGTAGCGGAAATACCCTCGCGCGCCCGACATGTACTCGTGATTCCCGGGCACAGGGTGGGTAATCGTCTTCACCCGACCCCAGGACCGGTCGTAGGCGGCTTCGTAGTCGGCGAAGTCGCCCCACTCGTACTGGTTGTCGCCGAGTGCCAGGACAGCGTCGTACCCGGCGCCGGCAAGAAGATCCGACGTCGCCTGCTGCCGGCAGTTCAGCTCGGCTCCGACGCCACGGTTGTAGTACGCGCTGGTCGGAGAGCACGCGATGTCGCCGGCAGCCGCGATCACCGCCGGGCCGTCGTCGTCGACGACCGTGCCCACCGCGCTCCGGTCTCGCAAGACGGCGCCGGTCGCGCCCGTGAGGACGAGGACCAGCGTCTCCGTCTCCTCTTCCAACGAGTCCGGAACCACTCGCACGGCGACCGTTCGCGTCCGGTGGCGCCGGTCTAGCGTCAACGTCCCGGAAGCCGCCGCGTAGTCGCTGGGGGCAGTCGCCGTCCGATCGGCGGTCGAGTACCGCACGTTCACCCGCCCGCTCGGCGATCCGGAGAGCCGCACTGCGAACCTGAGCACCGCGCCGCCGGAGCGACCTTCGACCACGCGCGCATCCTGCACCGAGAGCCGCGCATCGTTCCGCGCCGGGGCTACACCGGCGACGATCGCGGCGACAACGACGGCAGCGGCCACAAGCAGCACGCTGCGCACGCGCACGAGCTGCATGGTTCTGTATCGGCTCTAGTCGAGGTTCCGAGAGTGCTCTTTGGAGGGTACATGGGGAGGGCGACGTAGGCTGCGCTGCCTGGGTCCCCCACCACCCTCCCGGCGTCGCGCCGACTATGAGCGCTGGACACCCATCGTGATCGAGCCGATGTACCCGTTGCCGCTCGTGCGCAGCGTGAGCAGCGAGCGGCTGCCTCCATTCCGGAAGATGCTGTCCGCCGCGTTACGGGTGTCGCGGTTGGGTCGTTTGTTGTACGGCGACCTCTTGTACACGGCGTCGGTGAGCGCATCCGCGAAGTAGAGCTGCCCGGTGTGGGCGACGTTCCCGCCGAGCGCGACCTTGACGTGGATGTGCACGGTTCGGCTCTGGTACCAACCCGGGTACACGGTACGGAAGCGGGCGAGGCCGTCCGCGCCGGTCTTCTGGATCCCGCGCAGGAACGTCTTGTCGGCCGTGTTCTGAACCGACGTTCCCGAGTAGACACCGCCCGCGTCACAGTGCCAGATATCGACAGCGGCGCCCTTGATCGGCTTGCAGGTCGAGACGTCCACGACCGTGAGCCGCAGCCAAAGAGGGACGCCCCCCTTGCCCTCCGTGATGTTTCGGCGAACCTTGTCGCCCTCGAGGTAGTACGGGCCTTCGGTCTGCTCGGGAGCGAGCACACATGCGACGACGCCGGATGCGACCCCGGCGGGCCCGGCGCTCGACGACTCCTCGTCGGTGGCGCTCAGGGAGTCGGCGGCCTTCCAGCCGCCCGCGGCGACCGCGCCTGCGAGAAGGCCGCCGATCTTGAGAAGTGACGAGCGGCGGGAGATGCGAGTGCTCTCGTGCACCTGCACGAAGGTAGCGGAGCCGGATGAGAACGCCCTAAGAGTTGCGCTCAGTACGATCGTTTCGTGCTCGAGCCGGCCGCAATCGACACCGTCGGGCTGTCGAAGACCTACGGCGGGAAGGTGCACGCGCTCGTCGGCCTCGACCTCCGCGTGGAGCGCGGCGAGGTGTTCGGCTACCTCGGCCCCAACGGAGCCGGCAAGAGCACGACCATCCGCCTGCTGCTCGGCCTCATCCACCCCACTGCCGGCCGGGCGTCCGTATTCGGCCTCGACACGCGGACGAACGGAGTCAGGGCGCGGGGACACCTGGGGTACCTGCCCGGAGACCTGCGCCTCTCGGACCGACTGACCGGCCGCGAGCAGCTCGAGTCGCTGGCGAGTCTGCGTGGAAGCGTCGACAGAGCGCTCCGCGACGAGCTCTGCGCGCGCCTCGGCGTCGTCCTCGAACGGCCGATCCGCCAGCTCTCGAGGGGCAACCGCCAGAAGATCGGACTCGTGCAGGCGTTCATGCACCGCCCGGAGCTCGTCGTCCTCGACGAGCCGACCGCCGGGCTCGACCCGCTGCTCCAGAACGAGGTCCGCGCGCTGCTCCGCGAGACGGCGGCGGAGGGGCGCACCATCTTCCTCTCGTCCCACTCCCTCGACGAGGTGCAGCACGTGGCCGACCGCGTCGGGATCATCCGTGCCGGCCGGCTCGTCGATGTCGACGCGGTCGAGAGCCTTCGCGAGCGTGCGCTCCGGCACGTGACGATCACCTTCGCCGAGCCCGCCGACCCGTCGCAGTTCGCCGGGCTCGACGGCGTCCGGGTCGTGAGTACCGACGGCGCGGTGCTGCGGCTGTCCGCTCCCGAGCCGGCGATGGACGGGGTGGTCAAGGCGGCCGCGCGGTACCGGATCGTCGACCTCGTCTCCCAGCCCGCCGACCTCGAGGAGATCTTCCTCGAGCTGTACCGCGAAGGAGACGATGGCGGCTGAGCTCCTCCGCCGCGGGCTCAGCGACCATCGGCGCGCGCTCGCCGCGTGGTGCGTCGGCATCGCCGCCTACGTCGCCCTCGTCGCGGCGATCTTCCCCTCGATCGAGAGCTCGCCCGACTTCAACAAGCTGGTCGAGAGCTATCCGGACGTCTTGAAGTCGCTCTTCGGCATCGCCGCGGGCGGCGACGTCACCTCGGGCGCGGGGTACCTCGACGTCGAGCTGTTCAGCCTCATGCTGCCGCTGCTCGTGCTCGTGCTCGCCATCGGCTCCGGAGCGCGGACACTCGCCGGCGAGGAGGATGCGGGCAGGCTCGAGCTCGTGCTCTCCTACCCGCTGCGCCGGCGCGACGCCGTCCTGGCCAAAGGGGCAGCGGTCGCAGCCGAGATCGTCACCGTGTGCGTCGTCGTAGGCATCGCGATCGCCCTGCTCGACCCGCTCGTCGGCCTCGACCTCGCGTTGGGACGGCTGGCCGAGGCGCTCGGAGCGCTGGCCGCGCTCGGACTCGTCTACGGCTGGCTCGCGCTTGCCGTGGGCGCCGCGTGGCCGAGCCGCGCACCCGCGATCGGCGTCCCGGCCGCGGCTGCCGCCGGCGCCTACCTCGTGAGCGGTCTCCACGAGCTCGCCGGCTGGCTCGATCCCTTCCGCTTCCTCTCGCCCTTCTGGCTCGTCGGGTCGTCACCCCTCCAGAGCGGTGCCGACGCCCGGGGCGTGCTCGTCGTGGTCGTCGCCGCTGTGATCGTTCTCCTGGCGGGCGCGTTGCTCGTCGAGCGCCGCGATCTCGAGACGCCGTGACTCGGTCAGCGAGTCCCGTTACGCAACCGCTCTGTCGTCCGCTATCGCCGCGGATCGGTCACTCATTCGCTCGACACCGGCCAGCTCGTACGGGTCGAGCTGCTCGAACGCGTCCACGACATCGGGATCGAACTGGAGGCCCCGGAGTCTGCGGATCTCCGCGACGGCCTCCTCGACGGGCCAGGCGGGCTTGTACGGGCGCTTGTGTGTGAGTGCGTCGAAAACGTCGGCAAGAGCCACAATGCGCGCGCGCAGTGGGATGTGGTCGCCCCGGAGGCCCCCCGGATAGCCGTTTCCGTCCCACCACTCGTGGTGTCCCTGCGCGATCTCTTCGGCGACCTGGAGAACCCCGGAGGAGCTACCCGACAGAATGGTCGCTCCCGTCGCGGCGTGTCGCCTCATGTGCTCGACCTCTTCGCGCGTCAGCTTGCCCGGCTTGAGCAGGACGGTGTCGGAGACTGCGAGCTTCCCGATGTCGTGCAGTGGGGCGGCGTCCCGGATCACCTGAACCTCGCTCTCCGAGAACCCGAGCGCCGCAGCGAGGAGAGCGGCAGTATGACCAACGCGCGCCGTGTGCTCGAACGTCTCGTCGTCGCGGTACTCCGCCGCGAGCGCCAGTCGACGCATGGTCTCTTGGCGCGCCTCCTCGAGCTCGGCGTTCCGCCGGTTGAGCTCCTTCGTTCGCTCACGCACGGCCTGCTCGAGGCGGTTCTGATACTCGTGCTCCAACTCCTCGAGCCGCTTGCGGTCCGTAACGTCCCGGGCGACCGCGATCAGTGCACGGCCTTCCGGATCCGGACGAGACGTCCACTCGAGCCACCGGTACGAGCCGTCCTTCGTGCGGTAGCGATTCTGGAAGTTGAAGACGTCGCGCCCCTCCTCTGTCTGCTCGACCACAGCGGCGAGCGTCGGCTCCTGGTCGTCCGGGTGCACGAAGTCGATGAAGGGCCGTGATACGAGCTCCTCGGCCGTGAACCCGAGCGTCCGGGTGAATGCGGGATTGACCTCGACGAAGTACCCGTCGAAGCTGGCCGTGGCGATCATGTCTAGCGAGAGCTCTCGGTGGCTCGCGATCGCACGCCCGAGCGCGTGGCGCGAGTCGGCAAACCAGCCGAGAACGGCTCCGATCAGCAGGCAAGTCACCGCGCGCGACGAGAGCCAGGCCAGGCCGCCGGGATAGCCCTGTTCCGCCCACCACGCCGCTGCCAGAGTTGACGCCAGCAGCCCCATCGCGATCCCGCCGGTGAGCCCATACGCGATCGCGGTGAGGCCGAGCGGCACTGCGAGCATGAACAGAGGTGCATCTCCGAAGCGCTCGACCGTGACGCTGACCACGTAGATCGCCAGCGCGAGGAGAACTGCGAGCGTGACGACCCCGATCTGGCTCAGCGACGGCGTTTCTGTCGCCGCTTGCCGGAGTCGAAACATCCGGGCAAGAGGCATCTGATGCATTTGATGTTCAGTATCGGTACGGCCGCTGATGCGCTTGACACCCTGTGAGGGGCTACACGGAGCAAGGCTCAATCGAGGTCGAGAATCATCCGACCCGAGCCGTCGCCCGGCTCGAAGTCGACGTACCCGAGTGCCGCGTAGAGCCGTTTTGCGGGATTCTCGGCGTCGACGCTGAGGGAGATGCGCGTGTGACCGTCGGCGCGCGCCCGCGCGTGGATCTCGTCCATGAGACGGCGCCCGATGCCGCGTCCGCGAAAGCCGCCGACGACTGCGATCGCCAGCTCGGGCGTCTGCTCGTCGACATAGCCCTCGCCGTGCTCGGCCTCGGTGAAGAAGCGATACCAGGCGGCCCCGACCGGACGTCCGTCCTCCTCCGCAACGAGCGCGGTGTCGCCTGCGCGACCCCAGTCCCTGTGGAAGACGATGACCTGGGCATGCTCCAGCACCCATTCCTTGGGCGGAAGCTCGACGCCTGGTCTCCACGCAAGGGCCGTGTACAGCATCTCCTCGAGAAATGCGGCTTCCCCGTTCGCGAGGTCGCGAATCACCATCAGGCTTCGACCTCGTCCGGAAGCGGGGCGAGCACACCGAGCACGCCGAACCGTCGCGCATCGATCCCGGTCGAGCTCGCCCGCTCGTATTCGGAGATCAGGCCGCGGAGGCGATCTTCGAGCTCCTTCGCACGCGTCGCAGTCACTGAGATCGTGTGGTACGAGACCCGGTGCATCGCCTACGACACCGCGAAGACCGGCCTCCAACTCGTCGGTGACGCCCCGGAGGAACCCACCGCTGTACACGTCGAGGTCGCCGGAGAACCTGATCCGCGTTGCGACTCGACCGTAGATCCGCTCCGTGTGCCTGCCCGACGCGCGGGCGTCGACCTGGCACACGAGGCCGCACGCGACGAGTCGACGCACGTGGTAGTAGAGCCGGTTCGCCGGCATGTCGACCGCCTCTGCCAGCTCGGCGACCGAGCGCGGCGCCTCGAGGAGACGGAACAGGCGGAAGCGAAGCGGGTCGTAGAGCGCGGCAACGACTGCCGTGTCCTCGACGTCCAGCTCATCGGCCTCGTCGAGGACAGAATCCTCGTGCACGAATGGAATTCCCTCCATCCGTTGGAGAAGAGTCAAACCGACGGCTTTCGCCGACGTCGTTCCTGATCGGACCGGACGCGCCGGGCGGCGCGCTCGATCCCGGCTTACTTCTCGTTATTTCTTGCGCTTCCCGAGCTCGTCGCCCTCGGGTGCGTCGGACTCGTGCCTCTTGTGACGCTTCCCTCGCTCGTCCTCACCCGGCTCGTCGGCCACGTACCTGTGGGCGACGACGTCCTCGGCCTCGGGCTCACGCTTGTCGCGCTCGTTCTCCTCGTTCGACGACATGGTCTCCTCCTTCTACTCAGTCGGGGCAGCGAACGCTGTCCTCCACCACATGACACCGAAAGCACGAGCAATCTTCCCGCCAGCTCTGTGAAGACGCAAGGGCGAGATGAGATGCTCGCGACATGAGCGCGGCGCATCGACTCGCCGAGCCAATCCGCGTCTTCGGCGAGGTCTTCCGAAACGACGACGTCCGTCGGCTCGAGCTTGCCTGGACGGCGTCGAACCTCTCGAACCGCGCGTCGGCGATCGCAGTCGCCGTCTACGCCTACGAGACGGGCGGCGTCGCCGCTGTCGGGATCATCGGCTTCGTTCGCTTGACGGCCGCCGCCGCCACCTCGCCGTGGCTGTCCGTCCTCGCCGACCGCCGCTCGCGCCGGCGCGTCCTCATAGCCTCGGATCTCGCGCGCTGCGTGACGCTCGCCGCGATGGCCGCGCTCGTGTTCCTCGATGCGGCACGGCTCGCCGTCTACACGCTCGCGGTGCTCGTCGCCGTTGCCGAGCCGCTCTTCCGCTCCGCACAGGCGGCGCTGACGCCGTCGCTCGTGGACACGCCCGAAGAGCTCACGGCGGCCAACGTGATCGCGAGTGCCGTCGAGAGCGTGGGTCTCTTCGCGGGACCCGCGCTGGGCGCGCTGCTGCTCGCCGCCTCGGGAATCGGAACGGTCTTCGTCGTCACCGCAGGCATGCTGCTCGTGGCAATGGCGCTCGTGGCGCGGATCGGTGTCGCCGGCGAGCCGCCGGAGCAGGCGCGGGTCAGCGCCCGTTCGCACACGTTACTGGCGGGTTGGCGAACGATCGTCTCCGAGCCCGACCTGCGGATCGTGATCGGCCTCTTCTCGGCGCAGACGCTCGTCGCCGGGATGCTCAACGTCTTCGTCGTCGTCCTGGCGATCGAGTTGCTCGAGCTCGGGACTCCGGGGGTCGGCTGGATCGACGGAATGGTCGGGATCGGCGCGGTTCTCGGCATCCTGGTGGTGGCCGGGGTCGCCGGGAGAAGACGGCTCTCCGGGTACTTCGGGATCGGGCTCGTGCTCTGGGGAGTGCCGCTGGCACTGATCGCCGTGTGGCCGGAGCTCACGCCGGCGCTCGTCCTGCTCGCGCTGATCGGGGTCGGCAACACGCTCGTCGACGTCGCCGGCGTGACCCTCATGCAGCGAGCGGCCCCGGACGCTGTGCTCGGCCGCGTGTTCGGCGCGTTCGAAGCACTCGCGCTCCTGACCATGGGAGTCGGGTCTCTGCTCGCGCCGCTCCTCATCTCGGCGCTCGGCACGCGCGGCGCCATTCTCGCGGCCGGGCTCATCCTGCCCGTGACCCTCGTCCCGCTCTGGCGTCCGCTGGTCTCGATCGACGTAGCGGCGCCGGCGCCGAGCGAGGCGGTCGAGCTGCTGCGAGGCGTGCCGATCTTCGCACCGCTCGCAGCGCCTGAGCTCGAGCGTCTCGCCAAGGCCTTGTCGGAAGAGCGGCGCGAGGCCGGATCCACCGTCTTCGCCCAGGGTGACCGGGGCGACCGCTTCTACGTGATCGACGACGGGCGCGCCGCCGTGGAGATCGACGGAGGCCAAGTCCGCGAGTTGGATGCGGGCGGGTTCTTCGGCGAGATCGCCCTCCTCCGCGACGTTCCTCGGACGGCGACCGTCCGGGCGATCACGGCTCTGCGGCTCTTCGCGCTCGAGCGAGACACGTTCGTCGCCACCGTCACCGGCCATCCGGCGAGCGCCGAGGCAGCGGGGAGCATCGTCTCGGCTCGGCTTCCCGGCCCGGTCATCCCGTAGCGCGGGGCTCGTCAGGGCTGCCTATTCGACTGCCGCCGATCAGGCGAGCGTGACGGGATCGCCGCGGCGAGTCGTGCCGCCCTCGATCACGTCGGCGTAGACGCCCACATTCGCTTGGTTGTGCTGCGCTGCAGTGCGCAGGATGCCGGCATCCTTCGGCAGGTCGCCCTGCGGCAGCGTGGTCATGACGCACCGCGGGCAGGGACCGGTG
>JAHEXT010000070.1 GCA_023251945.1 Actinomycetes bacterium
TCTCGTTGCGGATGCCGAGCACGCGCAGCGACTCCTCGTGCGGAAGAGGCCGGCCGTCGTCGAGGTAGCCGATCGGGACGAAGAGGACAGCCGGGTACCCATGCCGCCTGAGTACCGGAAGGGCGTTCTCGAGGTTGTCTCTGTAGCCGTCGTCGAAAGTGATGAGGACGGCTCCCTCCGGAAGGTCCACCCCATGGACGTAGTGGCCCGTCACCGCACCGAGCGAGACGGGCACGTAGCCGAGCTCGCCGAGGAGGGCCATCTGCTCCTCGAAGACCGCTGTCGGGACGGTCGTCGGATTTGGCCAAAGGTCGTTGACCTTGTGATACATGAGCACGCGAAGCGTGCGCGCCGTCTCTCCGTCGTGCGCCCCGACACCGCTCACCGCCTCGCCGAGCGCGCGGTAGACGCTGTTCTTCAGGAGCTGCTTCGCCCGGTCCGCCCGCATCCAGGGAGTGTAGGGGCCGGGCAGGTCCGCCCCGTTCAACGCGCTGAACCGATCGAGGTGGCCGGTTGCCTTTGCTGCGCGCGCGGATGTTTCATGCTGCGGTAATGGCGGTCCGCCACAGACGTCCTTTCCGGAAGAGGCTCGACAACCAAGATCGGGCGGGGCTCGAGACGCCGATCGGCTGGTTCACCGTCCTCCCCGCGATCATGAGCTTCGCGGTCGTCTCGGTCGTCGGCTACTCCGGGGGCGGCTTCTTCCCCAGAACGTGGCGCCTGGCCATATTGGCGCTTCTCGCCGTCTCGGCGGCGGCGCTCATCGCCCGGGCGCGAATCACAGTCAGTCGCCGGGAGTGGGCCGTCGTCGTGGCCTTGACCGCGCTCACCGTGTGGACGGCGGCGTCCTACTACTGGTCGAGCCTCCCCTCCGGCTCCCTATTCGAGTCGGAGCGGATGCTCTTGTACGTCGTGGCCCTGCTGACCGTTCTACTCGGTGTGACGCGGGCCTCCTTGCCGTCCCTGCTGATCGGTGCTCTCGCCGGCGCCACTGCGGTCTCGGCGTATGCGCTGGGACTGTACGTCTTCCTCTCGCCTCCGATCCCCGACGTGTTCCAAGGATGGCACCTGTTCGAGCCGTTCGGCTATGCGAACGCGGTCGGCATCTACGCGGTGCTCGGAATCCTCCTCACGATCGGACTCGCCCTCTGGGCGGGCTCCTGGACCATGCGGTCGCTGGCATTGACGCCGCTGCTCGTCTTCGTGCCCACTCTCTTCTACACGTCCAGCCGCGGCGCCTGGGTGGCGTTGCCGGTCGGACTCGTCGCGATCCTGTACTTCTCGCGCCGAATCCACACGGGGGTGCTGCTGGCGCTGCTCGGTACGGGGCTCGCAGCAGGTCTGCTGATCGGCTCCGAGAGAGGGCAGAGCTTCACGCTCCTCGGCGAGCTCCGGCCGACGTACTGGCGCATCGCGTGGCAGGACGTGGAGACGAATCCCCTGCTCGGCTCGGGCGCCGGCACGTTCGGCGACTTCCTGCTCCACCACCCCTCGACGCCGTACTACGCCCATGACGCCCACAGCCTCTATCTCGAGACGCTTGCCGAGCTCGGCCCACTCGGCCTTGCTCTCCTCGTCGTGGGCCTCGGGGTTCCGCTCGTCGCCCTGCGCGGGCGCCAGGACCCTCTCGTCGCCGCGGCCGGCGGCGTCTACGTCGCTTTCCTCGTCCATGCAGGGGTCGACTGGGATTGGGAGTTCGCCGCAGTAGGTCTCATGGGCCTCTTGTGTGCGGCCGCAGTGCTCGTAGGGACACGTCCGGAAGAATCGCCGGAGATCTCGACGCGCAGGCGGAATGCGCTGCTGATCGCAGTCCTCGTTCTGGCTGTGCTCGTCTTCGCGAGGCTCGAGATGGCGGGCCAACTTGGCCTGCACCCTTGAACACTCGCTCACCGGCCCGTAGACTCCGACCACGAACATGAATCGTTCGTGGGGGCAGGGGATAGGGACATCTCGGCGTCGGCGCGTTTTGGCGGGCGCCTTGATCGCGTTTGCTCTGACGACGCTCACGGTGCTCGGCTTCACGGCCGGAGGCCTGGCGAACGCGTACTGCGGCGGCTACGGGTACGGGTACGGGTACGGGTACGGCTATTGCCCGCCGACCAACTCGGCGCCCGTCGTCACCGCGCCCGCGGACCAGACCTCGAACGAGGGAGAGAACAAGAGCTTCGCCCTCGGCTCCTTCAGCGACGCGGACGGCCCGAGCCCCTGGCAGGTCGTGGTCACCTGGGGCGACGGCTCGGCGCCGGAGACGTTCAGCCGCTCGAGCACCGGAGCGCTCCCGGCGAGGGCCCACGCCTACGCGGACAACGGCACCTACACCGTCACGGTGAGAGTGACGGACGCCGACAGCGCCTCGGACGCGGACACGTTCCTGGTGGTGGTGGCGAACGTCCCGCCCACCTGCGGCCCGATCACGGCTCCCTTGAGCCCCGTCCAAGTCGGGACGCTCGTGACCGCGAGCGCGCCCTTCACGGATCCGGGCATTCTGGACACGCACACGGCGAGCATGGACTGGGACGACGGGACGAGCTCGGCCGCGACGGTGAGCGAGGTGAACGGCTCGGGCACCGCGACCGCGACCCATACGTACACGGTGCCCGGCGTCTACACGTTGACCCTGACGGTAACCGACAAGGACAGCGGGTCGGGACAGTGTGCGTTCCAGTATGTCGTCGTCTTCGACCCGTCCGCCGGGTTCGTCACCGGCGGCGGCTGGATCGACTCGCCTCCGGGCGCCTACGCGGCCGACCCGACGCTGGCCGGCAAGGCGAACTTCGGGTTCGTCTCCAAGTACCAAAAGGGCAAGACCACGCCGTCGGGTAACACCGAGTTCCAGTTCAAGGCCGGAGACCTCAACTTCAACAGCACGAGCTACGACTGGCTCGTGATCGCGGGAGCGAGGGCCCAGTACAAGGGTTCCGGCACCATCAACGGCGCCGGCGACTACGCGTTCCACCTGACCGCGATCGACGGCCAGGTCTCTGGCGGGGGCGGCGTCGACAAGTTCCGCATCAAGATCTGGAACAAGGCCACGGGTGCAGTCATCTACGACAACAAGATGGGCGCGCCCGACGACGCCGACCCGACCATGAGCCTCGGCGGAGGGAGCATCACCATCCACAGCAAGTGAGATGGTCGTCGCTCTCTCTAGGGTCCCGGTTGCATCGCCCCGTCTCTGACGGGCATCGTCCGGTTCGCCGCCGAGCGCTGGATTAACATTCCTCGGTCGTGGCGCGAGCCTCGACAGAGCGCGCGGTGCCGCCCGAACGCGAAGCCCCGGAATCCGTCCCACCGGAGTACGCCGAGCTGCGAGCGTTCTTCGACGACTTCGCCGCCGAGGAGCAGCGCTGGCGGCGGCGCAACCGCACCTACCACCGGTTGCTCGAGCAGATCTTCCGCTTCCAGATCCCGCCCGGGCAGCGGGTGCTGGAGATCGGGAGCGGCTCCGGCGACCTCCTGGCGGCGCTCCGCCCGGGCGTCGGAGTCGGGGTCGACGTCAGCCCCGGGATGGTGGAGCTCGCCCGCTCCCGTCACCCCGAGCTCCGCTTCGAGGTCGCGACCGGCGAGGAGCTCGACCTGGGCGAGACGTTCGACACCATCGTCCTGTCCGATCTCGTGGCGTTCGTCCACGACCTGCAGTCTCTGCTGGAGCGGGTGGCCGCGCACTCGCACCCACGCACGCGGGTCGTCATCAACTCCTACAGCCGCGCCTGGCGGCCGATCATCCGTCTCGCCGAAAGGCTCCGCCTCAAGCCGGCCAAGCCGGTCCGCAACTGGGTCGCGCCGAACGACTTCCGTAACCTGCTCGAGCTCTCCGGCTTCGAGGTGCTAGCGACGAGCGCGCGCATCCTGCTCCCGAAGCAGGTGCCGCTCCTCACGATGCTTCTGAACGGTTTCCTGGCCAACATCTGGCCGTTCAACCAGCTCTGTCTCACCTACTGGGTCGTGGCCCGGCTCAGGGCGGAGCCGATCGGGGAGCAGAGCGTCTCCGTCGTTTGCCCGTGCCGGAACGAGGAGGGCCACGTGCCCGCGCTCGTGCGCCGGCTACCGGCGCTCGGCAGGGCGAGCGAGCTCATATTCGTCGAAGGCGGCTCGACCGACGGCACGCGCGCGGAGATCGCCCGGCAGATCGCGCTCCACCCCGAGCTCGACATCTCTCTCGTCGACCAGCCAGGCCGCGGCAAGGGCGATGCGGTGCGCGCGGGTTTCGCGGCCGCGAAACACGAGGTGCTCGTGATCCTCGACGGCGACCTGAGCGTCCGCCCCGAGGACCTGCCAAAGTTCTACCGGGCGCTCGCTGAGGGCAAGGCCGAGCTCGTCAACGGCTCGCGGCTGGTCTACGACGTCGAGCCGAAGGCGATGCGCTTCCTCAACACGCTCGGAAACAAGACCTTCTCGCGCCTGTTCAAGGGCGTGACCGGCTACTACGTGAAGGACACGCTCTGCGGGACGAAAGCGCTGCTGCGGCGCGACTACGAGCGGATCGCCGCCGCGCGCTCGTACTTCGGCGAGTTCGACCCGTTCGGCGACTTCGAC
>JAHEXT010000071.1 GCA_023251945.1 Actinomycetes bacterium
GGTTCAGAGCTGCGGCCGAGGCTGTGATACTCCGGGTTGGGGAGCAGGCCCAAGGCGTTGGCGAGGCGGCCGTTGTAGTTGAAGATCGCCGTCAGCTCCACTACGTGGAGGACGTCCTCGTCGCCCCAACCTGCCTTCCGGAGATTGTCGAGGTCGTCCTCGCTGCACCGGTCGGGGGCCTGCGTGAGCTTGACGGCGAAGTCGAGCATGGCGCGGTCTTGCAGGTCGAGCTTCGCGTAGCGGTAGTTCGCGAGCAGCTGGTCGACGAGCACCTGGTCTTTGGTTCGCAGCCGCAACGCGGCCGCGTGGGCCATCATTCAGTACGGGCAGCGACTCTCGGCGGAGACGACGACCGCGATCATCTCGCGTTGTGTCTTGGTCAGGTTCGAGGGCCCACGCATCAGGTCGTCGAAGTAGCGCCACCAGTGAACGAAATGATGCGGCGTCACGGCGAGAAGCCGCGCGATGTTCGGCACGAAGCCGATCCGCTCGGCGATCGGCCCGATCTCAGCGGCCACCTCGTCTGGGAGCTCGTCCGCAGCGGGCGTGTCAAGCCAGGCAATTGGTAGCGGATCTCGAGCCATCACGTTGCGACCGTACCGAGCGTCCCCGCAAAGCCCGAGGCACGGCATCGGTGCGGACGCTTACCGACGCTGCGGGTAAACCCCCATCACCCACCGCGGCGGACTGATGGCTCCTCCCCGCTCGGGGAGCTAGCCGGGGAGCGGCGTGAGCGCAAGCGCGACGACGAGCTCCGCGGCCACGACACCTGCGGTCACCGGCCACAGCCGACGTGCCCACGCTGGGTGTGGCCGCGTGTGGAGGATCCGCCACAGCGTGAGGCCCGCGACCGACCCAGCGGTCACCGCGTAGAGAGCAAGTGCCCAGACGGTGTTGCTGTCGGATCCCGACGAGATCCCGTGGGCGAGCGCAAGCAGCCAGACCGCGAAGTTCGCGTAATGGGCGCGCCGCCAGAACGAGAACGAGAGCTTGCGACGGAAGCGGTTCGTGACTGCGATTGCGGCGAGCAGCTCGGCCGCGACAACGCCGAGGGCCGTTGCGAGCGGCCGGTACGGAGCGATGCCGGGGACGACGATGTCGGCGAGAGTGAAGTGGAAGTAGCCGTCGAGAAGCACGCCGATCCCGTGGATCCCGATGAACGTGCCGGCCAGGAGTCCCGCGAACCCGTGCACGTCCTCGAGCGCGAAGCGAGGCCAGCTCGAGCGCGCGCGCGCCGAGAGAAGGAGCCCGAGGACGATCGAGACGGTCAGGAGGGCGAAGGCGACGAGGCCGCCGGCGCGGTCCACGTACCAGGCGACGTTCGTCCCTACGATCACGCGACCGCCCCCAGCAGCCGCCGGCGCGGGCTCATAACTCGGCGCCACGCCACATTCGCGACGACCGCGCCGTCCCCGAGGAAGCGCCCGGGCAGTCCCCGCTCGTCGAGCCAGTCCGGACCGTCGTGCGAGAGCAGGAAAGCCGCCTTCGCTGCGACGTCAGCAGCGAGACAGCTGCACGCGGCGACCGTGACTTCCGTCCAGCGGGAGCGCGACGGGCGCCCGGTGTGTGGGTCGAGCAGGTGGTGCTGAACGCCGCCTCCGCGCACCCAGCTCCGCTGAATCACACCGCTCGTCGCCAGGCCGCCGGAAAGCAGGCGGAGGGTAGGGCCTTCGGGCAGGGCTACCGTCACCTCCCCGCGGCCGGCGAGGTCGCCTCCGGCGGAGACGAAGCCGTCGCCGGCGAGGAACAGCACAGCCGCATCGACCGCCATCGACTTGACGACGCCGTTCAGGTCCAGCGCCGCGCCCGGTGGCCGCGAAAGGACGCGTCCTGTCAGGCGCACGGATCTCCAGCTCCCAGGGGCCGCTGGCCCCGGTGGCCGCGGATCCCCGTCGAGCTCGGCGAAGTCGCGGTCGTACCCCGCGGCCTCGATCGCGACGCCGAGGGTTGGATCGACCAGGCCGCCGGTCGCGGCTGCGGCCGCAAGTGCCGTCTGAACGGCCCGCGCAAAGACGGGCGTGACGACGACCGTCTCAGCCGTGTTCCGGTTGACCCGCGTCAGTTCGCTGTCGCGTCGGAAGCGGCTGAAGCGACGGTCCCAGGATTCGAACACCGCCGCGATCGCTCGCAGCTCGACCGTGCTCGCGCCGCCGACGACGACGTCGACACCCATAGCTCGGAACGAGTGTGTTCTCGCGGGCGCCTCACGAGACATGTGTCTGCACCTGAGGAACGGACCCGCTCGAAGGTGCGATCGTCCCCTGGCCGAACGCGAACCCGCTGGTCGTCAAGTCGTCGTCTTCGATCACCCCGCTCGTGTCGTCGGAGTTCTCACCAGAGACGGTCGTCGGAGTCGCCCCGGGATGGCTGACGTACGCCAGGAAGAGCGCGGTGACGAAGCCGACCGCAGCCGCGGCGCCGAGCGAGCGCTTCGCGCCTGCGGCGCGGGCGCGAGCTTCCTCGATGCGTGAGGACGTCCCAGCCACGCACTGAAGGTCACCAGCGGCGGATGAACGGATGCTGAAACGACTGTAAGAGCACCCTAAGAATCGGCAAGCTCGCGGAGCGCGTTGAAGATCGATTCCGAAAACGTCGGGTACGGCTGGATCGTGTCGAGGAGCACCTCGAGCGGAACTTCGGCGCGCACCGCCAGCGTGAGCTGGCCGAGCCACTCCCCCGCTTCGGGCCCGATTGCGACTGCCCCCACGAGCACTCGGCGACGGGGATCCGTGGCCAGCTTGACGAGACCGGCGCGACGCGGACGCTCGTAGGTCGAGAGCCTGCCACCGGTGATCTCGTAGCGCGCGGTCACGAGGCCGCTCCCTTCGGTCGTGCCCACGGACGCCACCTGAGGATCCGTGAAGACCGCCGCCGGGATCGCACGGTAGTCGGCCGTCACGTCGTGTCCCGCGATGTTCGCGGCTGCGACGCGCGCCTGGTACTTGCCGACGTGCGTCAGCAGGGCGACGCCGGCGACGTCGCCGATGGCCCACACGCCGTCGGCGGCACGTAGCCGGTCATCGACGACGAGTCCCCTGGGCGTGATCTCGACGCCGAGCTCCTCGAGCCCGAAGCCCGCGACGTTCGGCCGCCGTCCGGTGGCAACGAGCAGGCGCTCGGCCTCGAGCGTCTCCCCCGACGTGAGATCGACGCGCACCCCCGTGTCCACGGCGTCCACGCGCTCGGCCCGAACCTCGACGCGAACCTCGATCCCTTCCTCCTCGAACCGCTGGCGAAGGAGCCTTCCCGCCTCGGGATCGAGCCTCGAGAGAATCCGGTCGGACGGCTCCACGATGGTTACTCCGGCTCCCATCCGGTGGAAGAACTGCGCGAGCTCCGCTCCGACCGGGCCGCCGCCGAGGACGATGAGTCTCTCCGGCACCACGCCTGCCCAGACCGCGTCGCGGCTCGTCCAGAAGTCCACGCTCTCGATCCCCGGGACGGGGGGTACGGCCGGGGACGACCCCGTTGCGACAACGAGGGCTCCGTACTCGATCTCGCGCTCGCCGACCGAGACCACCCCCGGCCTCCGCACCTGGGCCTCGCCCCGCACGAGCTCGGCGCGTTGGTCGGCGAGCCAGCCGGCGTGCCACGAGTCGTCGCGCCCGTCTGTGACCTGGTCTCGCCACCAGTAGACGCGCTCCGGGTCGAGCTCACCCGTGACGGCCTCGGCGGCACCCGGCGAGCTGCGCGCCGCCGCGAGCACCTCCGTCGGGCGCAGCAACGTCTTAGTGGGAAGGCATGCGTAGTACGAGCACTCCCCGCCGGCCAGCTCGCGCTCGATGACGACGATCTCCACGCCGGGATCGAGCCGTCGCAGGGCGCCGACGAAGTGCTCGCCGGCAGAGCCCGCCCCGAGAACCAGCACACGACCGTTTCTCGTGCCCATCGCACGCCTCCTCCTGCTCATGGGAAGAGACCCCTCGCGGGGTCTCTGACACGGAGAGGGCGGGATTTGAACCCGCGACGCACCTTTCAGCACGTACGCGATTTCCAGTCGCGCTCCTTCGGCCGCTCGGACACCTCTCCAAGCCGCTACAGCCTAGCGCCCGTCTGCCGCGCTTAACCGCCCGCAACCGACGAGACGTACGCGGCGACGTCCTGGATCTGCTGCTCGCTCAGCGTGCCCTTGAAGGGCGGCATCACGGCGCCCCCGTTCGTCACTTGCACCACGGCTTTGTCGTAGGACGGCTTCACCGCGTCGAGGTTCGGGCCGACGGTGCCAGTCGCGCCCGCGTCCGCGAGCGTGTGACAGCTCGTGCATCCCGCCGACGTGAAGACTGCCTTGCCCGCGACCGGGTCGCCCTGGCCGGCAGTTGTCTCCGTCGGGGTCGTCTCCGTCGGGGTCGTCTCCGTCGTCGTGGTCTCCGTCGTCGTGGTCTCCGTGGTCCCGGTCGTCTCGGTCGTCGTAGTCCCGGTCTCCGCGGCCGCCGGTTCGGCCTCCTC
>JAHEXT010000045.1 GCA_023251945.1 Actinomycetes bacterium
CCTGCTGCGCGGACTTCGGCCCGACGTCGCCCATGTGACCGAGGTCTTCCCGCCCGCGCTCGTCGCGGCCCGTCTCGCCGGAGTTCGCCGCGTGCTGGTCACGCACCACACGCCCGAGCTGCCGCGCCGCGACAACCTGGCCGGACGCCTCTGGCTCAGGTTCGGCTGGGCGATGCGCCCCACCGTGATCTACACGTCGCAGGCCGACAGGACGCGTGACGGGCGGCGCCCGAGCTATGTAATCCCGCTCGGCATCGAGCTCGAGCGGTTCACGTCGAACCACCGGGTTCTCGACGGGACGCTTGTCGGCACTATCGCGCGGCCGGCCGAGCAGAAGGGCCACCGGACGCTGCTCGCCGCCGTGCCGAGAGTGCTCGAGCGCCACCCTGGCGTGCGTTTCGCGATCGCAGGGGACGGCGAGCTGCGCGAGGAGCTGGAGCGCCTGGCGGAGCCGTTCGGTGACCACGTCGTCATGCTGGGTCACGTGCCCGAGGTTCCCGATCTGCTGGCGTCGTTTGCCGTCTTCGCTTTCCCCTCGCACTACGAAGGCTTCGGTCTCGCCGTGATCGAGGCGCAGGCGGCGGGTGTCCCGGTTGTCGCGACGCCGGTCGGCGGGATTCGAGACACGGTCGTCGACGGCGAGACCGGCTTTCTCGTGCCGGTCGGGGACGCCGAGTCGCTCGCCGAGCGCATTTGCTTCTGCCTCGACCACCCCGAGGAGGCGCGCCGCGTCGCCGAGGAGGCCCGCCGACGGGTGCGCGAGCGCTATTCCGAGGAGCGCATGGTCGCGGAGACGCTCGCGCTCTACGGCCGTATCCGGTAGAGAACGAAGCGCCCGTTCCGGTAGACCGGGCGGAACGACGACGGCGCGCGCTCGCCGCGAAGGAGCACCGCGTAGTAGACGCCGTAGCGTCGCGAGAGGCGGAGCAGCGTTGGCGAAAGCCGGCCGGAGAGCACTTCTCGGTTGAGGCGCAACCGGCGCGCCCGCTGGGCACGGTCGACGAGGAGTGGGCTGTTCGACCAGCCCGCGAGGTAGACCTGGCGGCCCGCGACGCCCGGGTAGTAGTTCCAGCCCTGGGTCCCGGTGACCTCGGGCCCCGTCTGGCTCGTGAAGACGAGAGCGTCGTTCGCGACGGCGTCGGCGACGCGATGCCAGACGGCGTAGTCCTCGCGGGTCAGGGTGGTCTGCCGCTCGCCGAGGCCGAGCAGAACGCCGAAGGCGACAACCGCGGCTGCGGCGGCGACCGGGAGCGGGCGGCGGACGAAGGCGGCGACGAGTCCCGCCGCAAGGAGCGCGACGAGAAGGAACCCGGCGTGGACGCCCGCGATGTCGCGGAACCAGGCCGACAGCGTGAGCGAGACGGCCGCGGCAGCGACGAGCAGCCGATGCCGCTCGAGCAGTTCTTGCCGCTCGAGGAAGCACAGCGCGGCGAGGAGCACAGAGAGCCCGACGGTGATGTCGAAGCCGTGGCCGCCCACCATCCAGGTGGCGAAGAGGCCGGCGCCGAGGGCGGCCGCGAAGGTGAACGCTCTCGCGCGCAGGAGCGCCGCGGCGAGCAGCGCCTGCCCGACGACCTGAAAAGCCGGCGCAGCCGCCTGCGTATCCCGCACGTCGAGTTGTCTGCGGAGCCCGCGGATTGCGTCGGCTGGGAGAAACTTCAGCTCGAGCAGGTCGGCCAGCCAGGCGGAGGTGAGCACGAAGACGACCACCCCGGCGGCGGCCGCGGCAGCGAACAGGACGTACGCCCACGGACGCCGTGCGTGGTCGCGAAGGAGCACGACCGTCGCGACGACAGCGAAGGGGATCCCCCCGAAGCCCTTCGTCAGGAAGAGATCGATTCCAATCACGGCCACGGCTGCGGCGAACCACGTAGCCGGAAGTTGCCGGCGCCAGAGCGCGTACATCGGGAAGGCGAGCGGCACCGCGAGCGCGACCGGCGGGCTCTCGGTCAGCCACGTCGGATAGGCGACGAAGGACACAGCCAAGACCGCTGCCAGGGGCAACCAGGCGGAGCGCCGCCCGGGGACCGGGAGCAGGCCGGCTCCGATCGCCACCGCGGCGACGAGGAACGCGGGCGCCGTGGCTGCCTGGAGGAGAACGACGTCTACCCCGGGTAGCCACGACAGCGCGGCCGCCAGGAAGGTCCATCCGCTCTCGACCCAGACGTGGTGCTCTCCCTCGACGGTGAGATCGCGGAACGGCAGCAGCGACTCGGTCGCCGCGACGGTCTTCGCAGCGTAGAAGAGCATGTCGCCGTACGCAGTCGAGTCCTCTTCTCGGGTCGGGCCGTGGTTGAGCAGCCCGAGAGCGAGTCCGAGACCGAGTGCGGCCGGCAGCGACCACGCGAACGGAGGGACGATGCGACGGAAGACACCGCCGGACCCGCGCAGGCGCACGAGAGGGGCGAGGACCAGGACGAGCGCGACCGGGCCGAGGAAGGGCGAGGCAACAACGAGGAGCGCGGCGACGCTCAGCATGAGCAGGCCGAACGGGTACGCGAGCCCGTCGCCCTCGCGCAGCCCGCGGACGCAGCCGAGCCCAACTGCCCAGACCGCGACGGCGAGGCCGACGCCGAGCGCGGCGTGCGCGACGATTGCGACGGTCAGCTCCAGCACGGGTCGGCCGGAGATGCTAGAGAGTGTCGTCTCGATGGTCGCGGTCCGGCCCGAGGATCTCCGCCGGTTGCTGGCTGCCCGCGGCCGCGGGCTGCGGGATCGAGCGATCCTCGAGTGGGACTATCGGGGCTTCCGTCGCCGCCACGGCGCCGTGACCCGACCGACGCCGTCGATGACGCGGGGGACGGCGTTGATCGCAAGCCTGAGCTACTCGACCTACCAGTTGAAGCTCGAGGGCATGTTCTGCAAGGCGTTTCAGCTCCAGGGTCTCGAGCCGGTTGTCGTGACGCTGCCCGACGCGGACCTCGGCCGCCGGTACCTCGAGCTCTTCGGCGTGCGCAGGTTCGTCACCCTCGACGACTTCCTGACGCCCGACCGCGAGGAGGAGGCGCGGCGCGAGGGCGAGGCGCTGCTCGCGCGCGTTCGTGAGCCGGCCGACCTGAAGACGCTGACGTATCGGGGTGCCGAGGTCGGTCGCGAGGCGCTCTCTACCGTCTCGCGTTACCTGCACGAGGGCGGCGTCGACCTCGGCGAGCCTCGGACGCAGGCGCTCCTCGCGAGGCTCCTACCGGCCGCCGTCCGGACCGCGTTGGCTGCCGAGCCGATGCTGGACGCGCTGCGGCCCGAGCTCGTCCTCTTCAACGAGCGGAACTACGCCGACCAGGGACCGCTCTGCGACGTCGCGCTCCAGCGGGGGCTGAATGTGATCCAGTTCGTGAGCGGCTTCGAGGACGACACGATGGTTTTCAAGCGCTACACGGCCGAGACGAAAGGTCTGCACCCCCGCTCGCTCTCGGACGAGTCTTGGGAGCGTGTCAGAAAGCTCCGGTGGACGCCTGACCGTGATGAAGAGCTGGAGCGTGCGTTCACGCTCCGCTACGACAAGAGCGCGACCTTCCTCGCCCGCTGGAACCAGGGCTGGACGCAGAGGCAGTCGCGAGAGCAGATCGTGCGCAAGCTCGGGCTCGATCCGGCGCGCCGTACGGCCGTCGTCTTCTCACATGTGCTGTGGGACGCGAACATGTTTTTCGGGCGCGATCTCTTCGCGGACCAGGAGGAGTGGTTCGTGGAGACGGTCCGCGCTGTGTGCGCGAACGACCGGGTGAACTGGATCGTCAAGCTGCACCCCGCGAACGTCTGGAAGCGCAAGCGGGACGGCGTCTCCGGGGAGCTCGGCGAGCACGCTGCGATCCGCGAAAAGGTCGGCGAGCTGCCGCCGCACGTCAACCTGCTCGAGCCGGAGACGAGCATCTCCACCTGGTCGCTCTTTGGCGTGACCGACTGGGGGATCACGATCCGCGGGTCGGTCGGTTTCGAGTTGCCCTGCCTCGGCACGCCCGTGTTGACGGCGGGAACCGGCTTCTACTCGGGACGCGGGTTCACGGTGGACTCGGATACGGCCGAGGAGTACCTGGCGCGGCTGGCGCGGATCGAGGCGATTCCGCCGCCTACCCCTGAGCAGGTCGAGCTGGCGAAGAAGCACGCGTACGGGCTCTTCCGCCTGCGTCAGACCCGCTTCACGAGCTTCCGCTCGGTCTTCAAGCCGGTCGAGGAGATCGACGACCCGTACGAGGCGACGATCGAGGTGACCGCCCGTTCGGCGGAGGAGTTGGCTCGCTCGGACGACCTTCGACGTCTCGGCGAGTGGGCGGTCCATTCGCGCGCGCTCGACTACCTCGAGCTCTAGAGACCAAGCTCGAGCTGGAGGTCGTTCGTGTCGATCCGCGGCAGCTCTAGGAGCGGATCCTCATGCGTCGCGCGGCGGCAATCCGTCGTCAGCGCAAGCAGGCAGCCGAGCTCGCGGAGGAGCCGAGTCGTCGTCTCGTCCCGGCTGCCGTACGGGTAACAGAGTGCCCACGTCCCCCCCAACGAGGTGACGAACTCCAGCGTCCGCTCGATCTCGGCTCGCTGGCCCGCCTCGCCGAGCAGCCCGAGCCGCCGGTGCTCGTAGCCGTGGCCGACCACTTCGTGACCGCGGCGGACGAGCTCGCGGCAGCCCGCGAGCGTCAGGTAGAGGTCGTCGGCGAAGGCGCGCTCATCGTCGGTGACGTGCTCACGGAAGAGGCGGTCGAGGACGGCGCGGCGGCGCGCCTCCGGGAGACCGTCCTGGAGGGCGCGCTTCACGAACACCGTGTCGGGCGCGTCGAAGCGGTGCGGCGGCGTGTTCCGGTCGCGCAACGCCTCCTCGTCCTCGACCTGTGCCAGCTCGACGATCCGCTCGCCGAGTGCGGCGTGGTCGCGGACGGTCGCGAGCAGGAACTGCGTCTTCTGAACGTCGAGCACGCGGCGTTCGAGCACGGGTTGCCCGGGCACGCAGAAGACGCCCGTTAGGCCCCAGCGCTCGAGCGCCGGGGCAACCGTCGCGAGATGCTCGACGAGCCCGTCGTCGAAGGTGAGGAGACACGCGTTCTCGGGCCAGCCGCCGCGCGCGACGTCCGCGCCGCGGAGGCACTCGTACGTGCGCGCGACATGGTCCAGTTGAGCCTCGAGCTCGGCGGTTGAGCGTGCGTGGACACGCGCCCCGTCGCGGATGTAGTGATACGTGACGATCGTGAGTGGCGTCAGCGTTCCTTCTCGAACGTCGCTACGAACGCGGTGCACAAGGCGAGGCCGAGCGGGCGGCCGCCGAGCGCGCGCTGCCACGCCAGCGCGAGCCGGTTGTAGACGCGTGGTGCGAGCGATTCCGTCCCAGGCGGGAGCGGGTGCGGATGGATCGGAAGAAGAGCGACCTCCGCGAGGCCGGCGGCCTCCGCGGAGCGGCGGAGCTCCGCCGGCGAGTGCTGGCGGCGTTCCTCCTCGAACGTCGTCGGGTGCTCCAGCATTCGCACCCCGACGAGCTCTTCGTCGAGCTCGACCGCGCGCTCGAGGTCCGAAGCGGCGGTCGCGAGCTCGTGCGCGAGCGCGTGCAGGTCCGACGCCTCGACCCCCTCCAGCATGCCGCGTAATTCGTCGAGCAGCGCGGGCGCGGTGCCTCCCGTTAGCTCGCGCTCCGTGTAGGCGTTGGCGCTCATCAGGTTGTACAGGCGATTGCGGCAGGAAACCGCGAAGCGGCCGCCCGGCCGGAGCAGGCGCTCCGCTTCCGCGAGCAGGCCGGCGTCCTCCGGCAGGTACTCGATCAGGCCGAGCGCGGTGACCGCGTCGGCACTCCCGCTTTCCAGGCCGCTCTCGTCGTAGACCGCCTCTATCAACCGCACGCCGAGCCCCTCGGTCTCTCGCCTCGCCAGCTCCATCATCCCCGGCGCAACGTCGACGCCCACAGCGCGCCAGCCGAGCCTCGCGGCGTGTGCGAGCAGCTGGCCGCCGCCGCAGCCGAGATCGACGAGCGTGCCGTCCGTCCCTACCGCCGGCGCGACGCTCTCGAGCGCGACCCGGAGCCGCTCCGGCCCGACCGGGAACCTTGCGGGCAGCCGGTCCCCGGCGTATGCCTGTGCGACCCAGGCCTGTGCCTGCCGGTTGAAGTACTCCCTGACGTAATCCGTCACCGGGCGGCGAGGCTAGCATCCTCGTCTTGTGAGCGTTCTCATCGTCGCCGAGGCCGGGATGAATCACGACGGCAGCCTCGGCAACGCCGTCGGGATGGCCGAGGTGGCCGCGGAGTGCGGGGGAGGGCGCCGGCCAATGAATCCTGTGTCGGTCGTGAGGCCGGCGTGGCGATTGAGGGCTTCCCCTGGCTAGAGGCTACGTCGGTCTCGACAAGGCGATCGAGGAGGTCGAGCCGCGGAGCTTCTGGTTCCGAGCGCGCAGCCGGCTGGTCGTCTCGATGGTGCGGCGCCACTCTCCGTGCGCGCGCAGCCTGCTCGACGTCGGCTGCGGCACCGGCTTCGTTCTCTCGGCGCTTCAGGAGGCGTTCCCGGGCCTCCGCCTCGTTGGTGTCGATTTTCGGGCGGAGTACCTCGACGAGGCACGACGGCGGCTCCCGGAGGTAGAGCTTCGGGAGCTGGACGCGACGCGCCTGCCGTACGAGGAGGAGTTCGACGTCGTAGGCGCCTTCGATGTGCTCGAGCACATCGAGGACGACGTGGCGGCGCTGCGCGGGATGGCGAGGGCGGCTCGGCACGGCGGCATCGTCATCCTGCTTGTCCCCCAGCACCCGCGTCTGTGGAGCCGCATGGACACGATCGGGCGCCACGTCCGACGCTATACGCGCGCCGTGCTGCTCAAGAAGGTGTGCGAGGCACGCCTCGAGCCCGTCGCGGCCTCGTCGTTCGTCTCGACGCTCCTCCCCGCGATGATCGCTTCGCGCGCGGGCCGGCGGGCATTACGGCGTGCGTACGACCCGATCGCGGAGCTCGTGCCCGGGCCTCTCAACGGTCCCTTCGAACGGCTCCTCGACGGTGAGCGCTGGCTGATCGAGCGCGGGGTATCGCTCCCGGCGGGGGGCTCGCTCCTCCTCGTTGCGCGGAAGCCGTAACGCTTCGGGGCGCGTGCCGTGGCCGCCGGAGGCGGGGGCGAGGCTAGCATCCTCGTCTTGTGAGCGTTCTCATCGTCGCCGAGGCCGGGATGAATCACGACGGCAGCCTCGGCAACGCGATCCGGCTGGCCGAGCTAGCCGCACAGTGCGGCGCCGACTCGGTCAAGTTCCAGCTCCACGACCCGGCCTCCGAGACGACGCGGGACGCGCCGTCGCCCCCCTACTTCCTCGACGAGCCGCGCTTCGAGTACTTCGAGCGCACGGCCTTCACGGACGAGCAGTGGCGGACGCTGAAACAGGCGTGCGACCGGGTCGGAATCGAGTTCGTCTGCTCGGCCTTCTCGCTCGAGAGCCTCGCCCGGCTGGAGCAGCTCGGTGTAGCGCGGCACAAGATCCCCTCCGGCGAGGTCACGAACCTCGAGCTCGTCCGTGCCGTTGCCGCGACGGGAAAGCCCGTCCTGCTCTCCTCGGGGATGAGCTCGTGGGCGGAACTGGACGAAGCGGTCGCGGCTGCAGGCGACAAGCTCACAGTGCTCCAGTGCACGTCGGCGTACCCGACGCCACCGGAACGCGTCGGCCTCAACCTGCTCGCGGAACTGCGCGAGCGCTACGGGAAGCCGGTTGGCCTCTCGGACCACACGCTCGGTCCCTGTGCGGCATTCGCGGCGGTCGCGCTCGGTGCAAGCGTGGTCGAGAAGCACTTCACGCTCTCCAAGGAGATGTACGGGCCGGACGCGGCCCTCGCAGCCGAGCCCGACGAGCTCGAGGATCTCGTCCAGGGGATCCGCGAGATCGAGTCCATGCTCGCGAGCCCGGTCGACAAGGACGACGTAGCCTCGCTGGCGGAAATGAAGCGCGTCTTCGAGAAGAGCGTGGTCGCGGTCGCCGATATTCCCGCCGGGGCGGTGATCTCGGGCGAGATGCTCGCGGCGAAGAAGCCCGGCACCGGGATCCCCGCCCGCCGGCTCCGCGAGGTCGTCGGCCGTAGAGCGCGGCGGGACATTCCCAGCGACACGGTCCTGACAGAGGCGGACGTCGAATGAGGAGGGTCTGCGTCGTCGTCGGCTCGCGGGCCAACTACACGAGCATCAAGTCGGCGATGCGCGCGATCGAGGCCCATCCGGAGCTCGAGCTCGAGCTCGTCGTCGGGGCGTCGGCGCTACTCGACCGCTACGGCACGGTCGTCGAGCTGATCGAGCAGGATGGTTTCGAGCCCGACCACAAGGTCTTCATGCTGATCGAGGGCGAGACGCCCTCCACGATGGCGAAGTCGACCGGGCTCGGGTTGCTCGAGCTGCCGACCGCGTTCGAGCGGCTCGAGCCCGACGTCGTCATCGCCGTGGGCGACCGCTTCGAGACGATGGCGACGGCACTCGCCGCGACGTACATGAACATCCCGCTGGCCCACACGATGGGCGGCGAGCTCTCGGGCAACATCGACGAGCCGATCCGGCATGCGGTCACGAAGTTCGCCCACGTGCACTTCCCGGCCTGCACGGACGCCGCCGAGCGCATCATCAGGATGGGCGAGTCGCCCGAGCGGGTGCACGTGGTCGGCTGCCCGCGCATGGACCTGGCGGCGGAAGCGCTCGCAAGCGGCGCCGACAACCTGAGCAGGATCTTCGCCGAGGGCGTCGGCGGCCGCTTCGAGCTCGACGACCCGTTCCTGATCGTCTCCCAGCACCCGGTCACGCACGAGTACGGGCACGGTGTGCGGCAGATCACCGAGACGCTGCTGGCAGTGAGGGAAGTCGACCTCCCGGCGATCGTCGTCTGGCCGAACGCCGACGCGGGCGCCGAGCACGTCGCCGGCGGAATCCGCGCCTTCCGCGAGCACTACGACGACTCGAGGCTGCACTTCTTCAAGAACCTCCCCGCGGAGGACTATCTGCAGCTGATGGCGCGCACGGCGTGCATCGTCGGTAACTCGAGCTCCGCGATCCGCGAGGGCTCGTTCATCGGCACGCCCGCGGTCAACATCGGACCGCGCCAGATCGGCCGCCAGCGGGGCTCGAACGTGATCGACGTCGGCTACGAGCGGCGCGAGATCGTCGAGGCGGTCCGCGCGCAGCTCGAGCACGGCCCGTTCGAGCACGAGCCCATCTACGGCGACGGGCATGCCGGCGAGCGAATCGCGGACGTTCTCGTGGGCTGCGACCTCTCGATCGACAAGCGCATGACGTACTAATAATGGTCTCTCCGGCAACTACGGCGCCCTCTTGCCTGCTGCAAACCGTCGCATGCCGGCGTCCTCGGTCGGCCGCGTACGCATTCGAGTACGCGGCCTTCCTGCGTCCTCGGCCTGCTCGGTTATCTGAAGCACGGGCCTCCCGTCATGTCGGGTGGGGAGTGGTTCCGGCGCGCGAGCGCCTCGATCTCTCCGATCGCTCCGCGAACGCCCGGGCTTATCTGGGTGCGCGACCTCATGGTCGGCGACGTGATGGTGGCTGGGTCGATCCGGGGGGAGCGACTCCGGCCGCTCGGTCTTTTGTGGGTCGCCGCCTGCAGGCGGGAGCCGCGAGCAATGCGGGAGCGGGCCGGAAGGGTGAGGGCCATCTCGGACTGGGTGGGCTTCACGGGGGCGATCGGGACCGTTCGCAGGGCTCAGTCGATGACGGGCTCGAGCGCCTGCGGCCCGAGTTCGCGGAGGGTATGGAAGGAGCGGCGGGCGAGCTTGCGCGCGATGGTGAGGGAGGCGCGCGTGTGCGAGAGTCCACGCTCCTTCAGGGCGAGGTATGCGCCGTGGTCGGGGCTCGTGGCTCGCGTGGCCGACTGCGCCGCCTCGTACAGGGCCCAGCGCAGCTCGGGCGAGCCCTGCTTCGTGAGCCTGCCGACGCGCGAGCGACGATCGGAGGAGTGGACCCCGACGTCGATGCCCGTCATGCGGACGGCCTTGCGCGAGGCAGAGAGGCGGGAGACGTCGCCGAGCTCGCAGAGGATGACCGGCGCCGTCAGCTCGCCGATGCCGAAGTGGCGCATGAGCGCCTGGCAGCCTCGCTGGCGGCGGGCGAGCGCCCGAAGCTCGCGCTCGATCGGGGCGAGCTGGTCCAAAGCCTCGATGACCGCCAGGGCGACATCGATCCGCTCACACGCGGCAGCGGGGAGCTCGAGCTGGGCGAGGAAGGCCCGGCCGCGGGAGGAGAGGAGCCGCTCGGGCACCTGCGCTACGCCGTGGTGGAAGAGGGTGGCGTGGATGCGCTGCAGCCACTCGGTGCGCTCGTCGACGAGCGTCTTGCGCAGACGCGTGCGCGTGCGCCACTCGCGGACGTGTGCGGGCGGGATCCACGTCTCGGGCAGGCGCCCCTCGGCCAGGAGCTGCCGGAGCCAGCGGGCGTCCTCGCGATCGGTCTTGGCGCGGCGCTTCTTTCCCCGCCGGGCGCTCGTCTCGGCGGGCTCGGCCAGGTGGGGAGTGGCGCCGGCCGCGCTCAGGGCCTCGCAGACGAAGAGCCAGCCCGTGCAGGCCTCGACCGCGACCTCGACCTGCTGGCCGGGGAAGCGCCCGACCCAGGAGCGCACGGCTGCGGGGGTGGCATCGATGCGCCCGCGGGTCACCTCACCGGTGCTGGCCTCGAGAGCGTCGAAGGTGATCTGGTTACGGTGCACGTCGAATCCGGCTACGATCGCCATTGGGGCCTCCTATCGAGCTCCGGTTTTGCCTTGTTGCGCGAAGCATCTCGCGCTGAGCCGAGGGAGGCCCTGCTTCATGCCATCTTTTCGCCGGCCTTAGGCCGCCGTACTTACTGGAGAGACCACTAGCGATGGAGGTCGTCGGCCTCATTCCGGCCCGCGCGGAGTCGAAGGGCATCCCGCGGAAGAACCTCGCCCTGCTCGCCGGCAAGCCGCTCCTGCAGTGGACGATCGAGGCCGCCGTGGTGAGCGAAACGCTGACCCGCGTCGTCGTCTCGACCGATTGGGACGAGGCTGCGACCCTCGCACGCGAGCTCGGGGCTGACGTGCTGGGGAGGCCGGCGGAGCTCGCGCGCGATGAGACACCGATGCTCGAGATCGTCCGGCATGCGCTCGGCAAGCTCACGCGGTGCGACGTGCTCGTGCTGCTGCAGCCGACGTCGCCGCTCCGGCGGGCCGTGCACGTCGATGGAGCCGTGCGGCTCCTGCTCGAGACGGACGCCGACTGCGTCGTCAGCGTCGTCGAAGTTCCACATCTGTTCCGACCGGACTCGCTGATGGCGCTCGAGGGAAACCGGCTCGTCCCTCTCGCACCGGCCCGCCCCGCGCGACGTCAGGAGAAGCCTGTCGTGTACGCACGCAACGGCCCGGCGGTTCTCGCCCTGCGCCCGGAGCGGCTCGGTGACGACTTCTACGCCGGCGACTGCCGGCCGTACGTGATGGCGCCCCGCGACTCGATCGACGTCGACGCGAGGTTCGACCTCGAGCTGGCCGAGCTGCTGCTCTCGGCGCCGTGACGCTCGCCGAGCGCGTCCTCGACGCGATCCTAGGAGGGAACCCTGCCACCCTCGGCGGGCGCGCTCGACTCAAGGCTGCGATCGAGGCGCGGCGGTTGCTGATCAGGCTTCGCGACCCACTCGTCCGCTACCGAATCGAAGGGGTCGAGCTCCTGCTCCCCCTCTCCCACGAGCTCCCCTTCTACCGCCAGGACCATCCCCACTACAACGAGGCGGTCGGCCGGATCGCGGCGCGGCTGGGCGGCCCCGTCGTGGATGTCGGCGCGAACGTCGGTGACACGGCCGCCGCGATCCGCGCGCTGACAGACGTCCCGATCCTCTGCGTCGAGGGCGACGAGCGCTTCTTCCGCCTGCTCGAGCGCAACGCACTACGGCTCGACCCGCCGCCAGAGCTCGAGCGCGCGTTCGTAGAGGCCCCGGCCCGAGGGCGGGTGGAGGCGGCTCGCGGGACCGCGCGGGTTCTTGCCGGCGGCGACGAGCTGCCCTCGAAACCGCTCGCGCGCATTCTCGAGGAGCATCGCCGTTTCGCCGAGCCGGCTCTCCTGAAGCTGGACACGGACGGCTACGACGTTCCGATCCTCCTCGCCAACCTCGAGCTGCTCGCGCGCCTGCAGCCCGTGCTCTTCTTCGAATACGACCCCCACCTGGGCGCCGAGCCTGTCGTGTTCGAGCAGTTGCGCAACGTCGGCTACCGTCGCGCACACGTGTACGAGAACACCGGTGAGTTCGTCCGCTCCGTGGAGCTGGGGAAGGACGACGTCCACTCTTCCTACGTCGGGTACGGCGGCGCCCGCTACGCCGACGTGTGCGCGTTCACCGACGACCGGGAGGGCCTCGAGCCGTGACGAGCTTCGACAAGGCGACGGGGCGCGACCGTTACTTCGCGGCGAAGGAGCGCGAGCTCGACGCACTGCTCGACCCCGAGACGGGGATGCTCTCGGAGCGCTTTGCGCGCGAGATCCCCTGTCCGCTCTGCGCAGCCGAGTCCTATTCGCGTCTCTTCGTCAAGCGCGGCTACACCATCGTCCGCTGCGACGAATGCGACCTCGTCTACGCGAACCCGCAGGTGGACGAGCGCCTCGTGCTCGACGAGTACCGCGAGGGAAGCTCGAGCGACCTCTGGGTCGACGTCCTCACCTCCGAGCGCCAGCTCCAGCTCGATCGCGAGAAGTTCTCGAAGGTCCTGGACGAGCTCGAGCCCTACCGCGGCAGCAGCAGCCTGCTCGACGTCGGCTGCTCGATCGGTCTCTTCCTGCACCTCGCCGAGCAGCGCGGCTGGAAGGGCGTCGGCACGGAGGTCGGGAAGCGCGCGCTCGCCTATGCCCGTAACTGCTTCGGACTCGAGGTCGTCGACACGCCGCTCTCCGAGGCGGGGTTCGAGCCGGCCAGCTTCGACGTCGTCACGCTCAACTCGGTGCTCGAGCACACGCAGGAACCGCGCGGGATGCTGCGTCAGGTCGCCGAGTTGCTCAGGCCGGGCGGCGCCCTCCACCTCATCGTGCCAAACGTGGAGAGCCTCGCCTGCCGGGTCCTGCACGAGCGGGCTGCGACCTTCGACGGGCGCAACCACGTGATCTACTTCTCGCCGAGCACCCTGCGCGACGCGCTCGAGCGCGAGGGCTTCGAGGTCGTCGAGACGCATACTCGCGTCAGCTCGCTGACGCCTGTGCTCGAGTGGCTCGGCTACCGCGAGCCGTACAGCGACACCGACACGAGCGCCGACCCGCTTGCTGGAAAGCTTCTGCGCAACCAGGACCGGGTCGAGGCGCTGCTCGAGGAGCTCGATCTCGGCTACAAGCTCCACTGCCTGGCGGTCAGGCCCGGTTAGAAGCGGCCGCCGACGCCGCTACAGTCATGCGACGTGCCGGACTCGACCGCTCTCGCCCCGCCGCGACCCGAGCCCCGCCTCATCCGTCCCCCGTCGTCCCGGCCGACTCTCGGGCTCCGCGAGCTCTGGCATTTCCGCGACCTCCTCTACTTCCTCGCGTTGCGGGAGCTGAAAGTCCGCTACAAGCAAACGATCTTCGGGATCGCCTGGGCCGCTCTCCAGCCGGTCGGCTACATGGTCGTCTTCACGCTTCTCTTCGCGAAGGTCTTCAAGATCTACACCGTCGGCCCGTACGCACTGCTTGCGCTCTCGGGGTCGGTGATCTGGCTCTTCTTTGCGAACTCGGTCACGATCGCGTCCGGGAGCCTCGTCGGTAACGCGGCGCTGCTCACGAAGGTCTACTTCCCACGCCTCCTCGCCCCGCTTGCCCCGATCTTCGCCGCGCTCGTCGATCTTGCGATCGCGTTCCTCGTGCTCCTCGGCGTCATGGCGGCCTACTACGGGGCGTACCCGGGGTACCGGCTCTGGACGGCTGTGCCCTTCGTTCTCCTCGCGATGGGGACTGCAGTCGGCGTCGGCGCATGGTTGTCGGCGCTGAACGTCAAGTACCGCGACGTCCGCTTCGTCGTGCCC
>JAHEXT010000001.1 GCA_023251945.1 Actinomycetes bacterium
GTGCCACCCCTCGGCGCGCAGCTCAAGCGGCTCGGCAAGCACTCGGTGATCTACGGGCTCGGTGGACTCGTCCAGCGGATCCTCGCCGTCCTCCTGCTCCCGGTCTATACGCGCTTCCTCTCGCCGTCCGACTACGGAATGGTCGAGACGCTCATCGCGTTGACGACCGTGCTCGTGATCGTTCTGCGGCTGGGGATCGCGAACGCCTTCATCCGCTTCTACTTCGACTCGCCGGGGGACACGGCCCGCCGCCTACTCGTCCTGCGTACGTCGTTCTGGTTCACGATGGGAATGGCGACGGTCGGTCTGGTCTGCGGGCTCGCACTCTCGGGCGAGATCTCGACGGCGCTCTTCGGCTCGTCGAGCGACGCCGAGCTCGTCGCTGCGGCGATGGTCTCGCTGTGGGCCCAGATGAACTACGAGCAAGTTACCTCGCTCTTCCGGGTCGAGGAGCGGTCCGTGGCGTACGTGACGGCGAGCCTGGCGAACATCTTCCTGACGATCGGCGCCACGCTCCTGCTCGTCGTCCACTTCGAGGCCGGTCCACTCGGCGTGATCGTGGGTAACTTCACGGGCACGCTCGTCGTCTACGCGGCCCTCATCGGCTACCGGCGGGAGCAGCTCGGGCTGCAGTTCGACCGCAGCCTCCTGCGTCAGATGAACAGGTTCGGACTTCCGCTCGTCCCGAGTGCGCTCTTCCTCTGGGTGACGGCCTTCAGCGACCGCTTCTTCCTCGTCAAGCTCGCGGACACCGAGGAGGTGGGGTTGTATTCGGTCGGCGTCCGGATCGCGTCGGCGCTCGCGCTCCTCCTGACCGCGTTCCGAACCGCCTGGCCGGCTTTCGGCTACTCGATCGAGGACGACCGCGAGGCTCGGAGAACGTACGCGTTCGTGCTGACGTACCTCGTGCTGATCATGAGCTGGGCGGCGACCGGCCTCGCCCTCCTGTCGCCCTGGCTCGTAGATTGGATCGCCGCGCCCTCGTTCTCGAGCGCCTCGACCGTCGTCGGCCCGCTCGCGTTCGCGGTCGTGCCCTTCGCCGGGTTCGTCGTCATGTTCATCGGCATCGGTCGCGCACGGCGCACGCAGTTCAACTGGGTCATCACCGGAGCCGCGGCGGCCGTCAACGTCGGGCTGAACCTCACGCTCATTCCGAGGTACGGCATGATGGGGGCGGCGGTCGCCACCGTGGCCGCGTACTCGACGATGTTCGCCGGAATGATCTGGTGGGCACAGCACGTCTTCCCCGTGCCGTACCAGTGGCGTCGCGTCGCCACCGCCGCGCTGACGGGTGTCGTGCTCGCCGTCGCGGGCAAGCTCGTCGGCGGCGGACTGCCGGTCGCCATCGTCCTCTCGCTCGTCTACCCGCTCGCACTTGCCCCGCTCGGCTTCTACCTTCCCGCCGAGCGGAAGGCGATCGGCACCCGACTTCGCCTCGCGCGCTAGTCGTCGCTCAGTCGGCGCAGACGTCCGCTACGCGGGCTCCCGTCAGGGACACGAGGTCGCCGACCGCCATCCGTACGGAGCGATCGTGGCTGCCTGCCTCGAACACGACCTGGTCGAGATCGGCGACTCTCCGGTCGACGACGACGACGTCCTCACGGCCTCCAACCGGCGGAACCGCGCCGAGCTCGAACTCCGGGTACTCGCTCCCGAGCGCCTTCTCGGTCAGCAGGTGGAGCTCCTTGCCGGCGCCGAGGAGCTCTCGCAGCTTGTGCATGTCGATCCGCTCCGACGAGGGTAGGACGACGCGCAGATTCCCCTCTTGTGCCGTGACGACGACCGTCTTCGCCACCTCGTTCGGGCGGAGTCCGAGTGCAGTCGCTTCGTCTGCGGCGGAGTCGGTGGGCTTGTGCTCGAGAAGCTCGTACGCGACGCCTGCCCGATCGAGCGTCTCGGTCAGCGGGCTCGAGTACGCCATCTCGTCCTCCTTTCGAGTTGCCCCGAGTATGCGCCACGAGAGCGCACGGCGCTAGCTCGCCCTGACGCGCCCGACGCTCGTGGGCTACGAGAGCCAGCTCTCGGTCTCTGTAGCGAGCTCGCCCGCCGACATGCAGACGCCGCCACGCTCGCTCACGGCCTCGAGCAGCCGGAAGTAAAGCTTGTCCCAGCCCTGCGAGGTGCCCGGATCGAACCGGTCCGTGTGCCAGAGGAGGGAGAACCCACCACCGTGCTCCGCCGCCCAGTCGAGCAGCCGGATGAGCCGCGCCTCGGCAGCGCGCGCGGAGAGACCGAGGTAGCGCTCCTCGGCGAGCGTGACGTCCATCACCGCAAGGGGGATCTCGACCAGGTCGAGCGGCCGGTCGACCTCGACGTCCCAGGGACGAAACGGATGCGCGATCCCCGCGCGGAAACCGCATGCGTCCGGAAACCCGAGCGTCGCGTCGTACCGAAAGCCCAGCGCTGGAAGCTGTGCGAGATTCGCGTGCGGATCGACCCGGAGATAGTGGTAGCGCTGGCCCCGCACGCGTGCTCCGAGCTCGTCGAGCACGCTCGCCTCGTGCGCCAGCAGCTCCGGATCTCGGGCCGCGAGGTAGCTCCCGTGAAGCCCGATCTCACCGCCGAGCGCCGTGATCGTCTCGACGAGGCGCGGGCGCAGACGGTCGTACGTCTCGGGCGTCGGACCGTCGTGCCGATCGTTGTGCCCGGCGAGAAGGAAGAACGTCGACGAGGCCGAGTGCGACCGCTCACCCTCGAGCACGGCCTCGAAGCGCCAGTTCGGATCGGTTCGGCGAAGCTTGTGCACGGGCATCTCGATGAGTCCACGCGCCTCGCGGAGTGCCGCCTGCCCTCGGCCCGAGAGCACGCCCGACTTCAGGCGCGCAGCCGAGCCGCGGACACCGGTCCGCGTCCACCGCCAGGGGATGTCCACGTCGTGGGTCAGCGCGACGGCGAAACGCGCTCCGCGCCAGCGCGGCGGGTCGAGCCCCAGCCGCCCGCGAAGCTTCTCGAGTGGCGGGTCGAGAGGATCGAGAGAGGACGACACGGCAGCGAAGCGGCCGTGTACGTCATGCGGCCCGGCGAGCTCCTCGATCCGGGCGAGATGGAAGAAGGCATCCGCCAGGTCGTCGCCGCTCGGCCTCTCCCCCCGGTCCACTTGCGCCCAGGCCTCGGGGCGATAGGGCAGGTCGTCGCCGAAGCCGATTGCCCGGCCTCCGATCGCGTCCAGCACCCAGCGGGCGCGACGCTCGACGCTCGCCGGGATCAGCGGACGGAGCTCCGGACGACGCGGGCAGCGTATGCGAACGCAGGCCGCAGGTCGTCGTGTGCGAACACCGCATCGACGTACGGCAGGCGCTGAATCGCGGGCCCCTCACCGGCGAGAAAGGTGATGGCCCAGCGCTTGCCCATACCGTTCATCGACGCGCGCGGGAGCGGGAGGCCGAGGAGGTCGCAGTACGCCAGGTAGGGCAGATCGACGCCACACGCGCCGGCGAGCCCGTGCCACTGCCAGAGTCTCGGGTTGATCTCCATCAGCTTGTAGCGTCCGTCGCGCGGATCGCGCTTGAACTCCACCTGCGAGAGGCCGTTGTACCGGAACGCCGCCAGGAGACGGAGGGCGGAATCCACGACCTCCTGGACCCATACGGCCTCGCCGACCCGGCACGTGCCGACGACCGGAGGCGTCTGCCTGAGCTTGCGCCCGCAAAAGACGCCCAGCGGCCTCCCCCTCGCATCGAGGTAGCTCCCGACGCTGTAGAGGGTGTCGTCACCGCCCGGGATCAGCTCCTGCACCATCGGCTCGAACGGCTCGGCGCGCGCGTAGGCGTCCTCCAACTCGTCCGGGGTCGCGCAGCGGAAGCCCTGGCGGCGGTGCCGGCGCTTGAAACCGCTCGAATCGGCGGGCTTGACCAGCACGGGGTATCCGAGCGCGTCCGCGATGGCCCGGGCTTCGGCGGCGGAGCCGGGATGGCCGGTGCCGGGGACGTGAACCCCTGTGGCCTGTGCGCTCTCGATCTGGAGGCGCTTGTTCTGGATCCCGGCGAGCCCTTCCCAGGGCGGAAACGGGTAGCGGAACCGGTCGCCCAGGTGCGCTCGGTGGCGGGCGACGGCGTTCAGAGCCTCGTCATGGGTCGGGAAGAGCGCCGCGGGTCGTCCGAGCGCGTCGCCGAGCGACGTCAGGAGCTCGACGAAGCCGTCCTCGTCTGCTCCCGGATCGGGAGACACGACTGCACGCGCGTAGCGGGACCGGAATCCGAGCGCCCAGGGTCGGTGGTCGACCGCGAGTACGGGCGCCTTCCTCCGCCCCAGCGAGCGTATCGCCGCCAGCCCGTTCACCCACCGTACGCCGATCACCACAGCCGGCGGCCGCGCACTCTGCCGCACATCCGCGACGGCTTCGGTCGGCGTGAGGAGGCCCTTCACAGGCCCGATTCTAGAATCGGCCCCGTGGACGCCCGAATCCTCCACTTGCTCACGGTGCGATGGACTGGAAGCAGTTGTCCCACGGATCCGTACCGAGGATCGCGCGAAGGTCAGCCTGGACGGACGAGCAGCACACGGCTGATGCCGTCGCTCCAGCCCTCGCTGCCCCGAACGACAACCCGGACATGCTCTTGCGCTTCCGGTGTGTACGCGATCGTCGTGCGAGACGAGACGTCGAGGCGACCACGGGCGACGGTGACGAAGGTGAAGTGCTCACGATCGTACGCCTGGAGCGCGACCCGGCTTCCCGGCCTCGCGGGCACCGCGGCCACCACGATCCCGGACGCACGCGACTCGATCCGGACGCGCGGGGCGACGTCGACACGCACGCGTGGGCTCGACGCGGAACCCGCCCGGACCCGATAGCCCCGGGGCTCGGGCGCACGGAGGCGGAACACGAATGTCCCGTCGGGGCCCGGAGTTGCACGGCCGACGGTCTCAGCAGGACCGGGTAGCACGCGTACGAGCTCGACCTCCGTGACACCGACGGGTGCGACACCGTCGAGCCGGGCCCTCCGCCCGGCACGGAGCGGCTCGGACGACCCGCGCAGGACGACGTCGAAGACGTGGACGGCGCCTCGCATGAACTTGTGGATCGTGCAGTAGTACGCGAACGCCCCACTCTTCCCGAATGTCATCGAGAACGTTGCCCCCGGGGGAATGGGGCCCGAGTCGAACGCGTCCTCGACCTCCGTGACAGTGTGGGTCGATCGATCGCTGTTACGCCACGTCACTGTGGTGCCCGTGATGACGACGAGATCGTGCGGGAGGAACAGCTTCGCCGGCATCGTCACCTCGGCTACCGGAGCCGCAGACCCGGCGGTTGCCGCGATCCCGGCGGCGACGAGCACCGCGATCGCGAGTCGCAGCTTCATCGGGTCACGCGGTAGATCCCGATCATCCCGTTCATCATGTGCTCCTCGACGTGGCAGTGGTAGAGCCACGTCCCGCGCACGTCCTCACGCCAGCGGACGGTGAAGCTCTCCGCCGGTCCGATCGTCCGCGTGTCCTCGAAGCCGCCGGGAATGCGCCACCGATGCCCGTGCACATGAAACGTGTGGTGGTCGTTGCCGATCGCGAGCACGTCCCACTGCACGACCTCGCCCACCTTCGCTCGGAGCACGGGTGTGTTGCCGACGAACGCTCGCCCGTTGATCGTCATGAAGTCGAGTGTCTGCGCGAAGAAGACGACAAACTCCCTATCCGGTGGCTCCTCGTTCCGGCCCAGGATCGAGATCGCGCCGTAGAGACCGCCGGCGATCGAGTCGGACATCGACCTCGAGTGGTCGTGGTAGGGCCAGACCCCCGCCGAATCGGGACCCGCCTCCAGCCGGTACGTGTACTCGTCACCCGGCTTCACGTTTCCGCCTCTCGTCGAGAAGCCGGGGATGTACGCCCCGTCGGAGCCGAAGGGGCAATGCACGCCATGGAAGTGCATCGAGTGCGGGCGCTCGAACTCGTTGTCCAGGTTCTTGAAGTGGACGAGGATCGTGTCGCCGACGTTCGCCTTGATCAGCGGGCCGGGGATGCCGTCGTTGTCGGCGCTCGGCCCGGGCCGGTTCGGGATCGGCTTCTCCCAGTTCGGTGTATAGCGGCGGTAGACGATCGTCGTGAACGTCGTCTCGCTCTTGTCGAACGTCTCGTGCTCGATGGCGTTCCGCTCGTTGGGGACGACATTCCAACGCATCGGGACGGCCGCGATCCAGTACTCCTGGACGACACCATCGGGGGGACCGCCGCCTCCAGCCGACGGTACCCAGGAGGCGATGCCCGCGAGGGCCAGGAGCGCGACCAGCGCTCCCGACCCCCGACGGATGACGTTCCTCACTTCGTGACGATGACGTTCGCGGCCATGTCGGGGCCGTGGATGAAGCAGATGAAGTGGTACTTCCCGGGCGACATGAACGTGATACGCGTCGTGTTGGGCAGCCCGCCGGACATACCGTCCGTGAGAGGCCCGGCGAAGAAGCCGTTACCGTGGATTCCGGCCTCGTACGTGAGCGGCTTCGGGTCGCTGGCGTACACCAGGATCGGCGTCGTCTGGTTCTTCGAGTTCGGTCCCATCGGGAAGAGGTCCGTCTGCTTGCCGAACTTGTCGATGTACTTGAGCGGTCCGAAGGTGACGTTGTGCACCTCGCTCGACGAACGATTCACGAACGCAACGGTCGTGCCCGCCTTCACCCGTGTCACGGCGGGCAGGAAGTCGAGGATCGCGGTCTTGCCTCCGACCCCCATGAGGATCGAGTTGGCGGGAACCTTGCTCGCCGCGAGCGCATCGAGATGAGGAACGCTATGTCCGGGCGAGCTTGGAGACGCACTTGCCGAACGCGTTCGCCTTGTTCTTGTTCGTCCCGTACTTGATCTTGAAGGCCACTGGATCCTTTGCCCGCTCGGCTTCACAAGCCTTGGCAGCGTTCTTCGTCGCGGCCTGGCTCGATTGAGGCTTGCCCTTGCCGACCGGTGGCGCCCCAAACCCCGTTGGAACCACGAGCGCGGCAAGAACAATAGCCGTGCCAACCGCGAGCTCAGCCCTTCGCTTCTTCATCGTGTGCTCCTTTCAGTCCGTCGCTTCCTGTCACGCTAGGACGGGCAGGTGAGACAGCGATGAGAGTGCTCCCACTTCGTCTTGCGGCGGAGCGCAGGAATCAGGCCACGATGCGGTAGACCTGGAAGCACTCGGCGTACTCGCGGTTCACGTTCACGCCGTGGACGCGGGCGAGGTTCCAGACGTACTCGGGATCGGCGTAGCGACGATGCTGCTGCGATGCGTAGCGCGCGAGTGCCGCGACCTTGCGCTCGATGTGGCGCTTCTCGAGTGCAACGTACGCGCCGTAGGAGAAGTCAAAGTTGTTCCAGGGGATCTCGTAGCCGAGGATCGTCGTCCGCTTGAAGGCGCGGAGACCCTCTTGGGCGATCGTCTGGTGATCCTGGTGGACGTCGTGGTGCGACGGCTGGAAGACGACATCGGGCTGCCATTCCTCCCAGAGCGAGACGAGGAGCTCGAGGATGTCCTGGCGCCGCTCGGGGAAGGTGCGGACGTCGAAGTCATGTACCGTCAGGCAGTCCTCTGGGATGCCGAGCTCGGCGGTCGCCTCCCGGACCTCTCGGGCCAGCGTGTCCGGCTCGAAGCCGGAAGGGAGCGAGCGGGTCGCGATCGAGAAGGCGACGTATCGAACCTCGCAGCCGCCCTCGACGAGGCGCGCCATCGCACCACCGCAGCCGAGCTCGCCGTCGTCCGTGTGCGGCGCCAAGACGAGCGCCTTTCTCCAGGCCTCGATCATCGCGCTATTCAACCATTAGAGCTCCCAACAGAATGGGCGACGATGCCGCGAGGCGACGGGCGGCCATCCTGTTGGAAGCTCTAAACGCGTAACGTTCCGGCGCGGTGGAGCATGCGGACGCCGCCCAGGTCGCCGCGCTCATAGGAGCGCTCGGAGCGGTGCTCGTACTCCTTCCGCGCGGTCGCGCCCTGCCGCTGGCCGGCCTTGCGCTGCTCGGGCTCGCAACCGCGGGCCTCGGCCGCTCGCTGGTGGGAGACGGCGACGTCGATCTCCTCTTGACGGAGCCGACCGGACTCGCGCTCGTCGGAGTCGGAACGGCCGCGGCCGTGCTCGGCGCCGTTCCCCTCGTCCGGTACCCGGCGGTCGTCCCGGTCGTGCTCCTCGCGGCGGCGCCGTTCCGGATCCCTGTCGAGCTGGGAGACCAGCAGGCCTTCTTGCTCGTCCCTCTCTACCTCGTCCTCACCGCATCGGTCCTCGCGCTCGGTTACCGGATCATGCGTGGAGAGCATCCGGCCGCTCCGCCCTTCCTGCTCGCGCTCCCGCTCGCCGCCCTCGTCGCGTTCGCAGCGACCTCGTTCCTCTGGACGTGGGACGAGCGGCAAGGGGCGATCGTGCTTGCATTCTTCGTGTTCCCGTTCGTCTCAGGTTTCGGCGTGGTCGCGCGCGCCCCCGTCGCCGCGTGGCTCCCACGCGCTCTCCTCCTGACGCTCGTGGCGCTCGGCTCCCTCTTCGCTGCGATCGGGCTCTGGCAGGCCGAGACGCGGACGATCTTCTTCGCGCAGGACATCGAGGTCGCGAATGCGTACACGACGTTCTTCCGCGTGACTTCCCTGTTCAAGGATCCAAGCCTGTACGGGCGCTACCTGGTCGTTCCCATCGCGGTCCTGCTCGTCGCCCTCCTCGTCCGGCGAAGTCGGTGGGTCGAGTGGATCGCCCTCGCCGGGCTCGTCGCGCTTCTCTTCTGGGGCCTCTACTACTCGTACTCGCAGTCGAGCTTCGTCGCCCTGTTCGTGGTGACGTTCGCCGTCGCCCTCGTCGGAGCCGGGCGGCAGTTACGGATCGCGCTCCTCGTCTGCGCAGTGGTCGCCGCGCTCGCGGCGGCGGCCGTCGCGGCCGGAGCAGTCGAGGGACGATCGGCGAGAGACGTCACGAGCGGCCGCTCTCGCCTCGTCTCCGTCACTCTGGACGCCTTCGAGACGAGGCCGATTGCCGGAGTGGGAGTAGGCGGTCAGCCGCGGGCGAGCGCGGAGGCGGCGGGCAGGGGTTCCCCGAGCCGAAACGCCTCGCACACGACCCCGCTCACCGTGCTCGCCGAACTCGGCGTCGTCGGCTTTGCGCTCTACCTCTGGACGCTCGCCGCCGCCGGATGGGCGCTTGTTCTCGTAGCGAGGCGGGAACCGCTTCTCGGCGCAGGTCTTGCGGCCGTGCTTCTCGTACTCATCGTTCACTCGCTGCTCTACGCAGGGTTCTTCGAGGATCCGCTGACTTGGGGCGTCCTCGGCGTCGCTGCGGCCGTACTCGCCTCTGCGCCGGCCCCTCGCGCTGTCGAGGTCGAAGCGGATGTGACGGCCCCGGACGCTCCGCAGCTGCTGGCACACTGACGACGGGCCGGGGCGACCGGCCTCGTGCTTATGCCCAGAGCCCTCAAGTGGATCCTCCCAGCGGTCGGCGTCCTCGTGATCGTGCTCGCCGGCCTCTCGGGTGCGCTCTGGCTCACGACCCGCGACCGTCCCCAGGGCGCCTTGGATACGGAGCTCGAGGGAGTGACCGTCTCGGAGGCGACGACCCCGGTGCCGACAGGTCGGCGTCCCGTGACGGGGGACAAGCGCTGCTGGCGGTTCTTCGGAGGCGACCCCCAGCGCTCGCTCGCACGTCCGTTCGCACGGTTGGGTCTACCTGCTCGCACGTATGTGTGGACGCGAGGATTCGACGGCTACATCGAGTATCCCCCGAGCTACTGCGAGGGACGGCTCTACGTGAATACCTTCGCAGGAGACACCTTCGCGATCGACGCCGAGACCGGGAACGTGCTCTGGCGGCGTCGCGGAGCCCAGAAGCCCTCGACTCCTGCGATCGACGGCCCACGGCTGATCGTGAGCGCGAAAGACGGCACGGTCACCGCCCTCGACCGACGAACCGGCCGTTCACTGTGGCGCGTCCAGACGGCTGGGAAGGTCGAGTCGTCGCCGGTGGTCGTCGACGGCCTCGTCTACTTCGGCTCGACCGACGGGCGACTCTTCGCGGTGGACTCCGAGTCGGGGAGAGTGCGCTGGGCATACGACACCGGAGGACGGATCAATGCGAGCCCGTCGTTGTTCGGGCAGCGCGTCTGTATCTCGACGTACGCGGGTTCCGTCGTCTGTCTGCGGAAGGACACCGGCGAGAAGCTCTGGGTTACGTACGTCAAGCGCGACGCCTTCCGCTACGAGAGCTTCTACGCCAGCCCGTCGACAGACGGCGAGCGGCTCTACGCAGTCTCACGCTCCGGCACGGTTGTGGCGCTCGCTGCGCAAACCGGTGAGATCGTGTGGAAGGGACATGTCGGTGGCTACGGATACACAACACCGGCGGTGGCCGAGGGCAAGGTCTTCGTCGGCGGGTTCGACGGGAAGCTGCGGGCGCTCAGGGCGGCGACGGGTGACGAGATCTGGCAGACGGAGGTTCCGGGACGGATCCTCGGCGCTCCCGTCGTCATCGGGGACTTCGTCTTCTTCTCGACGCTGGAGAGGAAGACCTACGCTGCGCGTGTCTCCGACGGGAGGATCGTCTGGCACCTCCCCATGGGCCGGTACTCGCCGGGGATCGCCACGGAGCGGACGTACTTCTTCTCCCTCAACGGGCGGCTCATCGCGTTTCGCGGCCGTGACACCCTGCGCGCCTCGTAGCACCGTCAGATCAGCCGCGGATGCCGTCGGCGCCAGAGTGGCGAGCGCTGGAGCGCGTACGCCGTGGCGTTGTACGCGCCGATGCGGGCGCGGTACCAGGCAAGCACTATCCCGGCGTGGGCCCTGGGCCGTGCCGAGCCGCGGTCGAGGAGCTCGTAGCCGAGCTCGGCGAGAAGGTCGCCCGCGATCGACTCGAACGCGCTCGCGTCCTCGGGGCTCATCTGAGTACGCCAGTCGCGGACGCCCTTCGTGGGCGCCTGCAGGAGCCTCTGATGGTGGGGCTTCGCGGACACGTCGATCGAACCCGAGTACTCGAGCATCGCGGGCTCGAAACGAAGGCTCGCGAACTCGCAGATCGAGCGCACGACTCGCTCCGGCTCGGCGACGAGGTTCTCGTACCGCACCTCGAAGTAGCGCGACGTGCCGACCCGCCGCCCGAGATCGCGTGCGTCCCCGACCTCGACGCGCCACTCGCATGCGAACCCCGCCGCATCTCCGGGATGCGCCCACGTCTTCGTGACGACATGTTCGGGCATGTCGAGGAAGGCCAGCGCCGCGTCGCGTCCGTCCCGGATCAGATGGACGTACTGGGCGTCGTGGAAGAGACGGTCGAGCAGCCCGAGGTGCCGCATGTACATCGGCGTCTTGTCACCCCAGCGCGGCTTGCCCCGGCTCGAGGCATAGGCATCGAAAACGGCTGAGATCGCTTCGCCGATCTCCATGTCCGGACGCAGACGGGAGGCGAAGGCATCCGCAGAGAGTCCCCACGCAGCGAGTCTCGGAAAGCGTCGGAGGTCATCGAGGAAGGAGTCCGAATCGACCATTCCACGATGCCTACGTGCGAGCTGGGGGACGAAGAACGTCTCGTCGGGAATCGCGATCCCGGGCGAGCGGTCGAGGATGACGCGGAGCAGCGTCGTCCCCGAGCGGCTCACCCCGAGCACGATCAGCGGCGCGCTCACGGAGCCTCGGACACGGAGACGGCGACCTCGGCCTTGTCCGCGCGCCCCCCGACCGAGACGTACAGCGTGTACGTGCCCGGCGTCTCAGGCGCGCGCAAAACGAGGACCTGCCTTCTCCCGGCTCCCCTCTCACCCGCGAAGAGCCACCGGTACAGACGGGCGTCGGTGAAGACTCGCACCGAGAAGCGCTTCCCTGCGACGACCTCGATCCGATCGCGCGCCAGCTCCACGTACCGCACGCGCACGGGGACCTCCCGGGTCGAGCTCGACCTGTTCCCCGCCCGGTCGACCGCGCGCAGGCGAATCCCATACGTTCCCGGCCGCACGGATCGCTCCCCCACACGCCCGAACCACACGAGCCTGCCCTCGCGCGGGCGGAACCGGCTCAGGACCCTCCGCTTCCCGTCGACGAGCATCATCGCGCGGGCGAGCCCGTCGAGCTCGTACCACGCGGTGACGCGATCCCGGCGACCGTCTCCGTCCGGCGAGAAGACGCGCGGGAAGAGGCGGACGAGCCTGATCCGCGGCCCGGTCGTATCGACCCGAATCGGGTTCGGAAGGACGATCGTTCGGCCGTGCTCCTCGAGCTGGACGCGCGGGCGATACCGCCCCTCCGGAACGACGCGGCCGGCGTTGTCACGCCCGTCCCAGGTGTACGACACGCGCCCCGCCTCCTCGGCCAGGCCGCGGACGAGCGTCCGCACCGAGCGGCCGGCCGAGTCGAGGAGGTCGACCGTAAGCCTCCCCGGCTTGCGGAGCCGGAACGAGATCACCGCGACGTCGCGGGCGCACTCGCAAACCGGCGAGAACACCTTGTCCACCCGCGTTCCCGTGATCGGGCTGCGCTCGAGCTTGAGCCGCTCCGTGACCGCGAACGCCGCCGCGGTCGCACCGAGTAGTGCGACCACTAGCAGGACGTGTGGAAGCCGCGCCAAACGCGGCTCAGATCGGGTCGAGCCCGCGCACGAGGACGAAGGGCTCCGCGTACTCGCACCCGCAGCTCGCCCCGTAGTACTCGGCCGCCGCCCGGATCGCCCGCTCGCTGCGCGGGTGTGGATACTCGCGGCGCTCGGTCTCGTAGCGCGCGAAGGCGGCGAGCTTCCTCTCGAGCGTCCCCGTGATGTCGACGAACCAGTTCGGGACGAACCAGTTCACCGGCGCGGGCGTCCACTCCGTGCTCGAGGTCGGCGCGTACGTGAGGAGTCTGCGCACCCGCTGGCCGGGCGTGGGGCGCGTGGCCACCGCGACCGAGTCGAAGAGCACCCGGTGGTCGCGGTTCACGTCCGGCTGGGCGGTGTAGACGACCTGCGGCGCGAGGTCCCGTACGTGTTCCTCGACGACCGTGTTCACGTCGACGTGCGCGAGCGTGTCCAGCCGCATGTCGGGGAGGTCGAGGTGGACATAGTCCGTCACGCCGAGCTCGGCTGCGGCACGCCGCGCTTCGTCCTCCTTTCGTGCCCGCGTCACGGTGTCGTCCGGGTACTGCGTCGAGCTCCCGTCCGTCACCACCACCACGCGAACGACGTCGCCACGGTCGGTGTGCGCGGCGATCGTGCCTCCCATGCCGAGCACCTCGTCGTCCGGGTGCGCGGCGATGACGAGCACGCGGGTCATCCGAAACGCGCCCCCACGACGAGCGCGCCCGCACCCGTATCGACCTCCTCGAGCAAGAGCCCACCCTCGCCGCAGGCCACGACCGGCCCCTCGGGCCGCTCGGCGACGATGGTCCCTGGGGGCGCGGCCGCGTCGAGCGCGACCGGCCGGGCACGCCAGATGACGACTTTCTCGTCTCCGAGGAACGTGAATGCGCCCGGGTACGGCCGCGTCTGCGCCCGCACCCAGTCGTGGAGGTACAGGGCGCGTGTCTCCCAGTCGATGATCCCGTCGGCGGGGGTCCGCCTCGGCCAGGAGCTGGCCCGGCGGGAATCCTGCGGGACGCGTGGTGCGCTCGTCGCGATGAGCTGAGGGACGACCTCTCGGATCAGCATGACGTGGGCCTCCGCGATGCGGTCGAAGAGGGTCGTCGCCGTGTCCTCGGGCGAGATGTCGATGATCGTTTGACCAACGATCGCCCCCGAGTCCGCGGTCGCGTCGACGATCTCGAAGAGCGTCACGCCCGTCCGCGCGAGCCCCGACAGGATCGCCCACGGAATCGGAGCGCGTCCGCGGTGCCGAGGGAGGAGCGTAGGATGCATCCCGAAGACGCCCTCTTTCGCAAGCGCGATGAACGGATCGCGGACGAGCTGCGACCAGCCCACGACGAAGATCAGCTCCGGCTCGAGCACACGTATCGCCTCGAGCGTCGCGTCTGCGTTGACGTCCGTCGTCGTGACGAGCCGCGCGCCGTGCCGTTTCGCAACCGCGTCGAACGAGCACTGCCCCGAGCGGTTCGGGTCAATCGGCCCCGAGAGCGTGACGACACCCACGACGTCCGCGCCCACGTCCGCCGCCGCCTCCAGGCAGTCGCGGCCCACCGTGTCGAAGCTGACCCAGACCGTGCGCATCGCCGACGGGCGATGGTATCCGCTTAGCCGCGTGCGCCAACGCGCGGAGTTCGCGCGCAGGAAAGGCACGACGACGGCCAAGACGAGCTCGCTGTGGACGAACGCGCCAAGGTGTCCGAGGCCCGGGAGGACGACAGCCCGACCGTCCGGAATCGCCGTAGCCGCTGCGGCGCAATGCTCAGCCTCGAGCTCCCCCGCGACGATCAGCGTCGGGGCCTCGATGCGCGGAAAGTGCGGCCATGGGCTCCAGCCAGCGAAGCATTCGAGCTCGCGCGCCACAACCTCTCGGTCCGTCTCGTCCGCGAGCTGCCGGATCAGCCACTCGGGTGCCGCTTCGCTGCCCAGGATCGCGCGAATCCCGCGCTCGCGCACGGCTCGTGCGGCCCTGCGCAACTCCTCCGGCTCTTCGTCGGGTGGGTCGACGCCCCCGGAGGCCACAAGCGCAGCAATGCGTTCTGGGTGTGCGGCGGCCATGGCGTATCCGACGTACGCACCATCGGAGTACCCCCAGAACGCGAAGCGCTCGATCCCGAGCTCGTCGACGATCGCAGCAACATCGCCGGCGTAGTCGGCGACCGTGTAGCTGCTCCGGTCGGCAGGCGCGTCGCTCTGCCCATGACCGCGGTGGTCGAGGAGGACGACGACGTGGAACTCGCTCAGCCCATCGACGTACCCCGCTTCGCGCCACATGCGCGAGTCGCCCGCGGCGCCCGTGTGCAACAGCAGCGGGAACCCGTCGCCCACGACGTCGTAGGCAAGTCGCAAGCCTTGACGCTCGACGAACCTCATCGAGCGCCTCTAGTCGACCGCGGAGGGAAGCCTGCCGTTCCGAGAGCGCTGGAAGCGAATCCAGCTGTGCCGGCCGATCCAGACGAGCAACGCGACCAGTCCGGCGGCGAGCGCGGCGACGACGATCGTTCCCGCACCTGGCACGTCGAGGAGCTTGATCCCTGCGAGGCCGAGCACGCCCGCAAGCAGGAGACGAAGTGCCTGCTCGGGAATCGAGAGCGTGAGACGACCGCCGATCAGGACGCCAGGGATGGAGCCGAGGAGGAGCCAGCCGAGGATGCCGAAGTCGACGTTCCCGGCCGCCCAGTGCGCAGCTCCCGCGACGTACAGGAGCACGGCGGCGTGGAAGATGTCGGTGCCGACGACCTTGTGGGCGCGCAGCGGAAAGACGACGAGGAGCGTCAGCCCGAAGAAGACGCCGCTCCCGACCGAAGTCAAGCCGACGATGAACCCGCCGAACACTCCGATCAGAACCGCGGCGACGCGATCTCGGTTCGTGAGCTTCCAGTCAGGATCGCCGATCGCACTCGTCCGGACGAGGCTCTTCGCCACCAACCCGGCGGCGCCGAAGAGCAAGGCGGCGCCCAGCACCTGGCCCAGCACTGACTTGACGTCGTCGCCGTACCGCTCCGTCAGCTGCACGTTGACCCAGACGCCGAGCAGCGACATCGGTATGGAGCCGATGAGCATCCACCCGGCGAGCCTCGCGCGCACGTTGCCCATGCGTCGGTGCTGAACCGCCCCGACCGTCTTGAAGGCTGCGCCGTGCGCGATGTCCGTGCCGATCGCCGTCGCAGGCGGAATGCCGAACAAGAAGACCAGGATCGGCGTCATCAGCGACCCGCCCCCCATGCCCGTCATTCCCACCAGGATGCCGGTCAGGAGACCTGCAAGGACGAACTCCCAGCTCAAGCCCGCGACCTCCGGTCACGGCCTTGAGCTAGATGGCGGTGAGCTTGCCGCCGGCGAGTCATTTGCGATATGCGTGAATTAGAACTTGGGCTACTTCGGGACGCGTGAACTCCACCGGCGGGACGTCGCCTTCCCCGAGCATCTCGCGCACCTTCGTTCCCGAGAGGTGGACGCGGTCCTCGGGCCCGTGGGGGCACGACTTCGTGCTCGCCATCGAACCGCACACGTTGCACCAGAACGTGTGCTCGAAGAACATCGGCTCGATGTCCAGCTCGTGCGGCTCGAACTCGTCGAAGATGAGCTGCGCGTCGTAGGTGCCGTAGTAGTCGCCGACACCTGCGTGGTCGCGGCCGACGATGAAGTGCGAGCAGCCGTAGTTCTTGCGGCAGATCGCGTGCCAGATCGCCTCGCGCGGGCCCGCGTAGCGCATCGCCGCCGGGAACGCCGACAAGAGCACGCGGTCCTCCGGGTAGTACCCGTCGAGCAGCGTCCGGTAGCAGTCGACCCGGACGCCGACCGGCACGTCGTCCGCCTTCGTCTCGCCGACGAGCGGATGGACGAGGAGGCCGTCGACCGTCTCGAGCGCCACCTTGGTCAGGTACTCGTGCGCGCGGTGGATCGGATTCCGCGTCTGGAATCCGACGACGCGCTTCCAGCCGCGCTCGGCGAAGATCCGGCGGGTCTCGGCCGGATCGAACGCGAGCTCGGCGAACGGCGGCTGCGGACGCTCGAAGACCGTGAAACGGCCCGCGAGGTAGAGCTGCTTCTGGGCGTAGAGGCGGGCGACGCCGGGATGCGCGTCGTCAGTGGTCCGGAAGCAGAGCTCTGCCTCGCGCTCCTTGTCGTACTCGAACACCTCCTCGACCTCGAGTACTGCAAAGGTGCGGCCCTCCTGGTCGGTGAGCGTGACCCGCTCGCCTTTCGGCGCCTCCTCCACCGCGAGACACACGGGGAGCGCCCAGGGCAAGCCGTTCTCGAGGTGCATCTCCTCGATGACCCGCTCGTAGTCGGCGTGACTCATGAAGCCCTCGAGGGGGGAGAGCGCGCCGGAGGCGATCAGGTCGAGGTCGGAGAGCTCCCGCAAGGTCAGCGGGAAGCGCTCGAGTGCGTCGAGATCCTCGGGCCGCTCGCCCGTCCGGTCGACGAGCGTGCCGCCGTGGGGCCGGATCAGCCGGTCGGTCGCGGCAACCGTCACGCCGCCACCTTCGCGGGCACGAGGCCCATCTCCTCGAGCTTGGCGATCACCGCCGCTGCGGACTCCTCCGGCTCCACGCCCTCCGTGTCCACGACGATCTCGGGCGCCGGCGGCTCCTCGTAGGGATCGTCCACACCCGTGAACCCCTTGATCTCGCCCGCGAACGCCTTCGCGTAGAGGCCGTTGACGTCTCGCCGGGCACATTCCTCGACCGACGTCCTGACGTACACCTCGACGAACGGGCCGTGCTCCTCGACCAGCGCGCGTGCGTTCGCTCGCGCCTGCTCGTACGGGGAGATCGCCGCGACGATGACGGCGCCGCCGTGGCGCGTCACCCGCGAAGCGACCCAGCCGAGGCGCTCGATGTGCGCGTCGCGGTCCTCCTTCGAGAAGCCGAGGCCCCTCGAGAGATGTGTCCGCACGGTGTCGCCGTCGAGGTACTCGACGACGAGCCCGCGCCGGTCCAGCTCCGGGCCGACGTGATGCGCGATTGTCGTCTTCCCCGAGCCGGAAAGCCCCGTGAACCAGAGGGTGAAGCCGCCGCCGCGATCGGACTCCGATTCCGGATGCTCATGCGCGTAGATGTGCTGACTCATGCCGTCCTTTCCAATGTCTTGTCTTCGTGGATGCCGCACTCCAGCTTGTCCGAGCCTGCCCAGCGCCCGGCCCGCTCCTCCTCGTCGGGGCTCGTGGGACGGGTGCACGGAATGCAGCCGATTGAACGGTAGCCAGCCTCGTGTAGCGGGTTGTAGGGGATCCCGTTGATCTCGATGTACGACCAAACGCGCTTCTCGTTCCAGTCGGCGAGCGGGTGGATCTTGAAGACCTGGTAGCGCTCCGACCACTGCAATTTTGGCGTTTTGGCGCGGCTCGGCGACTGGTCGCGGCGGATCCCCGAGATCCATGCGTCGTACGGTGCGAGCGCGCTCACGAGGGGCTCGACCTTGCGGATGTGGCAGCAGCGGTCGGGATCGCGCTCCCACAGATTCGGGCCCTCGGCGCGGTGCTGCTCGGCGATCGTCGGGATCTCCGGCCGGATCAGCTTCAGCGCGTAGCGCTCGACGAGGCGGTCGCGCGTCTCGTAGGACTCGCGGAAGAAGAGGTGCGTATCCAGCTCGACGGTGTCCATGCGCAGCCCGAGCTCCGCGACCATGTGAACGAGCACCGACGACTGCTTCTGCCAGGAGCAGGTGAGGCAGAGCCTCGGCCAGAAGAACCGGTGCGCCCAGGAGATGACCTCCTCGGCGCTCATGGCCTCGAAGTCGAGGTCAGGTAGCCGGGGAAGGCTCGACGCTCTGACGGCCAAGGAGCACCTCCTTCAACGTGTCGGCACGCAACCCGAGGCGAAGGGTCTCGAGCGCGATGACCTCGTCGGGCGGGATGTTCCCGAGGTTGACCTCCGGGCCGAAGTGCTTCACGAACCACGCCTGCGAATCCTTGGTCGGAGCCTCCCAGATCAGGTCGTGGAAGCTGATCGAGTGCTCGATCTCGTCCACGAGGCCCGTGCGGAGCTCCCCGGTCGGCCGGTAGATGCCCGCGGTGCCGCCCTCGCGGCCTTCGGCGATCACTTTCCAGGCCCCCGCAGCGAGCTCCTCGGTGATCCACTCGACCCACTGGTAGGGGGCGAAGACAACCTCCGCGTCCTTCGAGCCGACCTCGGAGAGGACGGCGAAGTCGCGGGCGAAATCGGCGATCAGCTCGAGCTTGCGCTCGCGCGGGATCTCGATCGTGCCGTCCGAGATCTCGACGTGGGAGAAGCGGAAGTGCTCGAGCCAGCCCTTGAACTCGTCCACCTTGTCCTGGGCGTACACGGCCTCGAAAAGCGTCCCGCCGCACACGACCGGAGTCGCGAACGAGCGGTACAGCGCGATCTTCTTCTCCAGGTTGTTCGTAACGTAGCTCGTGCCCCAGCCGAGCTTGACGATGTCCACGTACTCGCCCGCGGTGTCGAAGAGGCCCTCGATCTCGCGCAGGTTGAGCCCCTTGTCGATGACGTGGGTGAGCCCGCGCGAGCGCGGCTTCCCCTCCCGGACGGGCACGTCGAGGAAGGAGTTCTGGTCAAAGGCGTGCATAGATGTCCTCCAGCTTCTTTCGGGCCCGCTCCTGAACATCGTGGTAGAGCGAGCTCCCGTGGGCGTCGATGCCGACCGTGAGCGGGCCGAAGTCCTTCACGCGGAACTTCCAGAGGCACTCGGGCATGAGCTCCTCCCAGGCGACCTCCTCGATCTCCTCGATCTGGGTCGTCTCCAGCGCGGCCGCTCCGCCGACGATGGCGAAGTAGACCATCCCGAGACGCCGCATCGGCTCGATCGCCTCGTCCGGGAAGCCGCCCTTGCCGCAGATCGCCCGGACGCCGTACTTCGAGCCGAGCCCCTCCGTGAAGCGCACCATGCGGGCGCTCGTCGTCGTCCCGATGCAGATCTTCTCGTAGCGGCCCGGCCCGAGCTTGCGGACCCCGGGCGCGGTGTGGAGGAGGAAGGCGCCGCTGAGATCCATCGGCGGCTCAATCCCCTGGTCGAAGATCCGGATCTGCGTCCGGTCGCGGATCCCGATGATGTGTCCCTGAACGACGACCTCGTCGCCCGCGCGCAGCTTCACGATCTCCGCAGGGTCCGTGATCGGGAACGTAACCTCGTGGGTCGCCATCACGCGTCTCTCTCGTACTCGACGGTGCCGTCTGCCGCGACGTGAGCCGAGGCGCGGCGCGCAGCCCAGCACTGGTAGTTGACCGCGACCGGGTTCAGGGTCATGTGCGTGTCGGCGTGCTCGACGTGGACGGAGAGAACCGTGACGTCGCCGCCGAGCCCCATGGGCCCGACGCCGGTCTCGTTCAGGAGCTCGTAGAGCTCGTCCTCGAGCTGCGCCACCAGCGGATCGGGATTGCGCGTGGCGACCGGCCGTGCGATCGCCTCCTTCGCGAGGTGCATCGCGTAGTCGGCGCTCCCGCCAATGCCCACTCCGACGATCCCGGGCGGACACGGCTTCCCGCCCGCGCCGACGATCGACTCGAGGACGAACTTCTTGATCCCCGTGACGCCGTCGGCGGGAACGCACATCTTCAGGAAGCTCATGTTCTCGGAGCCCGAGCCTTTCGGCACGCACTTCACGTCGAGGCCGTCCCAGTCGGGCACGAAGTCCCAGTGGACGATCGGGACGCGGAAGCCGACGTTCGGGCCCGTGTTCTCCCGGGTCAGCGTGTGGACCGTGTTCGAGCGCAGCGGGTGCTCGACGGTCGCGCGCTCGGTACCCGCCTTCAGCGCTTCGTAGATACGCGCCGGGTGGAGCGGGAAGCCCTCCCCGACGCGGCAGTAGTAGACGGGGATCCCCGTGTCCTGGCAGACGAGGTTCCGCTCATCCTCCGCCACGTTCACGTTGCGGAGGATGGTCTGGAGAACACGCTGGCCGGTCACCGAGGTCTCCTTCTCTGCTGCGCCGGCGAGAGCGTCCCTCAAGTCCTGCGGGATGTCCTTCAGTGCCCAGACATAGAGATACGCGGCGGCGTCCTCGACAGAGACGGAGAGATCGGTCGCTATCGTGATCACGTCGTCGCCCTCTCCGCCGCCGCCTTCCCTGCACGACGGCCGAACACGGTGCACTCCAACAGCGAATTGCCCATCATCCGGTTCCTACCGTGCGTCCCGCCCGCGATCTCGCCGCAGGCGAAGACACCCTCGAGCGTCGTCTCCGCACGCTCGTCGATCACGAGCCCGCCGTTCTGGTAGTGGAGGACGGGGTACGTGAAGATCGGCTCGGCGAGCGGATCGATGCCGGCCCCGCGGTAGCGTCGCAGCATGTAGGGGAGCGAGATCTCGGCGTCCTCAGGGGAGATCCGGACCGTGTCGAGCCGGACCGCGGGGCGGCCGTCGGGCGTGAGGACGCCCTTCCCCTTGTCCACCTCGTCGAAGATCGCCTGCGAGACGGCGTCGCGCGGCCCGAGCGAGTCCGTGAACTCCTCGCCGTCGGCGTTGAGGAGCACGGCGCCGTAGGCGCGAGTCGTTTCGGGGATCGAGTAGCCCTGCATCGTGTCCGGCCACGCGCCTCCGTTCGGGTGGTACTGGAGCGCGTCGAGGTCCCGGGCCTCCGCGCCCGCCTCCAGTGCGATGCGGGTGACCTCGCCCGTCGCGTTCGGATGGTTCGTCGAGAGCTCGCCGCGTGTCTCCGCCTCCGCGTAGCAGCGCCCGCCGGCCGCCAGTACGATCGCCCGCGCGAAGACCTCGACCGCCTCCTCGTCCTTGCGACGGAACGTCGCGGTCCAGCCGGACTCCGCCGGGCGGAGCTCGACGAGAGCATGATGCGGGAGCTCCGTTCCCGGACCCGCCTCGTACGCATCGCGGAGCGCCTTCGTGATGGCGTGCCCGGTGCGGTCGCCGACCTGGAGCAGTCGCTTCCGGCTCGCTCCGCCGCAGCGCGCGAGCCGATAGCCCCCATTCGACCGCGTGAACTCGACGCCGAGCTCTTCCAGCCAGTGAATCGCGGACGGCGCCTCGCTCGTGAGCACCTCCGCGAGGCGCGGGTTGGCCGTGTCGTGCGAGCTCCGCATGACGTCCTCGGCATGGATCTCGGGCGAGTCGTCGTCGCCGAACGCCGCCTGGATGCCTCCCTGCGCCTTCGCGGAGTTGCACGCCTGCAGGGTCGTCTTCGTCGCCAGCCCGACCCGGGCTCCGGCCCGCTCGGCGGAGACGGCGGCAGCCAGGCCGGACGCGCCGCTGCCGATGACGAGCACGTCGAAGGAGACGCCCGTGCGCACGGGCCGCATGCTAGCGGAATTCCTTATCTCTGTCATCATCATTCGTTATTCAAGGTCGCGGAGCGCGGTCGCGCAGGAGCGGCTAGACTCGGCCGCGTGGCCACTCTCGCCGAGATCGTCAAGCCGAACTTCATCACCGTCGCCCCGGAGGACACTCTCGGCGAAGTTGCGGAGAAGATGAACCAGCAGAACGTCGGCGCCGTGATCGTGAGGGACTACGGCCGGCTCATCGGGATCCTCACCGAGCGCGACATGCTCCGGGCCATGGCCTCCCGCGTGCACACGAGCGACGCCCGAGTGCGCCAGTGGATGACGGCCGACCCGATCACCGCGTCACCGGAGATGCCGCTCGACGACGCTGCGCAGGTGATGCTGGACCACGGTTTCCGACACCTTCCCGTGGTCGACGGCTCGACCGTGCTCGGCGTCGTCAGCCTCCGCCGCGTCCTCGGCGGCCGCCGCCAGCCGGCCCCCGAGGCGGCGTAAGAGACGCGCTCCCGTCGGCGCGGCAGAGCCGACCGGGGTCAGAGGTCGTCACCGTGCGCTGGCTCGCCAAAGCCGCACTCCAGAAGGGGCTCAGCGGTCTCCCGGCGGCCGAGAGCGTCAACTACGTCTTCCAGCGACGGGTCTACCGTTCGCTCCCTGCCTCCGAGGCCGCCTTCAGGCGCAAATTCGGCCGCGCGGTCAGCCATCTCGCTGCCTACGCCGAGCACGGCCCGAGCCGCGCCGTCGGCGAAGCCGTCTTCTACGAATTCGGAGCCGGCTGGGACCTCGCGATCCAACTCTCGTTCTGGTCGCTCGGCGTCGACAGGCAGATCCTCGTGGACATACGCCCAAATCTGCGCTACGAGCTCGTGAACGTCTCGATCGAGCGGCTGACCCGGCTCCGAGGCGATCTCGAAAGGGAGGCTGGAAGGAGGCTCCGGGAGCCTGGGATGTCCAGCGTCGGCTCTGCCGCAGAGCTCGAGGACAGGTTCGGGATCGCCTACCTCGCCCCGTGTGACGCCCGCGCCACAGGACTCGATGCCGGCTCCGTCGACTTCATCTCGAGCACGAACACGCTCGAGCACATCCCCGCAGACGACCTCGCCCCGATCCTCGCAGAGTGCCGGCGACTCCTGCGGCCCGACGGCGTGATGAGCTCCCGGATCGACCTTCGCGACCACTTCTGCGACGTCGACGCGCGCCTGTCGCCGTACAACTTCCTCCGCTACTCCGACCGGACCTGGAGGCTCGTCAACTCCAAGCTCGGGTACCAGAACCGGCTGCGACGGCCCGATTACCTGAGTGCCTTCGCGGAGGCGGACCTCTCGATCGTCGCGGAGAACGCGACGCGGCCGGACGAGGGTCTGGGAGCGCTCCGCGCACTCGACCTGGATCCGCGCTTCCGCGCGTATCCGCTCGACGAGCTGGCCGTGCAGGCGCTCGTCGTCGTCGCGCGCCCGCCGCGCGCGGCGTAGCTCTCAGCTGCAGGCCGACACGACGCCCTTGACGAGGGCCGCGGCCGCCGTGCGGGGCGGCACGCCGAGCTTCCGAAGCTGGGACCTGAGCTTGCGCTCGCCTCTGATCTCGCCCGTCGCCCGCTCCTCCGCCGTGCGGGGAGAGATGCGCGTCACGAGGCACGACGTCCGGTACTTCGTCCCGCTGATCCAGCCGGCCGCGTACAGGTAGCGGAGCACCGGCCTCTTGTACGGAGCGCGAGCGAAGGCCGCCTTCGCTCCACCGACCGGGACCTTCTGCGCCCGTGCTCCGGAGGTCACGAGCTTGATGGCCGCGGCGTTGGACGTTGGAAGAGCCGCGAGCTGACCCCCGAGGCTCAACGCGACGAGAGCGACCGCAGCGGTGACGGTGATGTACTCGACCACAGAAACATCGTCCGCCCGGACAGTCGTTCCGTCAACCCACAGTCACCAGATCGAGCGGAGCAGCTCCTCGGCATCCTCGGCTGTGACCGGCCGCGGATTTGCACGCGCGCCCGGGCGTACCTCCACCTCGGCTGCGAGGGACGGAAGGTCTTCCTCCGAGACCCCGAAATCGCGGAGACGCTCGAAGCCGCCGAGCCGGGCGAGCTCCACCACCCGCAGCGCTGGATCGTCCGTGTCGAGCGCCTCGCCGAGCCGCGCTATCGCCTCGGGAACGACGGGCTCGTTGAAGCGGAGCGCCGGCGGGAGGGTCAGGGCGTTCATGGCCCCGTGCGGAAGGCCGTACCGGCCGCCGAGGACCTGCGCCAGCGCGTGCGCGAGGTACAGGCCGCGGTCGGCGAGCGCCTTGCCTCCGTGCATGGCTCCCTCGAGTAGCCGAGTTCGCGCCTCCAAGTCGTGCCCGTCCGCGACCACCGCCGGCAGATTGCCTCCGATCAACCGCGCTCCGACGACCGCGTCCTCGCATTCGCCCGCGTAGAGGGCTTCGGCGCAGTGGGCGAGCGCATTGAGCGCTGTGCCCGCGCTCTCGCCCGGCGGAAGATCCAGCGTCAGGCGCGGCTCGTACACGATCGCGACCGTCCGGGCACCGGAGCCGCCGCTCTTCACCCGGCGCTCCTCGTCGCGGACGCCGAAGTAGGGCGTCCATTCGGCTCCCGCATACGTGGTCGGCACCACGACGAGCGGGAGGCCCGTCGCCGCGGACACCGCCTTGGCCGTGTCGATCGCGCTGCCTCCCCCGAGGCCGACCAGTGAGTCGGCCTCCCGCGATGCAGCTACGGCCTCCGACACGGTCTCGAGAGGCGAGTGCCGTCTCACCCCTGAGAAGCGCGCGGCGACGGGGAGCTCGAGGTCACGGAATCGCTCGCTCGCCACGAGCAGCGGGCGCGCGCTCCCGAGCTCGGACAGGAGTCCTCGGAGCTCGCCGAGGCCCCAGCGGACGATCACGGCGTCAGCCGCTCGCGGGCGAACCCGACGAATGCGTCCGCCACGCGCGTGCGCGCCCTTCCCGCGGCAGACGCGAGCGAGATCTCCCGAGTCGCCTCCAGCCCCTGGACACGGGCCTCGGCCAGCGTCCCGGCTTCCAGATCGGACTCGACCGCCGTCCGGGAGATGAACGTCACGCCGTACCCGGCCTCGACCGCGCGCCGGACGGACTCCTGGAGACCGAGCTCGAGGCGGACGTCGAGATCGCGCAGCCGCACTCCGCGGCGCCGGAGCGCGTCCTCGACGATCTGGCGCACGCCCGCTCCCTCCTGCATCAGAATCAGAGATTCCCCCCGCAGCTCGTCGAGGGTCACCGTGCGACCCGAGAACGGGTGGCCCGACGGGCACGCGAGAATGACCTCGTCGGAGAAGAACGGCTCGAAGCGGACACCTCTGTGCCGCCGAGACGCGCCGACGATCCCGAGCTCGAGCTCCCGCGCTGCGACCCGCTCGATGACGGTGTGCGTGTCCGACACCGTGAGGAAGACGCGAACGCCCGCGTTCTCGCGCTGGAACTCGCCGAGGAGGACCGGGACGACGATCGCCGCTGGGCCCGTCGACGCGCCGAGCACGAGATCGCCGGCGAGCTCGCCCTCCCCGCTCAGCGCGACGTCCGAGACGATCTGATCCTCCAGGGCCAGGAGCCGCTGCGCGCCCCGGTAGAGACGCCAGCCGGACTCGGTGGGCTCGACTCGGCGGCCGGAGCGATCAAGAAGCTGCGTCCCGAGCCGCTTCTCGAGCGCGCGTACCTGGAGTGACACCGCCGGCTGCGTTACGCCGAGGCGCTCGGCCGCCTGCGAGAAGCTCCGGCGCTCGACAACGGCGCAGAAGGCGGCAAGTTGCCGCGTATCCATAAGCGAAGCTTATCCGTGGCACGGCGGCTAGGGTCAGGCTGTGCGCGTCTGGATCGACGTCTCGAACTCTCCGCAGGTCCCGTTCTTCCGGCCTCTGATCGCCCTGCTCGAGGCGCGCGGGCACGACGTCCAAGTCACGACGCGAGACTACGCGCAGACCCTGGAACTGCTCCGCCTCCATGGGATCCGCCACGAGGCCGTCGGCCCACGCCACGGCGGACCCGGAGCGTTGAGGAAGGGGCGCGCGATGGCCGGACGGCTTCGGGCGCTCCGCCGCTTTGCCCGCAGCCGCGACTTCGACATCGCCCTCTCACACGCCTCCCACGAGCTGCCGCTCGTGGCGCGCTCTCTCGGCGTGCCGTCGGCATACGCCTTCGACTACGAGTTCGCCCGCGCGCAGCACGGCTTTGGGTGCCGGGCCGCACGGCGCGTCGTCGTCCCCGAGGCGATCCCGCTCGAGCGGCTCAGCCGGCTCGGAGCGCCGGCGCGAAAGGTGCGCCGGTACCCGGGGCTCAAGGAGGAGTACTACCTCGCGGGCTTCGAGCCGGATCCGGGAGCTCTCGACGCGCTCGGCCTCGACCGCGAGCGCGTACTTGTAGTCGTGCGCACCCCACCCGAGGTGTCGCTCTACCACCGGCATGGCAACCCGCTCTTCTCCGACGTGCTCCGAAACCTTGGGTCGAACCCCGCCGTCCAGGCCGTCGTCCTTCCGCGAACGACCGAGCAACGAGCGGCGATCCGCGCCCTGCGGCTCCCCTCCCTCGTCGTTCCCGAGCAGGCCGTGGACGCACAGAGTCTCGTCTCCCTTGCCGACCTCGTCGTCTCGGCAGGCGGGACGATGAACCGCGAGGCCGTCGCACTCGGGGTGCCCGTCTACACCGTCTTCGCAGAGCGGCTCGGCGCGGTGGACGAGGCCCTGATCCAGGAAGGCAGGCTTCGCCCGCTTCGGGCCGCGAGCGAGCTCGAGCTGGAGAAGCGGCCGACGACCGCACAGGCCGGCGGCCGCGATCCCGGACAGATGCTCGACCTCTTGCTCTCCGCGCTCGAGGGGTAGCGCGAGTGTCTCGAGGGCGCTTAGCTCGGCTTTAGACGGCCTCGGACGCTGGCGTCGCTTCGGCGGCGCCTGCTCCATCTCCGGCCGGCGCGCCGACGGGCCGCCGCTCCCCGACGATCGCGTTCAGCCGGCCGACGAGATCGAGCGTTTCCCCGTTATCGACGAGGCGCTCCAGCTCGTCGAGCTCCTCCTCGAGCCAGTGGGCGTCGATCGGAGGACGCGTGACGAGCAGGATCGCCTCGTGGTCCGAGGGCGTCACGGTCTCGGTCTTCGACCAGAGCTCCTCGTGGAGCTTCTCCCCCGGCCGTGCGCCGACGAACTCGACCTCGACGTCCGTGCCCGGCTCCTTCCCGGAAAGCCGAATCATCGTGTCCGCGAGATCGACGATCTTCACCGGGTCACCCATGTCGAGCACGTAGACCTGGCCACGCCCGCCGATCGCGCCGGCCTGGATGACGAGTTGCACAGCCTCTGGGATGGTCATGAAGTAGCGCGTCATCTCCGGGTGCGTGACGGTGACCGGCCCGCCGCGGGCGATCTGCCGGCGGAAGATCGGGATCACGCTTCCCGAGGACCCGAGCACGTTTCCGAAGCGGACGCCGCAGAAGCGCGTCTCCGCGTCGTCGTGATGCCCCCACGCCTCGACGATCCACTCGCAGAGAGCCTTCGACTGCCCCATCACCGTCTTTGCGTTCACGGCCTTGTCCGTGGAAACGAGCACGAACCTCTTCGCTCCGAACTCGACTGCGACGTCGGCGACCGTACGCGTGACGAGTGTGTTGTTCCTCACCGCTTCCAAGGGGTTCGCTTCCATCAGCGGCACGTGCTTGTACGCGGCGGCGTGGAAGACGACTCCGGGCCGGTACTTCTCGAAGACCTGGCGCATCTTGGTCGCGTTTCCCGCATCCGCCAGGACCGCTGCGGTCGCGTGGAACTCGCGCTCGTCGACCAGCTCGCGCTCGATCTCGAAGAGTCCCGGCTCGCCGTTGTCCACGAGGACGAGCCGTGTCGGAGTCACGCGCGCGATTTGCCTGCAGAGCTCCGATCCGATCGAGCCGCCCGCCCCCGTGACGAGGACGACCTCGCCCGTCAGGTAGCCGGCGATCGACTCGAGGTCGACTTCCACGGGCTCGCGCCCGAGGAGGTCCTCGACCTCGACCGGCCGGATCTGCCCGGCGAGGTTGGCTTCGATCAGCTCCGCGAGCCCCGGCAGCGTCTTGACGGGCACCCGCTCCGCGCGAGCGACCTCGACGATCCGCTCGCGCACGTCACCGGACGCGGAGGGGATGGCGATGAGGAGCTCGTCGGGACGGCGGTCGCGGAGGAGATGTGGGAGCTCCGTGGTTGTCCCGAGCACGCGAATCCCGTGCAGGCGGAGGTTCTTCTTGCGCGGGTCGTCGTCGACGAGGCCGATCGGCGTGTAGCCGAGCGCGGGGCTCCGGAGCAGCTCACGCAGGATCAGCTGCGCAGCGTCCCCCGCTCCGACGATGATCACCTCCTTGCCGCGGGCGACGATCGCGCCCGCCGCCGGCCGCTCGATCAGCGTCCGTGCGAGGAAGCGCGACCCGGTGACGAATGCGAGCAGGAGCAGCGTGTCGACGATCCAGATCCCGCGAGGCACCTTCGCCGGGTGGAAGTCGAGGAGAGTGAAGATGAGGAAGACCGCGATCACGGCCACGGTGACGCCCCGCACCGCGCCCCACATGTCCCGCGTCGACACGTATCGCCACCAGCGGTTGTAGAAGCCGAACGCGATGAAGACCGGGAGCGTGATGCCGACTACGAGGACGACGACGTCCCAATCCAGGTAGCGGTCGTAGTAAACGGGCCGGGTGTCGCCTTCGAAGCGCACGTACCAGGAGAGCACCCACGCGGCGGCGATCAGAGCCGCATCGACGACGAGCTGCCAGAGGCGGTGGTGATTGACCGGGGATCTCATACGGGGACACCGAGGGCGGCGCGAACCGTCTCGACGACGCGCTCCTGCGCCTCGGCTCCAATCCCGCCCCACATCGGCAGCGCCAGGTTCTCGACAGCCGCGCGCTCTGCCTCGGGGAGCGAGCCCGGGCGGTAGCCGAGATGGCGCATCGCAGGCTGTAGATGGAGCGGAACGGTGTAGTACGCGGCACTCGCGACGCCCGCCTCCCCTAGCTCATCGGCGACCTTGTCGCGGATGGGTGAGCGGACGACGTACATGTGGTAGACGTGCCCGGACTCGTCGCGCGGCAGCTCGACGGCTTCGCCGAGACCGAGCTCCGCGTACCTCGCAGCCGCATCGCGCCGCGCCGCATTCCAGCCTGTGAGGTGCGGGAGGAAGACGCGTAACGCAGCAGCCTGGATCGCATCGAGGCGGGAGTTCGTTCCCACGAGCTCGAACGTCACCTTGTCACGCGAGCCGTGGAAGCGCAGCATGCGGACGCGCTCCGCGACGTCGTCGTCACGACAGGCCACGAGCCCGCCGTCGCCGAGCGCGAAGAGGTTCTTCGTGGGGAAGAAGCTGAAGGTCGAGCACACGCCGGTGCCTGCAACGCCGTCCGCTCCGAACGCCTGAGCCGCGTCCTCGACGAGCGGAAGGCCGAGCGCCTCGAGCGCGTCCAGCGGCGCGGGGCGACCGAACAGGTGGACGGCGACGATCGCCTTCGTCCGAGGGGTGACCCGCGACGCTACGTCGGCCGGGTCGAGGTTCAGCGTCGCCGGGTCGATGTCCGCGAACACCGGCGTCGCCCCGACACGGGCGATCGCCTCCGCGGTCGCATAGAACGTGAACGCGGGACAGATCACCTCGTCGCCGCGCCCGACCCCGAGGGCCTCCAGCGAGAGCACGAGCGCGTCCGTGCCGTTCGCTACGCCGATCGCGTGCGGGACGCCGAGAAACGCGGCCGCCTCCAGCTCGAAAGCCTCGACCTCCGGGCCGAAGATGAAGCGGCCCGACGCGAGGACGGCAGAGAAGCGCTCCTCGAGCTCCGGGATCAGCGGCGCGTACTGCGCCTTGACGTCCACGAGCGGGATCGTCTGACTCACAGGCGGCGAGTGTAGCGAGGCCCCTTCGGGATGCCTCAGCCGGAGGACGACTCCTGGGCAACCCGCCTGCGGCGAAGGCGGCGGACGACGAGCCAGGCCGCGCCCGCGACGACGGCTGCGACGATCACGTAGTCGAGGTAGCTGAACGCGTCGTGGAGCTCATCCCAGCTCTCGCCCGCGGCATAGCCGAACCCCGCGAACGTGAAGCACCAGATCGCGGACCCCGCGAGCGTGAGCAGCGTGTAGCGGACGAAGGGCACCTCCATCACTCCCGCAGGGATCGAGATGAAGGAGCGGACGACCGGGGTCAGCCGGCCGAGGAAGACCGCCCAGCTCTCCCAGCGCTCGAACCAGCGCTCCGCCCGGTCGAGCCTCTCGGCATCGAGGTGGAGCCAGCGCCCGTGGCGCTCGAGGTACGGCCGGCCGCCGTAGAGTCCAATCGCCCAGCCGACGATCGCGCCGAGCGTGTAGCCAAGGGTGCCGGCGAACACGACCGCCACGTACGCGGCGGGGCCGTCCTCGATCGTGTGGCCGAAGAGGACGACGTCCTGGCCGGCAAACGCGCCCGCAGCGAGCGCGCCCGCGTACATCATCACCACCTCGCTTGCGGCCGGGAACACCGCGTCCACGAACATGAGGGCGAACACCGCGTAGAGGCCGTGGTCTCCGATCGCGGAGGTGACGGCCTCCGTGACCCCGCTCACTATCGAGGCGACGGGCACCGGAGGAGTCTAGATAGCCGTCTACTTGGAGCCGGCGATCCGGCGGACCGTGAGCTGCTGCTCGAGCGCGACGGCACCGAGCTCGTTGCTCGCCTCGACGCGCACGGCGTATCGGCCGCCTGCGGCGAGCTTCCCATCGCGGAGCCGGCCGTCCCAGACCACGGCCTGGTCTCCCGACTCCAAGCGGCGGAGCTCGAGGATTCGGAGGACGACGCCGTCTACCGTCTCCAGCGTGACCTTGACGCGCGCTGCCCTCGCCTGCGTCCAGCGGATCGTCGCGCTCCGCCCACCCGGCGGCAGGCGAAGGCGCACAGGCTCGAGCCGGAGGAAGCCGAGGGTCGAGTTCACGGAAAAGCGCCTGGCCGCCGCCGACGCGAAGCCCTGGTCGTCGGTCGCGGCGACGGTCAGCGTCCAGCGGCCCTCGGCGGGTGGAAGCGGCTCCGTTGGCTGGGGAGGCGCAGGCGCGCCCTCCGGCGGCGGAAGCGAAGGCGGAGGCGGCGGAGGGAAGGCCACGTCGTACGTGCCCGGCTCTCGCCCAGCCGTTTCCTGGAATGCAACGGTTGCGTCCGGTGCGGTGAGAGTGACGGTCACGCTCGATGTTCTGACGACCTTGAAGGCGAGAGCCTGCTCCTCGTCGACTCCGTCGCCGTTCGGGGAGTACACGGAAACCGTGGGCGGGGGGGCGTAGACGCCGAAGTACTGGAGCATGAGCGCCGTGGAGATGGGGCGCTCGCTCCCGTCCGACGGGCGGTTCAGCACGGTGCCCTCGAAGGCGAGCGTCGTCGAGCCGCCGCTGTCGAGCGCCATCCCGCGTACCGCGCCGAGGCGCACGAGCGTCTGCGCCATCTCGAAGGTCGTCATGCCGACCGAGTACCCGGGCTGGCGACCGTCGACGGCGACCAGAAGGACCCGCCCGTCGGCAAGCTGCCCGACCGCCGTCCGGGGATGCCGAGGCGCAAGCTGATACGTCGTGAACGCCTCGTTCGCACGGAAGACGGGCCTTCCGTCGCGGACGAGTACGGGCCCGCCTCCGATGGCATCGGCGATCCCCTCCCAGCTGGGCTGGAGGATCAGCCGTGAGGTCACCGTCGTCCCGAGCGTCGCCTCGGACTGAAGCTTCGCGGCCGCGTTCCCGCGCGCGACGAGCACGGCCGTTCCCGGGGAGAGACGGACCGGGCCGTCCAGGGCGACGTCCGTAACCGGCGCCGAGAGGTCGGCGTTCGGCAACGCCGCAGGGAAGGGGGAGAGAGTAACGGCGAACGAGCCGGCGAAGCGGGGTGTCGCCGCTCCCCAGTCGGACGTGAAGAGCGCGATCCCGTTCGGGCCAGGTTCCTCGTTGAACTCGTTCAGCGCCCTCCGCTGCCCGAGTCCCCTCCAGGTGCCGAAGAAACTGACGCGGCGGACGTCGAGCGTACCGTCGAGCGTGATCCCGGCACTCGAGCGGCCCGCGTTCGGCGGGCTGACGAGAACCCCGTCCCGGAGCAGCATCCCAGTCGGCTTCCCGTCGGCAATGCGCGAGAAGTCGCCGTTTACTCCAACCATGGTGGCCTGCCCGGCGAGCCTACGCTGCATCGAGGAGACCGTCTCCCTTCCGAGCACGGACTCGTTCGAGAGCGTTGGCCGAAGGCGGTAGAGACCGACGGGCCGTGGCCCGCGCACGACGCGGATCGCGACCGGCCCGTGCGGGGTGAACTGGACCCCGCTCTCATAGCTCACGCCAGGGAACAGTGACGTCGTCTGCGCAGAGGCCTGAGGCGCGCCGAGGACGACGACGAGGGCGGCGAGCGCGGAGACGACAACGAGGCGAAGCACGGCCCAGCCGAGGGTACCCGAACCCGAAGCCTCGATTTGCAGGCTCTTACAGGATTCGTACAGCCCGTAGGGTTAGTTCCAGACGCGGACCTCTCGGTACAGCGTGTCGCGCTGCACCGGGATCTTCCCCAGTGCTTTGATCAGGTGGACGAGCTCCTCGGTCGTCGTGCGGTGGGTCGTGCCGGCGGCGGAGACGACGTTCTCCTCGATCATCACGGAGCCCATGTCGTCCGCGCCGAAGCCGAGCGCGACCTGGCCGACCTTCATCCCCTGCGTCACCCAGGAGGACTGGATGTGCGGGACGTTGTCGAGGTAGATGCGGGAGACGGCCTGTGTGAGCAGGTAGTCGAACGAGGTCGGCCGGTCCTCCTCGCGCACGACGTCGTCGAGGCGGTTCCCGTCCCGCTGGAAGGTCCAGGAGATGAACGCCCGGAAACCTCGGGTCTCGTCCTGGAGCTCGCGGATCCGATGCATGTGCTCGACGCGTTCCTCGAGCGTCTCGACGTGGCCGTACATCATCGTCGCCGTCGTCGACATCCCCAGGCGATGCGCCTGGCGCATGACGTCGAGCCATTCGTCCGTCTTCGTCTTCTTCGGCGCGATGATCTTGCGGACTCGATCCACGAGAATCTCTGCGCCGCCGCCGGGTAGCGAGTCGAGACCGGAGTCGCGAAGCCGCGAGAGCGTCTCCGGGATGGTGAGCTTCGAGCGCCGCGCGATGTGCTGCACCTCGGAGGGGGAGAGCGCGTGCAGGTGGATCTTGTAGCGCGCCTTGATGGAGCGGAAGAGATCCTCGTAGTAGTCGATCCCGAGATCGGGATGGTGGCCGCCCTGCATGAGCAGCCCCGTGCCGCCGATCGCGAGCGTCTCCTCGATCTTCTTGTAGATCACCGGCTTCGGGAGGAGGTAGCCCTCTCGCTGGTCCCCCGGGCGGCGATAGAAGGCGCAGAAGTCGCAGTCCGTGACGCAGACGTTCGTGTAGTTGAGGTTCCGGTCGACGATGAACGTGACCCGCGTGGAGTCGTTCAGGCGGTTGCGAACCTCGTTCGCTACCCGGCCCACGGCGACGAGGTCGCGCGAGCGGAGCAGCGCGACGGCGTCCTCGTCGGAGAGCCGCTCGCCGTCGAGCGCCTTCTCGAGAGCGTCCTCGACGGACGGCCCCGCCGGAGCGAGCGTCGTCACACCTTCGCCTCCTCCCGCACGAAACGGAGCTCGGGCACGTGCGCGAGCTCGCCGGCATCGCGGGCCATCTCGAGGAACGTGTAGAGGCCCGCGCGCTCCCGGGGTCCGAAGCTGTAGCGGAGCTTTTCGAAGTAGCGCGCGAGGAAGCCCGGCGGGTAGCCGTAGGTCTCGCTCGCCTGCTTTGCCAGAAGCTCGGGCTCCGAACGCGCGAGCCGCACCGAGGCGACGAGCGCGTGCTCGAGCTCGATCAGCCCCTCGGCGACGGGCTCCGGCGCCGCCCAGACCGCGAACACCATCGGCAGCCCCGTCCGGTCGAGCCACAGGCGGCCAAGGTCGAAGTGCGGCGTCGGGTCCTCGAACGCGCTGCGGAGCGCGGCGTCCCCGATCAACAGGGTCGCGTCCGCATCGATCCCGAGCGGCAGGATCTCGGCCTTTGGCAAGAGAATGCGGACGAGGACGACCGAGGTCGCGCTCTCCGGGGTCACCGCAACGGAGCGCACCTGGCCGAACGGCATCCGCGTCACGAGCTGGATCGAGTCCACGGCGCCCTCGGAGGACACGCACATTCGGGGCAGGATGCGGAGCCGGTCGGCGTTTCGTGCGTACTCGATCGACGGGATCGGCGCGACATCGAGCTCGCCGTCGAGGAGCATCCGGTTGAGCTCGGTGGGGACGCCGGCGACCTCCTCGACGTCGGCCTCCAGCCCGTAGAAGACAGGCGCCATGTTGACGTAGGAGATCCGCCCCAGTCTGATCATCGGCGCTCCTGACGTCGCCGCCGAAGCCACGTGGCAACGGCGAGGACGATGAGGCCTCCCCAGACGACGACGGCGGGTGTGGAGACGTTCCACGAGATCCCGACCTCGTCGCCCGAGGCGAAGTAGGCGCCCGCGGTGAAGAGAACCGAGACGAGAAAGACCGCGACCGCGAGGAGACCGAGGGCGTAGATCACCGACACGTACACGGGCCGAGGGCGCTGGCTTACCATCGCCTCAGCTCGTTGTAGAGCGTGTCGCGCTGGACGGGGATGCGGCCCGCCTCGCGGACGAAGTGAACGAGCTCCTCGACCTTCTGCTCCGTTTCCGTGCGAGCCCCGGCCGCGTGGAAGATCTCCTCGCGCACGACCGTCCCCTGCACGTCGTTCGCCCCGAAGTGAAGGGCGACGGCCGCGAGCGGCATCCCCATCATGATCCAGTAGGCCTTGATGTTCGGGATGTTGTCGAGCATCAGGCGCGAGATGGCGAGCATCTTCAGGTCGTCCGCGCCGGTCGTGTGGCGCCAGCCGCGCCGCTCGAAGACGGTGTTCTCCGGATGGAAGGCGAGCGGGATGAAGGCGAGGAAGCCGCCCGTGCGGTCCTGCTGCTCGCGAAGCCGGATCAGGTGGTCGACGCGCTCCTCGTACGTCTCGACATGGCCGTACAGGATCGTGCAGTGGGTCGGGATTCCGAGCCTGTGGGCGGTGTCGTGGACGTGGAACCAGATGTCCGGATGCTCCTTCCCGGGCGCGACGAGTCTGCGGACACGTTCGGCGAACACTTCCGCTCCGCCGCCGGGGAGGGACCCGAGCCCGCGGTCCCTGAGCTCGCGCAGCACCTCCTCGTGCGTGAGCCCGGAGAGCGTCGTCATGTGGTGGATCTCGGACGCCGTGTAGCACTTCAAGTGCACGTCGGGGAGCGCCTCGTGGAGGGCCGTGATCGTGTCGCGGTAGAAGGCGAAGTCCACATGCGGGCTCTCGCCGTTGACCATGTGGAGCTCGGTGAACCCCGTCACCTCACGCTGGCGGAGCACGTCCTCGACGAGCTCCTCGGCGGTGAAGGTGTACGCGTGCGGCTGCCTCTGCGTCGCCGCGAAGGCGCAGAACTTGCACTTCACGCGGCAGACGTTCGTCTGGTTCACGTACAAGTTCTGGACGAAATAGACCTCGTCCGTTCCCCCGCGCACGCGCCGAGCGAGGTCGGCGAGCTCGCCGAGCGCGAGCAGGTCGTCGGACTCGAGGATCGCAAGGCCGTCCTCGAAGTCCATCCGCTCGCCGGCTTCCACTTTCTCCCGGATCGGCTCCAGCGTCTTCTGGGCGAGAACGGCGATCAGAAGCTCCTTTCCACCACAGCCTCGGCCAGAGCCTCGAGCTCCTCGCGCCGCTCGGCGCCGTCGAGGCAGGCCTGCGCTCTGGAAGCGTAGTCGCGCGCGACTTCGCGAGACCGTTCGAGCGCACCCGTCGCGGCGACCCGTACGAGCGCTCCGTCGAGCGCGCCGCCGGCGAGCGCCGCCCGGACGACGGAGTCATCTTGTGCGGCAAGGAGAAGCGGAAGCGTCGGCGTCCCGTCCCGCAGATCGGTCCCGGGAACCTTTCCCGTCTCGATGGTCTCCCCGGCACAGTCGAGGACGTCGTCAGCGATCTGGAACGCGATCCCGAGCAAGCGGCCGTACTCTCCGTGGGCGCCTCCGAGCACGCACGCCGCCGCGAACAGTGCTCCCGTCTTGAGCGCGCAGCGCTCCAGGTAGTCGTCGAGCCGGGTGTCCGGGTCGTGCCTCTGCCGCCGTTGCATCGCCTCGCCGCGAGCGAGGGAGAGCGCAGCCGACGCGAGGACGGAGACGGCGCCTGGATCTCCTTCCGCCGCGAGAACCGAGAACGCCCGGGCGAAGAGGAAGTCGCCCGCCGCTTTCGCCGCGTCCTCGCCGTGCTCGCTCCAGGCCGAGGCGTGTCCGCGACGGACCGTAGCCCCGTCGATCAGATCGTCGTGCACGAGCGTCGCCATGTGGACGAGCTCGACGGCCGCACCGGCCGCGACCGCTGGCGCCGCGTCGAGCGGCGAGGAGAGGAACGCGAGGGCCGGGCGGAGTCGTTTGCCTCCCGCGGCGAGCGCGGCCCCGCCGATGCGCGCCACGAGGCCGGGGTAGGCAGAGACGGTCTCGGAGAGCCGCCGCTCGACCTCGTCGAGGTACTCGTCGAGGCCGGGTGCCGCCCGAACCGTCTCGAGCGCGCTCACGGCCGGACCGCCGTGTGCAGGGCGACGCTGCCGCCGCCGAGGAGCTTGAAGCGCACGTCCTGGAAGCCGGCCTCTTCGAGGAGCGCCGAGAGATCCTCCGGCCCGGGGAAGCGCCGAACGCTCGCCGGGAGGTACGTATAGGCCTTCCCGCCCGGGAGGACTCGACCTGCGAGTGGGACGAGCACGTCGAGCCAGAGCCGGAAGAAGGGCCGCAGGAGTCCCCGAGGCCGCGTAATCTCGAGCACCGCAATGCCCCCTCCGGGCCGGAGAACGCGGCCGAGCTCCCGCAGGCCCAGCTCGAGATCCTCGAGGTTCCGGACGCCGAATCCGACCGTGGCGGCGTCGAACTCGCCGTCCGCGAACGGCAGGGAGAGCGCGTCGCCCTGCACCCACTCGATCGTCCCCGACTTGGACCTGGCCCGCTCGAGCATCCGCTCCGAGAAGTCGAGCCCGACGACCCTTCCACCGCGCCGTTCGGCCTCGATCGCGAGATCGCCGGTGCCGCAGCAGGCATCGAGGACGCGATCTCCCGGCCAGACCACCTCGCGCACGGCGAGGCGCCGCCAGCGACGGTCGAGCCCGGCGGTCATCACTCGGTTCATCACGTCGTAGACGGGAGCGATGCGGTCGAACATGCCGCGGACTTCGTCCGCGGCTAGTCGTCCGGCCTGGTAGCTCATTGTCCCCATCGGGGCACGAGCACGTTGTCGATCCCGATCTGGTCGAGGCAGCGCGCGACGACGAAGTCGACGAGGTCGTCGATCGTCTCCGGGCCGTGGTAGAAGCCCGGCGCGGCGAAGAGGATGACCGCGCCGGCTTCGTGCAGCGTCGCCAGCCCCCGAAGATGGATGGAGGAGAGCGGCGTCTCGCGCGGCACGAGCACGAGTCGGCGCCGCTCCTTGAGCGCCACCGACGCGGCGCGATGGATGAGGTTCTGCATCGACCCGGACGCGAGCGTCCCGACCGTGGCCATCGAACAGGGGCAGATCACGTAGGCGTCCACCTTCGCCGATCCGCTCGCATACGGGCTTCGGTAGTCGTCCTCCGCGTACACGGTCACCTGCGGGGCGGTAGTGCCGATGAACCGTTCAAGCACCTCCTCGCGCGGCAGGGAGGGATCGCCGTAGAGCTCCGTCGCGAGCACCTCGATTCCCGAGCGGGACGCCGCGAGCCCGACCTCGCAGTCCACCGCGGCCAGAGCGCGGAGGAGGCGCTCGGCATAGGGAGCGCCCGAGGCGCCGGTCACGCCCAGGAAGACGCGCACGGATGAAGGCTACGTGGGGTCAGGTCTTGCATGTTGCACCGACGGTGCAACATGCATCGCGGGGTCAGGTCTCGTTTGTTGCAACCTGGGTGCAACAAACGAGACCTGACCCCTAGCCGCCCTTCGAGGCGGCGAGGAAGGCGCCCAGGGCGTCGAGGTTCTCCTGCCCGAGGTAGGCGTACGAGCCCATCACCGTGTTGCCGAACGCAGCCGGGTTCGTGAGGTAGCGGACGAAGTAGGTCGCCTCGTTCGTCTGCCCGATCGAAGACAGGTCGGGCGCACCGAGGTTGCCGGCCCCCTGCCCCAGGTATGTGTGGCAGTTGAGACAGCCGGACTGGGCGAAGAGCTCCGCCCCCTTCACGGCCTGGGGATCGTCCGCGAAGCCCTGCTCCTGGGCCCACTCGGGGACGAAGGCGACGAGCTCCGAGCCGAGCGCCTCCTTCGCCGTCGCACCCTTCCACGTCAGGACCGCCATCGACAGGACCGTGAGGACGGCCGCGACCATGGCCACCGGCCGCCGCGACGGCCGCCGCTCGCGGCGGCGGTCGTAGAAGGGCAGCCCGATGAGGAGGATCAGCGCGATCGTCGGAATGCCGACCGTCGCGATGAAGACGGTCTCCGGCCACTTGAAGATCCGGAGGAGGTAGAAGAGGAAGTAGAAGTACCAGTCAGGACGAGGAACGAAGCTCGTCGTGGCCGGGTCAGCCGGCTCCGTGTACCAGGGGCCGAGAATTCCCGACTTCACGCCGTCGGCGTCGAAGTACCAGATGGCCGCCAGCGCCACGATGACGCAGACGACCACGAGCGACATGACCGTGTCGTGGAACAGCGCCCGCGGGAAGAATGACTTGCCCTCCTTCTTGACGTCGTCCTTGTAGCGGGCGAAGTCCTCGCGGTTCAGCTCGCCGAGATCCCGCGCCATTACTTCCCGCCCCCCGACGTACCGCCTCGGACGAGTCCGGCGCGAGCGCCCGTGGGCGCCGCCTCCGCCCGCTCACGCCCCGCCCTCTCGCCCGACCACGGCGGCGACACGACGCCGAGGCGCGTGACGAGGTAGATGTGGACGCCGATCAGCCCGATGATCGCGCCGGGCAGCACGAGCATGTGCAGCGAGTACCACTTGGCCAGGGTTTCCGACCCGATCTCCGGCCCGGTCGCGAGAAACTGGGCGAGCCAGGGGCCGAGGAAGGGAGCAGTCCCGTTCAGGTTGATCCCCACGACGGTCGCCCAGTACGCGGTCTGGTCCCACGGGAGGAGGTAGCCCGTGAAGCCGAGCAGCATGCCCGTCACGAGGATGAACACGCCGGTGATCCAGGTCAGCTCGCGGGGGTACTTGTACGCGCCGAAGAGGAAGACACGGCCCATGTGCAGGAAGAGCAGGATGATGAAGACGCTCGCGCCCCAGCGGTGCATGCCGCGCACGAGCCAGCCGAGCGTCAGGTCGTTCGTGATCGCCTCGATCGACGAGTAGGCGACAGGTTTCCCGGTGGTCGGGTTGATCGAGCTCGAAGGCTCGTAGTACATAGCCAGGATCACGCCGGTGAGCGTCTGGACGATGAACGCGGTCAGCGTCGCCGACCCGAGCGTCTGCGCCCAGCTGATGTCCCGCGGGACGTTCCGAAACAGGAACCACTTCGTCCCTCGGACCGCGGCCGTCCGCTCGTCGACCCAGTCGAGCGGCGCGAGCACCGCCGTCTCGACCAGCGTGCCTCGCTTCGATTTCTTGGCCATCTACCCGGTCACCTGAGTCGGCACGATCGGGTAGAGCCACGCCTCGATCCCATCCACATGCGTCCCCGGCGTCGACCACGGGTACCTCGAGATCATCGCGTTGGCGCCCGTTCCGGAGACGTTCCCGACCGCGTAGACCGGCCCGAGGATGAGCCGGCCGTGCTTGATCGAGTATTCGGCGCGATCCATCGACCGGACGGGCGGCCCAGCCCGGCGGTTGCCCTCGGCGTCGTACAGGCCGCCGTGACAGGGGCAGCCGAACGACTGGGCGAGGACGGGCCGCAGCTCCACGCCGTTGACATTCTTCTTCGCGGCCTCGTCGATCGGGCCGTTCGGCTGCACGGGGCAGCCGAGGTGGACGCAGCGGCTGTAGAGGATCGTGAAGCTCGGCTCCTGCCTCCCCTGGTTCGCCGGATTCTCGACGAGCCCGTTGTAGCGGACGAAGACCGTCCGCCTGCTGACTTCGCCGCCCCCTGGGAGGGCGAAGTACGACGCGATGACGTACTTCCCCTCGGGGAAGTTCTCGAGCGGGCCGAGGTCCGCCTCCTGCTCCTCGAGGTTCGTGAACGAGGGGAGCACCATGAAGCCGAGGACGGGAAGGGTGACGACGGCGCCGATCGCGGCGCTGATCCCGAGCGTCGACGCTTCGAGGAAGCGAGAACGTGTGTAGGTCGGAAGGGGAGCGGCGGCCGGAGGCCCGGCAGGTGCCGCGGCCTCGTCGGCCACAGCGCGGGTCTCCGGCTCGATCTCGGGGACCTCGCCCCGTACCTCACGCGTGACGTCGCGCGCCCAGAGCAGGCCGAACACGACCGCCAGCACGGCACCGATCGCCGCGATGATCCAGCTCAGGACGAGACCGAGGAGGAGGCACGCGACCCCGATCGCGAAGCCGATCGGCCACAGGCTCGGCCCGGGGGCGTGCGGGTTGTCGTGACTCGCGTCGCTCAACGTGGACCTTGGGGGGATTCAATCGCTCGGCCGTTGCGCCTGTCAACGACGTGACGACTGTCGCGACGCGGGGGATTCTGCACTTTGCGGAGGACGCGTGCTACGGGAGGCCGTACTCGGACCAGCGGCGTGTGACGAGCTCCCGAACATCGTCGCTCATCACGATCTCCTCGGGCCAGGGGCGAGCGTCCTCTTCCGGGAGCTTGTGCGTCGCGTCGATGCCGAGCTTCCCGCCGTAGAACTGTCGCCCGGGCGCATGGTCGAGGTGGTCGAGCGGGCCCTCGCTGATCAGGACGTCGCGCTTCGGATCCACGTTCGCGGTCACGCGGAAGAAGACGTCCGCGTAGTCGTGCACGTTCACGTGCTCATCGACGACGACGATCGACTTCGAGAGCGAGAGCAGCCCGAGCCCCCAGAGCGCGTGCATCACCTTCTGCGCATGGCCGGGGAACGCTTTGCGGATCGAGACGATCACGCAGTTGTGGAACGCGCCGGCGACGGGGAGGTCGTAGTCCACGATCTCGGGAAGGGTCATCCGGATAGCGGGCAGGAAGATCCTCTCCGTCGCTTTTCCGAGCCAGGCGTCCTCGGCGGGCGGCTTGCCGACGACGATCGAGGCGTAGATCGCGTCACGCCGCATCGTCAGCGCCGAGATGCGGAAGATCGGGAACTCCTCGGCGTGCGAGTAGTAGCCCGTGTGGTCGCCGAACGGGCCTTCGATGCCGACGTCGTCGCGTGAAACCGTTCCTTCGAGGACGATCTCCGCGCTCGCGGGCACCTCCAGGTCGACGGTCTTGCAGCGGACGAGCTCGACCGGCTCGCCGCGGAGGAAGCCGGCGAGCATGAGCTCATCGAGGTGGTGCGGCAGAGGCGCGCTCGCGGAATACGCCGTGACGGGATCGAGCCCGATTGCAGCGGCGACCGGGATGCGGCCGTCCTCGGCGGCGAGAAAGTCCGCCCGGCCGTCCTTGTGCATCTGCCAGTGCATGAAGGTCGAGCGGCCGTCGATCACCTGCATCCGGTACATGCCGAGGTTGCGGACACCCGACTTCGGGTCCTTCGTGATCACGGCCGGCAGGGTGATGAACGGCGCTGGGTCGCCGGGCCAGCAGCGCTGGATCGGGAAAAGGCCCAGGTCGATGTCGTCTCCCTCAAGCACGATCTCCTGGCACGGCCCCTTCGATACGGTCTTCGGGAGCGAGTCCGCGACCGACTTCAGCTTCAGGAGACCCTTCACCTTCTCGACGAGCCCGTACGGCGGCTGCATGTCGAGCACGTCGCCGAGCTTCGCAGCCGCGTCGTCGAGCCTCTCGACCCCGAGCGCAAGGCACATGCGCCGCTCGGTGCCGAACTGGTTGATGAGGAGCGGGTGCTTCGATCCCTTTGGGTTCTCGAAGAGGAGCGCCGGCCCGCCCGACTTGACGACGCGATCCGTGATCTCGGTGATCTCGAGGTCCGGGTCGACCTCCGCCGAGACGCGGCGCAGCTCGCCCTCGCGCTCGAGGAGCGCGATCCACTCGCGGAGGTCTCTAGGGACGGCCAAGGCCCGGGTCAGTCTAGGGAGTCGAGAGCGAGCGCGATCGCGTCGTCGAGGGACAGTGACCGCCCTTGCTCCCAGGCCTCGGCATAGGCCGCATCATCGAGCTGCTCGTGGATGATCGCGAGTGTCCCCTCATTCACGTCCGTCATGTACATGCGTGGAGTCGCGCCACGCTCCTCATGTAGCGATGCTGCAGCGGACAGAAGCCGCGTAGCGACCTCTGAGTGTCCCTCCACCGTCAGGGCTCGCGCGAAGCTGCAGACGTTCAGCACAACCTCGTCCCACACTTCGCCGACCTTGCGCCAGAGACGAGTGCTCTCGACCAGCAGCGAGATCGCGTCCTGAACGCGGCCGTCCTCGACTGCATACAAACCGAGCGCGCCGAGCGCCGTGGCCTCCATCTCCAGGTTGCGCGTGGCGCGCGCCGCGACCAGGTTGTGTGCGGCCAGCTCTTCGGCACGATCTCGCTGCCCGAGCTTGAAGCACGCCAACGCGAGGAGATCCGTTGCCCGCAGCGTGCCCTCCACGTCGTCCAACTCGCGAAATGCCCGGAGGCTGTCCTCGAAGCGCCGCTGCGCCGTCGTCCAGTCGGATGCGTCGGCGGCCGCGTGCCCCAACCCAAAGGTGCAGTAGGCGACACCCCAGGCGTCGCCGAGCTGGCGGTAAAGCGCAAGCGCCTCTTTGTCCCGTTGCTCCCCGGTCGCGAGCTCCCCGCGCGTGAGCGCTATCATGGCCGCTCCGTGGAGGGCCCTGGCACGGGCCGCCGTCGGCGTCTCGTCCGCTCGGAGCACGCCGTCGAGACGATGCCAGGCCTCGATCACGTGTCCCCTCTCGTACCAGAATCGCGAGAGGGTTCCTGCCAGCCGGAGGGCGAGCTGGCTCTCACCCGCAGCCTCGAACTCGTCGAGCGCCGCACGGAGGTTGTCGTGCTCCGCCTCCATCTCGTCGAGCCATTCGCGCGATACCGGGACGTCTCGGGGTACCGACTCCGCGAGCGCCAGGAACCGCTCCGCATGCCGTCGCCGCAGCTCCGTGGCCTCGCCCGACTCGTCGAGCCGCTCTGCCGCATACTCGCGAATCGTCTCCAGCATCCAGTACCGCTCGCCCGAGTACCGAACGAGGCTCTTCTCGACCAGCGACGGCAGGATTTCGAGGTCGGCGTCCGCGACCTCCTCAGCAGCCTCGAGCGTGCAGCCGCCGGCGAAGACGGAGATGCGCGCGAAGAGCTGCTGCTCCTCGGGTGAGAGGAGGTCGTAGCTCCACTCGATCGTCGCTCGCAGCGTCTGCTGGCGCGGATCGGAGTCGCGGCCGCCCTTGAGCAGGTCGAGCCTGCCTGCCAGGCGCTCGAGGATCTGGGCGGGGGAAAGCGCCTTCGTGCGAGCCGCGGCGAGCTCGACGGCGAGCGGGAGCGAGTCGAGCCGCGCGCACAGCTCGGCGATCTCGTCGGAGGGCCCGAGCTGTGAGCGCTCGCAAAAGAGGCTGACGGCCTCCGGCTCGGCGAGCGGAGGGACGGGGTACTCGACCTCGCCCTGCACGCGCAAGAGCTCGCGGCTCGTGACGAGCAGGGTCAGGTTGGGGCAGGCGCTGAGGAGACTCGAGAGCTCGCGCGCACACTCGATCACCTGCTCGAGGTTGTCGAGGAGCAGGAGCAGCTCGCGCTCGCCGATGTGCTCTGCTAGGCCGTCCTTGGCGCCGAGCGTCTGGGCGATCGTCTCGGTGACGAGGGCAGGATCGCGAAGCGAGGCGAGACCGACCCAGAAGACGCCTGCCTTATAGGCCGGGACGAGAGTGGTTGCTGCCTCGAGCGCGAGCCGGGTCTTGCCCGTGCCCCCGGGCCCGGTGAGGGTGAGAAGGCGCGCTCCTTGCTGGATCTTCGAGAGCACGTCTTCGAGCTCTGTCTCGCGGCCCAGGAAAGAGCTCGCCGGCCGCGGGAGGTTCGTGTTCGAGATCGTCTTGAGCGGCGGGAAGGAGGCGTCGCCGAGTTGGAAGATCGAGACCGGCTCGGCGAAGTCCTTCAAGCGATGCTCACCCAGATCGG
>JAHEXT010000072.1 GCA_023251945.1 Actinomycetes bacterium
GAGGAGATACGACTTGCGCCGAAGGAGTTCGACCTCCTCTGGGAGCTCCTCGATCACCGTGGAATCGTCTTGACCCGCGACCAGCTCCTCGAGCGTGTGTGGGGCTACACCTTCGCCGGCGACACGCGCACCGTCGACGTGCACGTCCGCCAGATCCGACGCAAGCTCGGAGACGCGTCGCCGATCGTGACCGTGTGGGGGGTCGGCTACAAGGTCGCGTCCGAGCGCTCGCCGGCACCCGCCGCGTAGGGGAAGGCGTACCCTGAGCCCGAGATGCTCGGGACTCTCCGATTTCGTCTGACGGCCCTCTTTCTGGCCGCAGTCCTCGTCTTCGGCCTAGTGTCGATCGCTCTCGCGGTCCGGTTCTTCCGCGACGTCACGCACTCCCAGTCCGTCCGCGAGCTCGAGCTCGAGGCCGCAGGTCTCGCCGACCTGTACGCGGAGTCGGCGCTCCGCTCGAGCGACGAAGGCGCCAAGGCTCCGGAGTTTGCCGCCGAGAACCTCGAGAAGGCGACGGGGGATGAGCTCTTCTACGTCGGAGCCTCCCTCTTTCCCGGACAGCGGTTCGGGCTCGAGCGGCTGCCGAGAAGCGCGCTCGGCGACGTCGCGCTCGAGCGTGACCGGCTCGTGACGTTCGAGTTCACGCCACCCGGTGACGCCGTGAGATTGCTCGCCGTTGCGCATCCTGTGCGGCTCGTCAGGGGAACGGAGCCCTTCGGCTGGCTGATCGTGGCCAAGCCGGTCGCCGAGCTGCGGCAGGAGTGGGTGACGCTCGCCGAGCGGCTCGCGCTCGCACTCGCGGCCGGCATCGCGCTCGCCGCCGTCCTCTTCTGGTGGCTGTCGCGACGGCTGACGGAACCCGTTCTGGCGTTGACACGCGCGACGCAGGACGTCGCCGCGGGCCGCTACGACGTGGAGATCCCGCCGGGGCGCGGGAGCGACGAGATCTCCCTGCTCGCGGAGCGCTTCCGCGGCATGGTCGAGCAGCTCTCCGAAGCCGAGCGGCTCAAGCGCTCCTTCCTCATGTCGGTGTCCCACGAGCTTCGGACCCCGCTGACCGCGATTCGCGGCCACGTCGAGGCCCTGCGCGAGGGGGTCGTCAGCGACCCGGAGCAGGTACGCGGGTCCCTGGACGTCATCGCCGCCGAGACGGATCGCCTCGAGCGGCTCGTCGGCGACGTTCTCGATCTCGCGAAGCTCCAGGCGCACCGCTTCACGGTCCGGCACGAGGAGGTCGACATGGCGCGCCTCCTCGATCACGCCTACGGCGCGTTCGCCGAGGAGGCGCGGCGCCGGGAGATCGACTACCAGCTCGCCGCGGACGGTGCGCAGCCGGTGATCGTCTCCGACGGCGACCGCGTGCTGCAGGTGATCTCCAACCTGCTCTCGAACGCCTTCCGGTGGACGCCCGACGGCGGCCGGATCGAGCTCCAGCTGGGGGCCGGGAACGGGAGCGTGCGAGTCGACGTCGTCGACTCCGGCCCGGGGATCGCTCCCGCGGAGCGCGAGCGCATCTTCCACCCGTTCATCTCGCAGGACCTGAACGGCACCGGACTCGGCCTGCCGATCGCCCGCGAGCTCGCTCTCGCGCTCGGCGGCAGCATCGAGCTCGAGTCCGAGCAGGGCCGCGGGAGTCGGTTCCGGCTCGTCCTGCCAGTGGTGCGCGCGTAAGCGCGTTGCCTACGCGGCGGCCGCGTGCTCGACGGGCCCGACGTCGGCGCCCTGGGCGACACCGCTCTGGGCAACGAGGTCTTCCACGACCGCGCCGACCGGCTGGGCATCGTCTATGCGGCTGTGCTCGAGGCGCTCGAGGCGGGCGTCCACGCCGCGCCAACCCGAGCTCACGAGGTCGACGAGGAGCGCGAGATCGTCCACGCGGGCATGCCGCTCGGCGAGGAGATCGCCTTCGAGACGCTCGAGGCGGCGGATCGCCTGGTTGAGGAGCCCTCGGATCTCGGCGATGTGCCGGGCGACAGGCAGGACCTCGGTCCGAAGCCCGTCGCGTACCGCCTCGCCGACCAGGGCCGGGATCGACGCCTCGAGCTCTGCGGCGCTCGTTGCGAGCGCCTCGATCTGCCCCCTCGAACGCTCGAGCGCCGCCTCGAGGAGCGCCGGCTCGGGTCGGCCCGCGGCAGCGTCTGCGATGCGCCGCTTCGCCCGATCGAGAGCGAGATCGTCCATGGCGGCCGAGGCTACTCTCAGCGTCGGATGGACACGTCGATCCTCGATTACGAGCTGCCGCCGGAGCTGATCGCGCAGCATCCGTGTGAGCCGCGAGACGCTTCCCGACTGTTCGTCTACCGGCGACACACGAATGAGATCGAGCACCGGGTCTTCGCCGAGCTTCCGGATCTGCTCGACGGGGAGCTCGTCGTCGTCAACGACACGCGGGTCTTCCCCGCTCGCTTGCGGCTCCGCCGTGCGGGCGGCGGCCAGGTGGAGATCCTCCTCCTCGAGCGACTCGGCGCAGAAGGTCTCTGGGTAGGACTGGCGCGTCCCGCACGCCGGTTGCGTGCTGGCGAGCGCCTCGGACCCGTCGAGCTCCGCGAACGTCTCGGGGACGGGCGGTGGCTCCTGCGACTCGAGGACGAGCCGAGTGGCGAGGCGCCGCTCCCGCCCTATATCACCGAGCCGCTCGCCGATCCCGAGCGCTACCAGACCGTGTACGCGCACGACGCGGGGTCGGCGGCCGCGCCGACCGCCGGTCTCCATTTCACACCTGAGCTGCTCGCCAGGCTCGAGCCGGAGCGGGTCACGCTCCACATCGGGCTGGATACGTTCCGCCCGGTGACAGCAGCACGGCTCGAGGAGCATGCGCTCCACGGCGAGCGCTACGAGGTCTCGCGGGCTGCGTGGAAGCGCGTGGCGGGGGCGGAGAGAGTGCTGGCGGTCGGAACGACGACTGTCCGCGTCCTCGAGACCGTCGCGCGAACCGGCGCGCTCGAGGGGCGCACGACGCTTTTCGTCAGACCCGGCTTCACGTTCCGGCGTGTGGACGCGCTGCTCACGAACTTCCACCTTCCTCGCTCGACGCTGCTCGCACTCGTGATGGCGTTTGTGGGCGTCGAGAGGACACTCGAGCTTTACCGGCACGCGGTTGCAGAGCGCTATCGCTTCTACTCCTTCGGCGACGCGATGATCGTTCTGTGACGATCCGACCGAGGGAGGAGATCCGTCCGGCGCGACTGCAGTTTGCCGACAGGCTTTCTCCGAGTTGGCGCGCTTTCGGCACGATCTCGTCTCCCATGCGCGAGCACTTTCCCATTAGGCTCGAAGTGGGAGGAGGCAAGGGGTGGCCCCCCGGATGGCGCGTTTCTTCCGCGGCGGTGGCCACGGTCACCGGGAGCACGACGTCCTGAGCGCGTTCACGGTCACCGCGACGGAGGGTGCAGCGCGAGCCGGAACCCTGCGGACGGGGCACGGCGTGATCCCTACGCCCGCCTTCATGCCGGTCGGGACGAAGGCCGCGGTGAAGTCGCTCCATCCCGACGAGGTGCGCGAGGCCGGCGCGCACATGATTCTCGGCAACGCCTACCACCTCCACTTTCGCCCCGGAGAGGACGTCATCGAGACCGTGGGTGGGCTGCACGCCTTCTCTGGTTGGAGCGGCCCGATCCTCACCGACTCGGGAGGGTTCCAGGTCTTCTCACTCCGCGACACGATCCTCGCCCTCGACGACGAGGGCGTGACCTTTCGCTCCGTGTACGACGGCGCCGCGGCGCGCTTCACACCGGAGGCCGTAGCCGAGATCCAGCGCAGGCTGGGTTCCGATATCGCCATGTGTCTCGACGTCTGCGTCCCGGCGGGTGCTCCTAGAAACGAGCTCGAAAAGGCGGTACACATCACCACGCGATGGGCAGAGCGCCAGGCCGACGCCGAGAGGGCACCGGGGCAGCTCCGGTTCGGGATCTCCCAAGGAGGAACCGACGAGGACCTCCGCCGGCGCTCGATCGCGGAGGTTGCCGCACTTCCGTTCGACGGTTTCGCGCTCGGAGGACTCGCCGTCGGAGAGTCGAGGGAGGAGATGCTCGATACAGTCGCGTGGGCCGCACCGCTCATGCCCTCTGAGCGGCCGCGCTACTTCATGGGCATCGGCGACCCGGCCGGCATCCTGGAGGTCGTCGCCCGCGGAATCGACCTCTTCGACTGTGTTCT
>JAHEXT010000046.1 GCA_023251945.1 Actinomycetes bacterium
GACGCCGCGCAAGGACGAGCGCGACGGTGCTCTTGCCCGAGCCGGCTGGGCCGTCGATCGCCACGATCATGTCGCCGGAGGGTAGTGGACTGACTCCGGCGCGAGCTGTGCGAGCACCTCGAAGAAGCCGGGGAAGCTCACGCCGACGACGTCCGCACCTTCGAGCTCGACTCCCTCGCGGGAGGCGAGCCCGGCGATCGCTCCGAGCATCGCGACCCGGTGGTCGCCGCGGGAATCGACGATGCCGCCGCGGAGGCGCGTGGGAACACCGCGAATGCGGAACCCGTCGCGCGTCGCGCGGATGTGGGCACCGATCCGGCGCAGCTCCTCGACAACCGCTTCGATCCGGTCGGACTCCTTCACGCGCAGCTCTGAGGCACCCCGTACGACGCTTTCCCCGCGGGCGTGGCTGGCGGCGAGGGCGAAGAGCGGCAGCTCGTCCAGAAGTCTGGGAACCTCGGCAGCCGAGACGGTCGCGCCCACGAGCTCGGACGACCGCACCTCCACGTCCCCGGCGGGCTCGCCCCCGATGGAGCGCCGGTTGTAGACCGCAATCCGCGCACCCATGTGCTCGAGCACCTCCAGCAGGCCCGTCCGCCGCGGGTTGAGACCCACCCCGTGGATCGTGACCTCCGAGCCGGGGACGATCGCCGCCGCCACGAGCAGGGGTGCGGCCGAGGAGAAGTCGCCCGGCACCTCGACGCCGTCCAGCGTCAGCCGCTCGGCCGGCCAGACGGAGACGCTGCGCGGCGTCCGCCGGACACGGGCTCCGGCAAGCTCCAGCAGCCGCTCGGTGTGGTCGCGAACCGGGAGAGGCTCGATGACGGTCGTCTCACCGCCGGTGGCGAAGAGCCCCGCGAGGAGAACGGCCGACTTGACCTGCGCAGAGGCGATCGGGAGCTCGTACGAGATGCGCGTGAGCGATCCGCCCTCGACGACGAGCGGCGCGCGCCCGCCGGTGGTCTCGATGCGCGCACCCATCAGGCGAAGCGGCTCTGCGACCCGCTCCATCGGCCGTGCGGACAGCGATTCGTCGCCGACGAGCTCGAAGCGGCCGCGCTGTCCGGCGAGGATGCCGGCCAGGAGGCGCATGAGCGCTCCCGCGTTTCCACAGTTCAGGGGCTCGCTGGGCTCGCAGAACCCGCGGAGCCCGACGCCGCGAACCGCGAGCGAGTCGACGTCCTGCTCTTGCACCTCCGCGCCGAGTGCGCGCACCGCAGCGATGGTGGCCTCGGTGTCCGCCGAGCGGCCGAAGCGCGAGATGCGTGTCTCGCCGTCGCAGATCGCGCCGATGAGAACGGCGCGATGCGAGATCGACTTGTCGCCGGGCACGGCGACGTGCCCCACGAGGGCGGCGACGGGCTCGATCCTCATTGGATCAGCCGACGGTCTTGCCCATGAGGGCGACGACCGTGCGGATCTCGTCCGCGAAGCGGCCGAACTCGCCCACCCGAATCTGCTGTGGGCCGTCGCAGAGCGCATCCTCCGGCCGCGGATGCACCTCCACCATCACGCCGTCCGCGCCCGCGGCGACGGCCGCCCGTGCCAGCGGGAGGACGAGGTCGCTGCGGCCGGCGGCGTGCGAGGGATCGACGATCACCGGCAGGTGCGTCTCGCGCTTCAGCACTGGCACGGCCGAGAGGTCGAGCGTATAGCGCGTCGAGCGTTCGAAGGTCTTGATCCCCCGCTCGCAGAGGATCACGCGCTCGTTTCCCTCCTTCGCGACGTACTCGGCCGCCATGAGCAGCTCCTCGACCGTCGCGGAGGGGGCGCGTTTGAGGAGCACGGGCCTGGGCACGCGACCGACCTCGGCGAGGAGGTTGAAGTTGTGCATGTTGCGCGCGCCGATCTGGATCACGTCCGCGACTGCGGCGACCTCTTGGACGTCGCGCGGGTCGAGGAGCTCCGTGACGATCGGCAGGCCCGTCTCCTCGCGTGCTTCCGCGAGGATCTCGAGGCCCTTGCTGCCAAGTCCCTGGAAGGCATAGGGAGACGTACGAGGCTTGAACGCCCCGCCGCGGAGCACCGTCGCTCCGGCAGCAGCCACGGCGCGGGCCGTTTCGAGCGTCTGCTCTCTCGTCTCGACCGTGCACGGACCGGCGATGAGGCCGAAGAAGCCGTCGCCGATTCGCCGCCCCCGGACCTCGATCACGGTCGCGTCCGGCGTCAGCTCGCGGGCGACGAGCCGGTAGGCCAGGAGATCGGGTGAGCCGGTGATCTCCATCATTCGTGAGTCTAGTGGTGACCCGACGCCGTCCTGCCGGTCCAGGGAGAATCCTGGCATGCGGATCTTCTCGGGCATCCAGCCGACGGGTGACCCCCACATCGGCAACTACAGCGGCGGCTTCAGGCAGTACGCCCGCACCCAGGAGCAGGGGGAGGCGTTCTTCTGCATCGTCGATCTGCACGCGATCACGGTCGACTACGACCCCTCGGAGCTGCGCGAGAACACGCTCGACATCGCGGCGATGCTCTTTGCGACCGGTCTCGACCCGGAGCGGTCGACGGTTTTCGTTCAGAGCCACGTGGCCGCGCACGCCGAAGCGGCTTGGCTGCTGGGCGCGATGACGCCGTATGGCCAGCTCGGCCGGATGACGCAGTTCAAGGAAAAGGGCGCGCTGCAGACGCTCGTCTCGTCCGCGCTCTTCACGTATCCGGTGCTGATGGCCGGCGACATCCTCCTCTACCAGACCGACATCGTTCCCATCGGCGACGACCAGCGGCAGCACCTCGAGCTCTGCCGCGACATCGCGACGCGGTTCAACGCGCGCTTCGGCGAGACCTTCACCGTCCCCGAGGGCGTCTATCCGGAGGCGGGCGCGCGGATCATGGACCTCCAGGAGCCGACGAAGAAGATGTCGAAGTCGTTCGGCACCGAGCAGGGAAAGGTGCTGATGCTCGACGACCCGGACGCGATCCGCCGCAAGATCAAGCGCGCCGTCGCCGACTCGGGGCGGGACGTGCGCCACGATCCGGAGTCGAAGCCGGGCATCTCGAACCTCATCGAATTGATGACGGTGGCAACCGACGACACGATCGAACAGGTCGAGGCGCGCTTCGACGGGCATGGCTACGGCACATTCAAGGAGGCCGTAGGAGAGTCGCTGGTCGAGCTGCTTGCTCCAATTCAGGCTCGCTACCGGAAGCTACGGTCCGATCCGGCCGAGCTCGCTCGACTCCTCGCCCTCGGAGCCGAGAAGGCGCGCGAGTCGTCCGCGCCCACGCTCTCGGCGATGTACGAGCGCATGGGGTTCGCGACGCTGTAGGGGCCGGGCATGCCCGGCCCGGGCGACGCTCGCGTCGCCCCTATTCGAGCCCAGTGACGCGGCGGAGCACCGCCACCTCGCCGGGAGTCAGCTCCCGCCAGTTCCCGGGCGCAAGATCGCCGAGCTCGAGCCCTGCGTACCGGCTCCGGTGCAGCTGCCGCACTGGGTGACCCACGGCGGCACACATGCGCTTGACCTGGTGCTTGCGGCCCTCGTGGAGCGTCAGCTCGAGCAACGTCGAACCCGCCCGACGGCGCAACACCCGGATGTCCGCCGGCGCGGTGACCGCATCGTCGAGCTCGACGCCTTCCCGGAGCGCCGCGACGGCTTCCTTGCGAGGTGAGCCCTCGACCTCGGCCTCGTACACCTTCGGGACGCCGTAGCGCGGGTGCGCGAGACGATGTGCGAGCCGGCCGTCGTTCGTCAAGAGGATCGCCCCTGTGGTGTCCGCGTCGAGCCGGCCCACCGGAACGACGCGCTCCGGCCGGCCGACGAGCTCGACCACTGTCGGCCGGCCATGAGGATCGCGTGCCGTGGTCACGACACCGGCCGGCTTGTGCAGCAAGACATACGCGAGCCGCTGCGGAGCGACGCGCCGCCCGTCGACCTCGACGACGTCCCGCGATGCCACGACCGTGTTCAGCTGACCCCGCTCGCCGTTCACGCGTACTCGCCCAGCGGAGATCAGCTCGTCGGCCTGCCGCCGCGAGGCGACGCCGGCACGCGCAAGGTACGCATTCAGCCGCACCGGTCCATTCTCGTCGCGGTAGGGTGGCGCGCGTGGGTCAGATCGAGGAGTGGAGCGCGAAACTCGCGGAGCTGGCGGTGTTCGGGGCGAACGTCCGGCCGGGACAGCTCGTCGCCGTGACGAGCTACCTGGGCAAGGAGGAGCTCACCCGCAAGGTTGCAGCCCTCGCATACGAGCGCGGAGCGAAGTACGTCGACGTCGTGTACTTCGACCAGTGGGTGAAGCGCGAGCGGATCGCGCACGCGGCGGAGGGGACGCTCGACTACATCCCGCCCTGGATGTCACAGCGGCTCCTCCACCTCTCCGATGAGCACGCCGCGCGTATCACGCTGTCCGGCCCCCACGCGCCGCGCGCGCTTGCCGGGCTCGACCCCGCCCGTGCCGGGCGCGACCTCCTCCCGTACCTGCCCGAGACCGGCGAGATCGTGAACCGGCGGACCACCAACTGGTGCATCGTCCCGGCGCCGACGCGCTCATGGGCTGAAGCGGTCTACCCGGAGCTCGAGCGCGAGGCCGCGTACGAGAAGCTGTGGGAGACGGTCGCGCACATCTGTCGCCTCGATGCGGACGATCCGGCCGCGGCTTGGACGGCGCGGATCGCGGTGTTGAAGGACCACGCAGACCGCCTCACGGAACGGCGATTCGACGCGCTCCGCCTGCACGGCCCGGGCACGGATCTGACGATCGGGCTGTTCGCCTCATCGTCCTGGAGCGCCGGAGACTTCGTCACGGTGGACGGGCTGCGCCACTTCCCGAACCTCCCCACCGAGGAAACGTTCACCACCCCGGACCCGGCGCGCGTCGACGGCCACGTGAGCGCGACGATGCCGCTCGAGCTCTCCGGATCGGTGATCTCCGGGATCCGCGTGGAGTTCGCGGGAGGAAGCGCGGTCGCGATCGAGGCAGATGACGGCGCCGATGCGCTCCGCGCGGTCGCTTCCAAGGACGAGGGCGCGGCGCGGCTCGGCGAGATCGCGCTCGTCGACCGCGAGGGCCGGATCGGCCCACTCGAGACCGTCTTTTACGACACGCTGATCGACGAGAACGCGGCCACGCACATCGCGCTCGGGAACGGCTACGAGCATCCGGTCGAGGACGCGGCTGAGAGGGCGCGGATCAACCAGAGCCGCGTCCACGTCGACTTCATGATCGGGAGCACCGAGCTCGCGGTGGACGGGATCACCCACAACGGCGACGTCGTCCCTGTCCTCCGCCAGGGCTCATGGCAACTGTAGGGGCGACGCTTGTGTCGCCCGGGCGAGGCAAGCCTCGCCCCTACGAGGCGCGGGCGGAAGCCACTTCGAGCAGCCGTTGGCGCAGCTCGCCGGCGTCCGCTCCGAGGTCGTCGAGGCGCGGAAGCGCTGCGAGGCTCTCCAGCCCGAAGACCCGCTCGAAGAGCGGCGTCGTCCGGTAGCGGACGGCGCCACCCGGCCCGAGCTCACGGCCGGCCTCGGCGATCAATCCTCGCTCCACCAGACTCGCGACAGCCGAGTCCGCTGCCACGCCGCGGATGCCCGCGATCTCGGGGCGCGAGCAGGGGCCAAGGTACGCAACGATCGCAAGCGTCTCGAGCGCTGCCTGCGAGAGCCCCCGCTCGACCGGCCGCTCGAAGAGCCTGGCGCAGGCGTCAGCGGCATCGCGGCTCGCGCGAAACGCATATCCGCCTGCGACCCGCTCGAGCACGATCCCGCTGCGACCCTCGACGTAGCGCTCATGCAGAAGAGCGAGGGCAGTCTCGACGCGCTCGTGATCGTCGTCGGCCGCTTCGGCGAGCTCTCCGACGGAGAGCGGTACGGACGCGACCACGAGCAGCGCCTCGACCGTGCGGGCGAGGCGGTCGACCGGATTCGAGGCGATCAGGCGGAGCGGGCTGTCCACGTGAGGATCCTTTCGGGCTCGGGGTGCTCGAGACCTTCCTCGTGCTCCTGGGGCGTCGCTGACGAGTCGAGGCCGGAGGGGACAGTGCGCTGCACGGCCCCGGAAGGCATCGGCTCGTCAGCGGCGGCAGGCGCCGGCGGAGCCGGGCTTCGCCCGGCGGGAGCCGGTGCCGCCCAGGAGCGCGAGGCGCGCGAGACCCTTATCGGGGCGAAAGGCGCGGCCTGGCTCAGCGCGATCTCGCCGGACTTGCGGAGCTCGAGGAGGGCGAGGAACGCAACCGCCTGCTCGACGCGGGAGAAGCCGCCGACCTCGGCCTCGAAGTCGAAGCGGCGGCGCCGGGAAAGCAGCGAGCGGAAGCGCTCGAGGAACTGGGAGACCGGCGGGAAGCGGAGCGCCATGTGGCTCAGCGAGACATTCGGCGGGAGCACTGCCAACCCTCGGAGGGCGACGGCAAGCGCCGAGGCATCCTGTGCAGCGAGCCGCCGCTCGGCCCGCGGCGCGAGCGGAGCGGGGCCGAGCCGAAACCAGCGATCGTGCTCCGACGCGAGCCGCTGCACGAGCCACGCCGCGGCTTCCTTCATGCGGCGGTACTCGGCGAGGCGCCGGGCGAGCTCCTCGGCCGCCTCCTCGGGCTCGAGGGCGTCGAGCTCCGCGGCCTCGTCCGGGAAGAGCGAGCGCGCCTTCAGCTCGAGGAGCGCCGAGATGAGGACCAGGAACTCGCCGCACGATTCGAGGTCGACCTCGTCGCGCTCGGCAAGCCGTTCTATGAAGGCAAGGACGATCGCTGCGACGTCCACCTCGCGCGGCTCGATGGCCTCCTTGAGGAGGAGGGTGAGGAGGAGGTCGAAGGGCCCCTCGAACGCGTCGAGGTCGAGCTCAAGCTCGCGCACGGCCGTCGGGTGCACGCGCGGAGGCTAGCCGCGAGGCCGGACGCGTCAGCGCAAGCTGCCTACGATCTCGAGCGCCTCCTGCTTGCCGAAGCCGCCTTCGAGCCGGTACGTGACGCCGCCCGAGTCCCACACGAGGACGTTCCGGGAAAGACGCGCGGTCTCGTTCACGACCGACCCGTTCTCGTCGAGCAGAAATACGAGGTGCGGTTCGCCGTCGAGGAAGAATCCCGGGGAACCGTCCACATCGACCGGCTCGATCCGCGTCTGGGGGCCGACCAGCTTCTTGAAGATGAGATCCGTGCCGAGACGGAGCCGCGGCGTCTGCGCGACGAGCAGGCGGACGCGCTCCGGCGTCCCGTACAGGAACCAGACCGTCCCCCGGTCCCCCAGGTAGACGCGGTCCGGAGGCTCGTCGAGCTCGCGGAGCGCGAAGCCGGCCCGGCGCCGAGCTTCCTCGAGCGTCACGCGCTCGCCGAGCACGAACTCGAGATCGTGCTGAAGAGCAACCTCGGGCAGCTCGTCGACGCGCTCGATCCGCTCTGCGCCGATGTGCAGGATTCGCAGGAGCGCCGAGCGTGCCTCGGGGATCGCGAGCGCCGCCGTCAGCGTGGCTAGCACCGCCAGCGCGACGACGATCTTCAACCGCCTGGGGCGTCCTTGGAGCCGGCGCTCGAGCCGAACGAGCACGGCCGGCGCGAAGTCGGGCGTCTGGGGGACGTCGAGGTCGCGACCAAGAGCGACGAGGGAGCGCTCGAGCTCGGTCACGGCTCCAGCTCCGTTCTCAGCCTGGCGAGCGCTCGTGCGGTCCGGGACTTGACGGTTCCGCGCCTCACGCCGAGGACGGACGCGGTCTCCTCCTCGGAAAGCTCGAGGAAGTACCGGCAGGTGAGGACGTCGCGGTCACGGTCGTCGAGCCGACTGACCGCGGCGAGCAGCTCCTCCCGGTGCTCGCGCCTGAGCGCGGCACCCTCGGGAGACGGGGCCGCGTCTCCCGGAGGGTCAGCCGCGGCCGCACGGAGCTCGAGCTCCGCACGCCGGCGCGCGGAACGGCGGCGATTGTGGGCCTCGTTCGCGACGATCCGCAGAAGCCACGGCTTGAAAGGAGCCCCAGGGCGGAAGCGCCGAAGCCCCGCCCACGCCTTGACGAAGGCCGACTGCACCGCTTCCTCCGCGTCGGTGGAGGATCCGGTGAGGAGATAGGCGGTGCGAAAGGCTATGCCTTGATGCATGCGCACGAGTTCCTCGAAGGCTCGCTCGTCTCCGCGCCTGGCGCGCTCGGCGAGCGCTATGTCGTCCGGCGGTCGGCCCTCCACCGCCCTTTTCTACACCCGTAGGGCAGCAAGGGTTCCCGGACGCGTCGGTGCCCGGTTGGCGACTCGCCGGTGTCAGCCTCCTCGCCGTCGGACGCCGCGCATGCCCGCGACCGCGAACGCGGCGAGCGCGATCACGTTTCGCATTCGTCCTCCTTCGTCGCTGCGGGAGATACACCGCGGGCGGCCGAAGAGGTCCATCCGACGTTGAGTGCAGAAGGAGCGTCGCGGCCGCGAAACGGCCGCCTCCAGGATCTTCGCGCGAGCCACCTGACACGTACAGAGAGCGGAGCGTCAGCGCCCGCGTAGCGGGCGCCTTCAGTGATCCTCGCGCGGGCGGATCTGCACTCGCAGATTCCGCTCTTGCGCACTGAAGCGATTCCGGTCTTGCGCAGCTACGAGCTCAGCCGCGTGGGATGGCCATTGTCTCCGACTTCGGGGGCGGAGCCTGCCCGCGGTGCCACGTGCGCTGCCACCAGACGAAGAACGCTCCCGAGAGGACGATGGCAACGCCGGCGACGTACACGTTGAGGCGAACTCCGGCGATCTCGTGCGAGGGGTCGATCCGGATCATCTCGACCCAGAGCCGGCCGATGCTGTAGAGGAGCACGTAGAGCGCGAAGAGCCCGCCCGGACGGATCCGGAAGCGGCGCTCGAGCAGGAGCAGAACCCCGGCGGCAGCGAAGCACCAGAGCGCCTCGTACAGGAACGTCGGGTGGAAGGTGTCGCTCTCGATCTGATCGAAGGGCCGGTTCTCGGGGGAGATCTCGAGGCCCCAGGGAAGGTTCGTGGGGCTGCCGAAGAGCTCCTGGTTCCACCAGTTGCCGAAGCGGCCGATTCCCTGCGCGACGAGGAGGCCGGGAGCGACGCAGTCGCCCAGGACGGCCAGGTTCGCACCCGAGCGCTTGGCGACGATCGCGCCGACGACGCAGCCGAGACCGATCCCGCCCCAGACGCCGAGGCCGCCCTTCCAGATCGCGAACGGCCCCCACCACTCGTCGGGCAGCTCGTTCCAGCTCGTGACGACGTGGTAGAGGCGCGCACCGACGATCCCGGACGCGACACCCCAGACGGCGACACGGAAGATGAGGTCCCAGTCGCCGCCCCGCCTCGTCCAGCGGATCCCGGTGATCGCGACTGCCGCGGCGATCGCGACGAGAAGCGTCAGCCCGTAGAAGTGGATCGAAAGCGGGCCGAGCTCGATCGTGCTCGAGCTCGGCGACGGGATGGAGAGAAGCGGAAGCATCGGCGAGCATTCTGCCGATGCGCCCGGCGGCGGGGCGGAAGAACCGCCGGGTGGCTACAAAAGGATCTGGAGGGCGAGATCCACCGAGCATCCCCGCCTGAGCAGGTCGACGGCTTCGTGGAGGTCGACGTCATGGCTCGCAGCGAGAACGAACGCGCTCTCCGGGTCGTACCCGGCCCGCTCGAGCGCCTCGTGGCGCCACTGCTCGATCCGGTCGATCTCGGACACGTACAAGAGCTCGAGTTCTGCCGCAGACATGACGCCGCCCTTCGCCGTGGGGATCGCTGTCACTCGCCTATTCGTCCACTAGGACGTATCGGTCGTCCCCTTTCTGGGGGGATTTGGTTGCGGGTTCGTAAATGTTCGGTGAAGCCCAGACCCGGCCGGTCCCTTCCCTCGGGCCGGCGCCAGCAGGCAAACTCGGCGCGTGCCGGCCTGCGCCCAGTGCGGTACCGAGAACCCGGACGTCGCGAAGTTCTGTCTGGCCTGCGGCTCGCCGCTCGCGGCTGCGCCGCCGGCACAGGAGTTCCGCAAGGTCGTGACGATCGTTTTCTCGGACCTCAAAGGCTCGACCGCGATGGGCGAGCGCCTCGACTCGGAGTCGCTCCGCGAGGTCATGTCGCGCTACTTCGACGCGATGCGCGCCGAGCTGGAGCGCCACGGAGGCGTCGTCGAGAAGTTCATCGGCGACGCCGTGATGGCCGTCTTCGGCCTCCCGAAGCTGCACGAGGACGACGCGCTGCGGGCAGTGCGCGCGGCCGCGGGGATGCAGCGCGCCCTCGCCGAGCTGAACAACGAGCTCGAGCGGCACTGGGGCGTCAAGCTCGCGAACCGCACCGGGGTGAACACGGGCGAGGTGGTCGCGGGCGATCCGACCGCCGGCCAGAGACTGGTCACCGGCGACGCCGTCAACGTCGCCGCACGCCTCGAGCAGGCGGCGGGGGAACGCGAGGTGCTCCTCGGAGATCTGACCTACCGCCTCGTCCGCGATGCTGTCGAGGTCGAGCCCGTCGAGCCGCTCGAGCTCAAAGGGAAGGCGGAGCCGGTCCCCGCCTTTCGGCTCGTCTCCGTCACGGACAAAGGCGAGGGCTGGACGCGGCGCCAGGACGCGCCGATGGTCGGGCGTGAGGCCGAGCTCGAGTTCCTCCTGTCGACGTTCGAGGACGTGCTCGCCGATCGGAGATGCAAGCTCGTCACGGTCTTCGGGGACGCCGGCGTCGGGAAGTCGCGGCTGAACGACGAGTTCCTGCAGAGCCTCGGGACGCGAGCACACGTGCTGCGAGGGCGCTGCCTCTCGTACGGCGAGGGCATCACGTTCTGGCCGCTGGCAGAGGCGATCCGCCTGGCGGCTGCGATCAGGGAGGACGACGCGGCCGACGTGGGCCGCACCAAGCTTGCGTCCCTGGCGGGACAGGAGAACGGGGACGTGGTGGGAAGAGTCGCCTCTGCAATAGGTCTGTCGATCGAGCAGTTCTCGATCGACGAGCTCTTCTGGGGGGCGAGGAGGCTCCTCGAGACCCTCGCTCAGCGCAAGCCGCTCGTCGTCCTCTTCGACGACATCCACTGGGCCGAGTCGACGTTCCTCGACCTGCTCGAGCATCTCGTCGACTCCGTGCAAGACGCCCCTCTGCTCCTCCTCTGTCCGTCCCGCCATGACCTCCTCGAGCAACGCCCCAGGTGGGCGGAGCGACCCGGAGCTACGGGAATCTTCCTGGAGCCGCTGACGGCGGCCGACACGGAGCAGATAGTCGAGAACCTGCTGGGTCGGGCCGGTATCGCCGAAGACGCGAGGGCGCGCATCGTCTCCGCGGCCGAGGGGAACCCGCTCTTCGTCGAGCAACTGCTGTCGATGCTCATCGACGAGGAGCTCCTTCGCTTCGAGGACGGGCGCTGGGCCGCAGCGTCCGATCTCGCCGATCTCTCCGTGCCCCCGTCGATCCAGGCGCTGCTTGCCTCCCGCATCGACCGATTGTTGGCCGAGGAGCGGGCCATCGTCGAGCCGGCGTCCGTGATCGGGCACGTCTTTCCACAGGACGCGGTCGAGTACCTCGCTCCGGACGAGATTCGACCGCAGGTGCCGGCCCACCTCGCCGGACTTGCGAGCAAGCAGTTCGTCCGGCCCGATCTCTCCGCCGTCGACGAGGTGCGGTTCCGCTTCAACCACGCACTGATCCGCGAGGCTGCCTACAACGGACTCCTCAAGCGAGCGCGGGCGACGTTGCACGAACGGTTCGTCGACTGGGCCGACCGGGTGAACCGCGAGCGCGGCCGCGAGATCGAGTACGAGGAGATCCTCGGCTACCACCTCGAGCAGGCCCATCGCTACTTGTCGGAGCTCGGGCCGCTCGACGACCACGGCCGCGAGCTCGGATTCGGCGCCGCGACCCGCCTCTCTTCGGCCGGGCGGAGGTCATTCGCGCGCGGCGACATGCCGGCCGCGGCGAGTCTGCTCCAGCGTGCTGCAGGGCTCTTCCCAGAGGACGACAAGCGCCGTCTGGAGCTGCTCCCGAGCCTCGGCGAGGCGCTCATGGAGATCGGGGAGTTCGCACCGGCAGAGCACGTGCTCGACCAGGCGGTCCGGCAGGCCGAGGAGCTCGCGGAGACGCGGCTCTGGGCGGACGCAGTCGTGACGCGCCTGCTCGTGCGCCACCACGTCGTCGAGGACCTCGAGCGCTGGAGCGACGATGTCATCAGAGAGCTGGAGCACGTGATTCCCGAGCTCGAGCGCGCTTCGGCGTACGACGAGCTGGCGAAGGCCTGGCGGCTTCTCGGCTACGTCCACGGTTCCGTCCTCCGTTGGAGCGAGCAGCTGGACGCCACCGGCAGAGCGATCGAACACGCCCGGCTCGCAGGAGACGCGAGGCTGGAAGCCCGGCTCGTGGCCGAGTACACGGCCGGCCTCCGGGACGGGCCCACTAAGGTCACCGAGGCCATTCGTGAGTGTGAGGAGGCGCTCGGGCGGGGGCTAGCAGACAGGCAGGCAGAGGCCTTCGTCCTCTGCTCGCTCGCACGACTTCGTGCGATGGAGGGCGACTTCGCGCAGGCACGCGAGCTGATCGCCCGCGCGGGCCGCATGCGCGACGAGCTCGGCGCGAACGTCATCGTCCCGTTGACGTCGCTTCAGTCGAGCCGCGTCGAGACGCTCGCTGGAGATCTCGAGGCGGCGGAGCGTGACCTCCGACGCGACTTCGAGAAGCTGTCCGCGATGGGCGACAAGTACCTGCTGCCGACCGTTGCGGCC
>JAHEXT010000047.1 GCA_023251945.1 Actinomycetes bacterium
GCGCCCGGCGCGCCCGCAACCACCACGACGGGCGCTTCCTCCTCCGGCAGCTCCTCTCCCGGAACGCCGATCACGACGAGCACCGCACCGACCGGGGCGATCTCGCCCTCGGCCACCACTATCCGAAGGACCGTCCCCGCGTACGGGGAAGGAATCTCGACCGTCGCCTTGTCCGTCTGGACCTCGACCAGCGGATCGTCCTCCGCGACCTCCTGTCCCTCGCTGACGAGCCAGCGCACGACCTCGCCCTCCGTGAGGCCCTCGCCCAGGTCGGGAAGCTTGAAGGAGTACGCCACTAGCGGCGATTCTCGTTCATCGCCCGCGGCGTGTGCGTCGCCGCCTGCCGAGAACGACGAGCATGGCGAGCGCCGTCAGCGAGATCAAAAGCGGCGGGGCGAGGAAGCCGACCGCCGAGACGTACTGCACGCTGCTGCAGTCGTCGCCGCAATCGAAGAGTCCGTCCGCGTCGTGATATCCCGAGGAGACGGCGCCGAAGTCGAGCGCCCAGACGACGACCGACGCGACGAAGAGTGAGATCGAGACCACGCCGAGCCGGCCGCGCGTCCACGCGGCCGCGAGGACGCCGCAGGTCAGGGCGAACAGCGCGATGACTGCGACCAGGACACGCCACGAGTCGTTCACGGCCCCGCGCCCGAGCCTGTCATCGTCGTGAAACGGATCCCGTCGTGGGGAAGGACCGCGTGGACACCCCGCGCGTCGTTCACCATCTGGGTCACGCGGAGATCGACCACCAGGCTCGCCAGCGCGAGCGCATCGGGTCGCTCGAGACCGTGCTCTCTCCCCATCAACTCGAGCATCGCGTCGACCGCGATCGCGGCGGCCTCGTCGAGATCATCGTCGAAACCGAACGTGAGCCAGGCCGTTGGCGTCCACGCGATCGGCGTGCGCAGCTCGAGGTTGCCGAGTACCGAAAGCGTCAGCTCCGCGCGCGCAAGCGGGCACTCGATCGCGAGCTGCGAAACCTCACCGTCACCCTGGCGGGCATGACAGTCGCCCGCCGAGAAGAGCGCACCGTTCACCGGGATCGGCAGGTACAGCCTCGCTCCCTCGACGAGCTCCTTACAGTCGATGTTCCCTCCCCAGACACGTGGTGGGGTGGTCGAGTGGACACCTGGCTCGGGTGGCGGCATGCCGAGCACGCCGAGGAACGGAAGCAGGTCTACCTCGCGTCCGAGCTCATCGTGGCCGATGCCTGTGTTGGCATCGAGCGTCCACTCGAGGAGAACGCCGGGGCCGTCGGAGAGCCCGAGTCGATCGTTGAGCGGCGTCGACCAGTCGGCAGCCCCGCACCAGCCCCAAGCGCCGACGCGGACCTGTTCGATCCGCACCTCGAGGGTCTCTCCCGCCTTCGCGCCCCTTATCTCGACCGGCCCGACCAGTGCGTGCCCGGCATCGAGCTCTGGATCACGCGGCTCGAAGCGACTCCCCGGTGACACGTGCCAGCCTGCGTCGAGGCATGAGAAGGCGATCGTGTCCCCGGATTCGACGGTCACGACAGGCGCGAGGTCGCGTGAGAAATGGCCGTGGAGTGTCCGTCGCTCCAGCGGGATCTCGTGCAGTGCCATTACAAGTGGAGGAGGCGCCGGACGGCGTCGGCCACCCGCTCGACCGAGGGCATGTACGCGTCCTCGATCTGCCAGTAGGGATACGGCACGTCGTACCCGGTGACTCGGACGACCGGGCCTCGGAGGTCGAAAATCGCCTTCTCCGCGAGCACGGCCGCGACCTCCGCTCCGTACCCGCACGTGCGCGGTGCCTCCTGGACGACCACGACACGCCCGGTCTTCGCCGCCGAGGCGAGGAGCGCCGACTCGTCCAAGGGCTTCAGCGTCCGCAGGTCGAGCACCTCGCACGACGCCTCGCCGACGAGCGCGTCGGCGGCCCGCTCGGCGACGGGAACCATCGCCCCGTACGCGACGAGCGTGGCGTCGGAGCCCACTCTCGCGACCCGTGCCTCGCCCAGCGGGACGACGTGCTCGCCCTCGGGAACATCGCCGCGCGCGGTGCGATAGATGAGCTTCGGCTCGAGGACGACGACGGGATCGGGGTCGCGGATCGCGGCCGCAAGGAGCCCTTTCGCGTCGGCCGGGGTCGACGGGATCGCCACCTTCACGCCGGGTGTGTGGACGTAGTACGTCTCCGGCGAGTCGTCGTGCAGCTCGGGCGCGCGCACGCCGCCGCCGTAGGGCATCCGCACTACGAGGGGGAACGACATCTTCCCGCGCGTACGCCAGCGGTAGCGCCCGACGTGGTTGATGAGCTGGTCGAGCGAGGGGTAGCTGAAGGCGTCGTACTGCATCTCGCAGACCGGCCGCCAGCCGGCCATGCACAGCCCGACCGCAGCGCCGAGAATGCCCGCCTCGGCGAGCGGCGTGTCCACGCACCGGTCCGCTCCGAAGCGATCCTGCAACCCGGCAGTCGCCCGGAACACGCCGCCGAGTCGGCCGACGTCCTCGCCGATCACCATGACTGCCGCGTCCCGTTCCATCTCGACGTGCAGCGCGTCGTTCACGGCTTCGACGAGCAAGAGGTCAGCCACCCAGGATCCTTCTGAGCTCCAGCAGATCGTCCGCGAACGAGGCCGGCGGATCGGCAAGCGCGTGCTCGAAGACGAGCGAGACGTCGGCGGGGGCCTCGGTTTCAGCCTCCGCGATCGCCGTACGCATCAGCTCGAGCGCTTCTTGCTTTACCTCCTCCGCCTCGAGGTCGGTGAGGACTCCCATGCGTAGCAAGTAGCGCTCGTAGCGCCCGACGCACTCGTTCTCCTTCTCCTCCTCGACCCGCTCCTCGTCGATGTAGATGGAGGGGTCGTCCGCCGTCGCGTGCGGGGCCGTGCGGTACGTGACCGCCTCGACGAAGGTCGGACCCTCGCCCGTTCTCGCGCGCGCGACCGCCTCTCGTGTCGCCTCGTAGACCGCAAGCACGTCCGCGCCGTCCACGCGCACTCCGGGCATCCCGTATCCGATCGCCTTGTCCGCGAGCGTCGGGGCTGCGGTCTGCGCCGCCACCGGAGTCGAGATCGCCCACTGGTTGTTGTTGCAGAAGAGGATCACGGGCGCCTTCAGGACTCCGGCGAACGTCGCCCCTTCGTGGAACGACCCCTCGGACGTCGCACCGTCCCCGAAGTAGGCGATCGCCACGCGGTCCTCCCTCTTGAGCCGGGAGCCCCAGGCGAAGCCGACGGCGTGGGGCACGTGCGTTCCGATGGGAACGCAAATCGAGGCGACGTTGTAGTCCTCGGGGTTCCACCACCCCGCCGGGTGGCCTCGCCACCACGAGAGCACCGTCGACGCAGGCATCCCGCGCAGGAGCCCGATCGCCGACTCGCGGTAGCTCGGGAAGATCCAGTCGCGCGACTCCAGGGCGAACGCGGAACCGGCCTGCATCGCCTCGTGGTTCCAGAAGATCGCGTATGTCCCGACCCGCCCTTGCCGGTGATAGACGAGGGAGCGTTCGTCGTAGGTGCGGAGGAGCACCAAGCCGCGGTAGAGGTCGAGATGCTGCTCGGGGGTCAGATCCACCTCGCCGTCGAGAAGTGCCTGACCGTCGCCGATGACGCGGCGCAGGCCTCCTTCCGCCGGCAGCACCTGGCTCATCGCCGGGTCAGTCTATTGGGAACCACGCACGCAACCGCGGTGTAGGAAATGCATCGTCGAAGCCGGAGGTACCGCAATGAAGAGAGGCGTCCTCGTCCCATTCGTCATCGCACTCCTCGCCGTCCTCGCTCCGACCGCGGCACTCGCCAAGGGAGCGAGCGAGGCCGAGATCGTGGGCCCGGGCCTCGACGGCCCGATCTCGCTCGCCGGCGAGGGCCAGCTTGGCGGGGAAGTGCTGATGCAGATCGCAGAAGAGGCGGGCTTCTTCCCTGCCGTCTTCGTCCGGAGTCCCGACCCCATGCTGGACGAGCGACCCGCGGGTGATCTCGGGCCCAAGTACACGATCACGTACGTCATGCCCGGCCCGAACAACGAGGTTGATGAGCTTCTTCAAGACGTCTACCCGTACGCAAAGCCGGACCCGGTGACGTACACGGCGCCCGGCCAGCCGTTCTTCGGTACCGAGCAGACGCGCGGCGGCTGGTTCGTCGCGACGTCGCTCCTCAGGGATCAACTCGTCGCAGCGGGGCTGCCGCAGAATCGGCCGACCACGGCTGTGGACGACGACCGCTCTCCGTGGGCCCTTGCAGCCGGCCTCGTGCTTCTCGCTGTGGCGCTCTGCGCATGCGTATTCGGCGCGTACGTGATCAGGCGCCGCCCGGCGACCGTGTGACTCTTTGTCAGACGAGCACCGTCACGGCGTCCCGCTCCGCCTCGAACACGGCCCGCTCGACATCGCCCAGGTCCTCGCCGTCCGCCTGGAGCGGAAGCGGCCGGTCGCAGACGATCTCGAGCCGGTCGGTGTCGTGGACGTAGAGGTACCGGTCCTGCCTCCTCTGCCCACCGGTGAACGCCTCGCGCAGGACGCGCGGCACGTCTCGCACTCGAAGCCGGACGGGAGCGACCAGGTCCAGGCCGCCTTCGAAACTCGCCTCGGGCGCGACTCGCAGGGCGAGCCGTCCCGCATAGCTGTAGGCCGCGCAGTTGGAGACGAGTGCGAGCGCGGCCCGACCGTAGCCCGCGACCTCGAGCACGGGATCGAGCCGGAAGCGGTGCCGTGAGATCGTCCGCACTCCGGCCCAGGCGAACCAGAGATCGCCGGGCCGGCGCCCGTCGGGCTGGCGCCCGAGCTCGTCGACTGCACGCACGATCTCCGCGTCGAGGCCGATCCCGGCTCCGAACCCGAACCGGTGCCCGTTGACCCGGCCGAGGCCGATGCGCCGCGGCGAACCACCCGCCAGCCGGGCGGCGGCCGCGAGCGGATCGCGCGGCAACCCGAGCGCCCGCGGCAGCACGCTCGTCCCACCGCCCGGAATGAGCCCGAGCGGAGTGGACGCGTCGATCCCGTTCAGGGCCTCGTTGAACGTGCCGTCGCCGCCGAACACGTACAGAGCGTCGACCTGACCTGCGGCCTCGCTCGCGAGCTCGGCCGCCTCGCCGCTCCGCGTCGTCAGACGCATCTCCGTTCCAGCCGGAAGCGCGTCCTGAACGGCGGCAAGCCGGGCCTCGTCGACGCCCGTTGCCCAAGGATTCACGATCAGTAGAGACCTCACATGCCGAGCGTAACCGTGGGGTGCATCATTGAAGTGGAGTGAGCACGCATCCCACCGTCTTCTGGCACGCGCTCGACGACGGACGCGTCCAGTGCGACGTCTGCCCGCGTGAGTGCCGGCTGCACGAAGGTCAGCGCGGGTTCTGCTTCGTGCGCGCGTGCGAGGGCGGCGAGATCGTGCTCACCACGTACGGCCGCTCGAGCGGATTCTGCGTCGACCCGATCGAGAAGAAGCCGCTCAACCATTTCCTCCCGGGAACGCCGGTCCTCTCCTTCGGGACGGCAGGCTGCAACCTCGGCTGCAAGTTCTGCCAGAACTGGGACATCTCGAAGTCGCGCGAGATCGACACGCTCGCGGACAGCGCGTCGCCGGAAGCGCTCGCCGACGCAGCGATCAGGCTCGGCTGCCGAAGCGTGGCGTTCACTTACAACGACCCGGTGATCTTCCTCGAGTACGCCGTCGACGTCGCCGACGCTTGCCGGGAGCGCGGGTTGAAGGCCGTCGCCGTCACCGCCGGGTACGTCAGCCCGGGCGCGCGGGAGGAGCTCTTCGCCCACATGGATGCGGCAAACGTCGACCTCAAGGGCTTCACCGAGGGCTTCTACGCGAAGACCTGCGCCGGCCACCTCGAGCCGGTACTCGAGACGCTCGAGTACCTCGTCCACGAGACCCAGGTATGGGTCGAGATCACGACGCTCCTCATCCCGGGTCTGAACGACTCGGACGAGGAGATCGACGCGCTCACACGCTGGGTCGGCGAGCGGCTCGGGCCGAGCGTGCCGCAGCATTTCACCGCGTTCCACCCCGACTGGAAGATGCGCGACCGCCCGCACACGCCGCCCTCGACGCTCAGCCGCGCACGCGAGATCGCGCTCGCGAACGGGCTTCGCTACGTCTACACCGGCAACGTCCACGACCCGGCCGGTCAGAGCACGTACTGCCACGCATGCGGAGCGTTGCTCGTCGAGCGTGACTGGTACCAGCTCGGCGCCTGGAGCCTCGAGGACGGCCGCTGCGCATCGTGCGGCGCGGCGTGCGCCGGTGTCTTCGAGACCCGGCCCGGCACCTGGGGCTCGCGGCGCCTGCCGGTCCGGCTCGCGGCGTGATCCGGCAGCCGACGGTCGCGGGACTCTTCTATCCGGAGGATCCGAGCGAGCTCGCCGGGGCGGTGGACGCCCTCCTCGATCTCGCGGAGTCGAGACCCGCTGCAGACGTCAGCGCGCTCGTCGCCCCGCATGCCGGATACACGTTCTCGGGAGCGGTCGCTGCCTCCGCGTTCGTCCTCGCGCCGCCCGCAGCCCGGGTGGTGCTGCTCGGGCCGTCCCACTTCGTCCCGCTCGACGGCCTCGCCGTCTCGGGCGCCGACGCCTGGGCGACGCCGCTCGGCAAGGTGCCGGTCTCCGACGAGATGCGCCGGGCAGCGCTCGAGGCCGGGGCGGCCGTCGACGACGCCCCGCACGCACAGGACCACGCGCTCGAGGTCGAGCTTCCGTTCCTCCAGCGTGCGTGCCCGGACGGGCTCGAGGTCCTGCCGGTCGCGGTGGGACACACACAGCCGGAGGAGGTGGCCGAACTGATCGAGACCCTCGGCGCGCTCGTCGTCGTCTCGACCGACCTGAGCCACTACCTCGACGACGCGACGGCGAGGCAGGTCGACATCAAGACTGCCGAGGCGGTCGTGCACCGCGATGCCAGCGCGATCGGCGACAACGCGGTCTGTGGCGCCTTCGCCTTGCGGGGACTCGTCGAGCACGCGCGGAGGCGGGACCTCGAAGTCGAGCTGCTCGACCTGGGCACGTCGGCCGACAGCGGAGGCGGCCCGGAGCGCGTGGTCGGCTACGGCGCCTTCGCGCTGCGCGGTGTCGCGTAGCCGCGAATGCCGTCGACGAGGATCGCGGTGAAGCGGTCGGCGAGCTCGTCGGTCTCGCGGCCGGGCGTCAGCCACGTGTAGGCCCAGTTGGCCGCGGAGAGGACGAGAAGCGCCGCTGCGCCGGCGTCGAGATCGGTCCGCAGGCCCCCCGACTCGACGCCCTCGCGGAGGAGGGCCCGCCACCGCTCCTCGTACCGGCGTCGCTCGGCGAGGATCTCCTCGCGATACGTGTCCTCGAGGTAGCGCCACTCGCGCGTGAAGACCGTGGCGACGTCGATCTGCTCTGCCACGACCCGCAGATGGCCGCGGAGCGCAAGCCGGATCCGCTCGACTGTTGGCGCGTCATCGGAAACCGCGTCGAGCGCCGCGTGAAAGGCGCGCGCTCCCTCGCGCATCGTCTCGAAGAGGAGCTCCTGCTTCGAGCCCGTCAGCGAGTAGAGCGATCCTTTCTGGACGCCGAGAGCCTCGGCGAGGTCGCCCATCGACGTGCCGTGAAAGCCGCGCTCGGCGAAGAGCCGCGCAGCCTCCCGAGTCAGTTCCTCTCTCCTCGTCGCCATATACTCGATGCTAACGACCGTTCGGTAGGGAGGCCAGTACGTGGACGCGCGCACGCAGGAGTTTCTCGAGTACGTCCAGTCGGGCGGGCAGGTGGAGACGGGCGACTGGATGCCCGACGAGTACCGCTCGAAGCTCGTCAAGTTCATCGAGATGCACGGGAACTCGGAGCTCATGGGCGTGCTGCCCGAGCGGGACTGGATCCTGCGGGCGCCGACCCTCCAGCGCAAGCTGGCGCTGACCGCGAAGATCCAGGACGAGGTCGGGCACGCGCAGCTCATCTACCGCGTCGTCGAGGATCTCGGAAAGCCCCGGACGGCCTGCCTCGACGATCTCGTGTCGGGCAAGGCGAAGTTCCACAACGTCTTCCACTACCCCACAAAGACGTGGGGCGACGTCGGCGTGATCGCCTGGCTGGTCGACGCGGCCGCGATCGTCTCGCAGAAGGCGCTCCTCAAGTGCTCGTACGCGCCGTACGCGCGGATCATGAAGAAGATCTGCTGGGAGGAGTCCTTCCACATCCTGCACGGGCGGGACGTGATCCTCGCCATGGTCACCGGGACGCAGGAGCAGTTCGAGCTCGTGCAGGAGGCGCTCGACCGCTGGTGGGAGCCGCTCATGCATTTCCACGGGAACCCGATCCCCGCCGACGAGGACCCCATGTTCCTGTGGCGGATCAAGAGCCAGGGGAACGAGGAGGCGCGGCAGCAGTTCCTCGACGGCTACGTTCCGCAGATCCGGGAGCTCGGGTTGGAGATTCCGGATCCCGCGCTCCGCAAGGACGAGGAGAAGGGGGTTTGGCTCTACACCGAGCCCGACTGGGAGAAGCTGCGCGCAGTTGTCACCGGCAACGGGCCGGCGTCGCAGGAGCGGCTGGCGTTCCGGCGGCTGTCCCGGGAGGACGTCGCCTGGGTCGAGCGGGTGGTGCTCGCGGAGGCCGCGTGATTTACGAGGTCTTCCGGCAGGAACGTAGAGGCCAGCCGTTCCAGCACGCGGGCTCGCTCACCGCGCCTGACACGCGCTTCGCCGAGATCTACGCGCGGGAGCAGTACGGTCGAAGGCAGGAGTCGGTCGCGCTCTGGCTCGTGCCCCGCGAGGCCGTGCGCGAGATCGACGACTTCCCGGACGAGTTCGACCTCAAGTACCGGCGCGTCGACGGCTACTCGATCAAGACGCGTCTACGCGAGGCACGCGAGCGTGCCGGAACGCTGGAGACGGCGCCGGGGGCCGAGGAGTGAGCAAGCTAGCGGCGGAAAATACGACTCGCTTACGCGACGCATTTTCCGCCGGCACTTACTGACATGACCCGCGACCGAATCGAGCTTCTACTTTCGATCGCCGACGACGAGCTCTTCCTCGGCTGGCGGAACTCGGAATGGACGGGGATCGCCCCGTTCCTCGAGGAGGACGTGGCCTTCTCCTCTATCGCGCAGAACGAGATCGGGCATGCGCGTGCCCTCTACGAGCTCGCCGCCGCCGAGCTCGGCACAACCGCCGACGAGCTCGCCTTCGACCGGAAGCCCGAGGAGTACCGCTGCGCGCCGCTCGTGCAGCTCCGTCGCCTCGAGTGGGCGAGGACGATCGCGCGCCACTGGCTCTACGAGACCGCCGACGAGATCAGGCTCGCGGCGCTCAAGGCGTCCGACGACCCGGAGATCGCGGGCGTCGCGGCGAAGATCGACCGCGAGGAGGCGTACCACCGGATGCACGCGGAGATGTGGATCGACCGCCTGCTCGCGTCCGAGGAGGGCCGAGCGCGCCTGAACGAGGCGATGGACGAGCTCTGGCCCTACGCGCTCGGCGTTCTCGACGACGAGCTTCGCCCCGAGCTTCGCCGCCGCGCCCAGGAGCGTCTCGGACGGACGCTTGCGGACGTCGAGCCCATTCCCCGCGGTGTCCACGAAGCCGAGCTCGCCGAGCTCTGGCAGGAGATGACAGCGGTGCGCCGCTCGGCCCCGGCAGGATCGCAGTGGTGACAGTCGGCGACGTCTGGGAAGCGCTCGCCGAGATCCCCGATCCCGAGATCCCGGACATCTCCCTCGTCGACCTCGGGGTCATCAAGAGCGTCACCATCGACGGCCCGCGCGTCCGTATCGAGTTCACGCCGACGTTCATGGGGTGTCCGGCGCTCGAGCGGATGCAGATAGAGATGACCGCGGCGATCGAGCGGGTCGGCGGGGAGGCCGAGATCGACGTCGTCCTCGACGACTCCTGGTCCACCGATCGGATCAGCCCCGCCGGGCGCGAGAAGCTCCGCGCCGCCGGGTTCGCGCCACCTGCGCCTCGCCCGGCCGGGAAGCTCGACCTCGTCGAGCTCCAGCGGGGCGCCTTCCGCTGCCCCTACTGCGGCTCGACGGACACCAAGCTCGAGAACATCTTCGGCCCGACGCCGTGCCGTTCGATCCGCTACTGCAACGGCTGCCGCCAGCCGTTCGAGCAGTTCAAGACGTTGTAGCGAACCACCGGCCAGACTCCTGTGACACACGAGCGCGGCGGGCCGCGAAGCGGACGCCTTCAGGGATTTTCGCGCGGCCGGAATCCGCGCGAGCGGATTCTGGTCTTGCGCACGAGTTAGACAAGCGGAGAGGCGGGTGATATATCAGCGGCGCGCGCATGACGGAGACAGCCGAGACTGCTCTCGCAACCACGCAGCACCGAATCGATCGCACGAGCCCTCCCGTCATACGCGCTCAAGGGGTCTGGAAGGTGTTCGGGCCGCACCCGGAGCGCCTCGTCGGCTCCGATGACGCGCTGCTCCCTCGCGGAGAGCTGCGCGAGAAGACCAGCTGCGTCGTTGCCGTGCGCGACGTCTCGATCGAGGTGTGGCCGGGAGAGGTGTTCGTCGTCATGGGGCTTTCCGGGTCGGGCAAGTCGACGCTCGTGCGGACCCTTATCCGCCTGATCGAGCCGACGGCCGGACAGATCGAGATCTCAGGGCAGGACGTCATGAAGGCGAGCCGCGCGGATTTGCGAGCCCTGCGACGGCACTCCGTGTCGATGGTCTTCCAGCACTTCGGGCTGCTCGCACACCGGCGCGTGATCGACAACGTCGCGTTCGGCCTCGAGGTCCAGGGAGTCGGGAAGGCCGAGCGGCACGCCCGGGCACACGAGGTTCTGAGCCTCGTCGGGCTGGAAGACGCTGCGAACCAGTTTCCGGACCAGCTCTCGGGCGGGATGCAGCAGCGCGTCGGCGTCGCCCGCGCCTTCGCCGTCGACCCGGACGTGATGCTCTACGACGAGCCGTTCAGCGCTCTCGACCCCCTCATCCGCCGCGACATGCAGGACGAGATCTGCCGCCTGCAGGAGGAGACGGGGAAGACGATGATCTTCATCACGCACGACCTCCTCGAGGCGCTGCGGCTCGGGGATCGAATCGCGATCATGCGCGACGGCGCGATCGTGCAGCTCGGGACGCCGGAGGAGATCGTCGGTGCTCCTGCGGACGGGTACGTCGCCGACTTCGTGCGTGACATCCCGCGCAGCCACGTGTTGACGCTTCGCTGGGTCATGCGCGAGCCCGCGCCCGGAGAGGACACCGACGGCCCGCGGCTCGACGTCGCCACGACCGTGCGAAAGGCCGTTCCGGTGCTGGCCGCAAGCGAGAAGCCGGTCTGTGCGGTGGAGAACGGGCGCGTCGTCGGTCTCGTCGACCGCGACACGGTGCTCGAGGCGATCGCCGGCGAAGGGGGTGACGACCGGTGACGACCGTCGCCGAGGTCGCACCCGTCACTCCGGTTCTGTCACACCGGCCGTGGTGGCGAGGGAAGCTCGTACAGACGGCGGGGATCGTTGCGCTGATGTACCTCGCCTACCGCGCCTGGGCTCTCGAGTACCCGTGGCCGCACCGGCTCGAATGGAACTCGCTCGAGGGCCATCTCGACGACTTCCAGACCTGGCTGATCGACCAGCGAAATGCCGAGAACCAAAGCGTCGTCTTCGGGATCTTCGACGGTTTCGCGACTTTCCTCGACAACCTCGTCGACTGGTTCGACCGGCTGTTGCTCTGGCTGACGTGGGTCGGAACGACCGTTACCGGCACGTTGCTCGCCCTGCGGTTCGGAGGCTGGCGCGCCGCTGCCTGGGTAGTCGCGGCGTTCGCGACCTTCGCGCTGACGGGACTCTGGGCCGAGAGCATGCAGACGCTTGCGCTGATGCTCGCGGCAGTCGGCCTCTCACTCCTCGTGGGAATCCCTCTCGGCATCGTGGCCGGGCTCTCGGACCGCTTCTTGAAAGCGATTACGCCGGTGCTCGACGCGATGCAGATCGTGCCCGCCTTCGCGTACCTGATCCCGGTGGTCGTCCTGTTCTCGGTGGGCCCGGGCGCCGCAGTGGTGTCGACCATGATCTACGCGATCCCGCCCGCCGTCCGCATCACGGCGCTCGGCATTCGGGGTGTGCCCGTGAACACGGTCGAGGCCGCGGACTCGATGGGCGCGACACGCGGGCAGGTGCTGTCCAAGGTGCAGCTGCCGCTCTCGCGGCGGACGCTCCTCCTCGGGGTCAACCAGACCATCATGTTCGCTCTCTCCATGGTCGTCATCGCGGGCCTGATCGGAGGTGGAGGCCTCGGTGACGTCGTCACCAGCGGGCTGTACACGAACCCGGCGCTCGCGATCCTCGGCGGCGTCGCCATGGTGATCATGGCGATGGCACTCGACCGCTCGACCGAAGCCCTGGCCGACCGCACGGATCCCGCGCACCGGCACCTCACCGAGCCGAGGCGCAGGAGGCTGAGGCTTGCCACCGCCGCAACCGTCGTCGGCATCAGCCTCGCCGTCGCCTTGGCGAAGGTCT
>JAHEXT010000048.1 GCA_023251945.1 Actinomycetes bacterium
GGCCTCGGCGTCTCCCCGCAGATGAGGGTGGATCGCGCGATCGGCGCCGAGCTCGCGGAGCCGCCGGATGCCGCCCGCTGCGCCGGGGTCCTCGAGCAGCGCGACCAGCTCGTCCCGGAGGCGGGCGGAGGAGAGATCCCCGACGAGCCCCATCTCGATGCACCCGCGCGCGAGCCGGGCGGAGTGCTCCTCGAGCCGGAATCCGAGCCGTGCCTCGTAGCGGATGCCGCGGAAGATCCGGGTCGGGTCGTCGATGAAGGACAGGTTGTGGAGCACGCGGAGCATGCCGTGCTCGAGGTCGGCCCGGCCGCCGAAGGGGTCGACGAGGAGTCCGAAGTCCGCCGGCTTGAGGGAGACCGCCATCGCGTTGATCGTGAAGTCGCGGCGGAACAGGTCCTCGCGCAGGCCCGCGCGCTCGACGGTCGGGAGCGCCCCGGGGGCGTCGTAGAACTCGGTGCGCGTCGTCACGACGTCGATCCGGCCGTCGTCCCCGTAGGAGACGATCGCCGTGCCGAACTTCTCGTGTGGCGTCACTCGGCCGCCGAGCGCCGATGCGAGCGAGCGAGCGAAGGCGATCGCATCGCCTTCGACGGCGATGTCGACGTCGAAGTTCCTCTCCCCGAGAAGGATGTCCCGGAGCGTTCCGCCGACCAGGAAGACGCGTTCCGGGCGATCGCCGAGCGACGCGACCGCCTCGAAAACGGGCCGTAGCCGCTCGAGCCGAGCGAGCTCCCCGGCGAGGCTCTCACCGCGCTCCTCCAGTCCCGGCTCCATCCCCTCGAGCGTGCGGAGCAGATCCGAGCGAGTCACGACGCCGACCAGCGTGCTCTCGCGCACCACTGCGACACGGCCGTCCTCCGCGATCGTGACGAGGGACTGGAGCTCGGCCAGCGTCGCGTCTTCCGAGCACGTGAGTGGGCGGCCGCTCATGATCCCGCGCACGGGGGCGTGGGCAAGCCCGTGCCCGATCGCCTTGTCCAGGTCCTCACGGCTCACTGCGCCGACGACGCGCCCGTCCTTGGCCACGAACACGCCGCTCTGGCCGTGACGCTGGCAGAGCACCATCGCGTCGCGCACGCTCTCGTTCGGCGCCACCGACCGCGCGGGTGTGGACATGACGTCACGTGCGCGCCGCGGTTCGCGCTGCGCCCCTTCGAGCGCGTCGAGCACCCGAGCGCGCGCCTCGTCGAGATCGAGACGGGCGATCGCAGATGCGGCTTGAGCGTGGCCGCCGCCGCCCAGTGCCGCCGCCAGCACGGAGGCGTCGATCCGGTCGCTCCGGCTCCGGATGACGGCGAAGACGCGGGCGTCCATCTCCACGAGCAGCACGAGCGCCTTCGTGTCCGTCACGTCGACGATCTTGTGGGCGAGGTTGGAGACGCCCTCGACGTACTCCGGCCACCGAACCGCCGCGACGAGGACCTCGTCGCCCCCGGCGTCCACCGGCTCGAGCGCCTCCATCAGCTGGTTCAGGAGCTCGCGCTCGCCGGCGGCGAGCGGCGTGTGCAGGTACGCGGAGACGAGCTCCTGGCGCGCGCCGTGGCGAAGGCACCACGCGAGCGCGTCCGCGTCCCGCTGCGTGCTCGAGGGGTAGGTGAGCGAGCCGGTGTCCTCGTGGATCCCGAGCGCGAACGTCGTGGCCTCGAGCGGGCTCGGCAGGATCTCTCGTTCGGCGAGGATGCCGACGAGGGTCGTCGTCAGCGCGCCGTCCGTCGAGACGACTGCAGCCTCGGGGTGAACCCAGTCCGGGAGCTGATCGCCGTGGTGGTCGAAGACGACCTTCTCGACCGCGGGGTCGAGCGCGACCGGCTCGAGCTCCCCGAGGCGCGAGGCGTGGATCGCCTCGACGACGACGAGCCGCTTGATTGCATCCAGCTCCAGCCGGTTGACCTCGACGACAGGCCCGAGCTCCTCGGCGTGGAGGCGGTAGAAGTCCCGCACGTTGCGGTTGAGCGCCCCGACGGCGACGACCGCGGACGGGTAGAGGCGGCGCGCGGCGAGCATCGCCGCGAACGCGTCGAAGTCCGTGTTTCCGTGGGTAGCGATGACTTCTTCGGCCCGCATGGGGACCATTCTGCCCGGCAGCTGGACGTCACACGCCGCATTTCCGTGGGGCGTTGCGACAGGGCGCTCAGGGCTGTGTCAGCGTAAGAGTCGTGCTGACAGTGACCGGCGTGGGCTGCGGCCCATCGGGTTCGACTGGGAAGAAGAGCAGCGAAACGACGGCAGCCACTACGTAGCCGACTACAAGAACGAGCACCAGCCCGACGAGCCAGCGCACCCAACGAGTCCGCGGGGAACCGTTCGAATGTCTCTTGCGAGACCTCACGCCAGTTACGGGTAGACGTTAGACGTGCGCGACAGCCTCGATCTCGACGAGAGCCCCGCTCGGCAAGGCAGAGATGCCAATCGTCGAGCGCGCGGGCGGGCGGGCGCCGACGCGGCGCGCATAGACCTCGTTCATGCCGGAGAAGTCGCCCAGGTCGAGGAGGAACACCGTCGTCTTCACGAGCTTGTCCAGCCCGCTCCCGGCCGCGTCGAGGATGGCCCCGAGATTCTCCATGATCTGCTCGGTCTGCTCCTGCACGGAAGCACCGGCGAGCTCGCCCGTCTCCAGGCTGATGCCGAGCTGCCCGGCGACGAACACGAGATCGCCGACACGGATCGCCTGGTTGTAGGGAGCGCCCTGAAACGGCCCGGGCGCGCGGTCGGTTCGGATGACCTCCTTCTCGGCCACTCAGCCTCCCTTCGTCGTCACGCTTCGGCGCACGCGTCGGCGAGGGCGGCCCCGAGCGCCTTGAAGATCGCGGACAGGACGTGCTGCGAGTCCTCACCCTCTATCAGCCGCACGTGGATCGTCAGGCCCGCCGCTTCGGCGAGCCCGTCCAGAAAGGCCGCGGCGAGGTCGGTCTGCAACCCGCCCGCCCTCGTCGAGGTGAGGTCGGCGTTAGACATCACGAGCGGCCGCCCGGACGCCTCGACGACGACCATGGCGAGCGCCTCGTCGGCGGGAACGACGCCCATGCCGCGGCCCGGAGCGGCGGCACTCGTCAGCAGGGGAGCGAACGCCTCCCCGAGCGCGGCTCCGGCGGCGCCGACCTCCGCTTCCGGCTCGGCCGGGGCGATCTCCAGCCGGAGCTCGAAGCCCCCGGTGTCCGCAAGCTCGGCGAGCAAGTGGTCGAGGACGGCGACTCCGGTCGCCACGCTGCTCTCGCCCTCGCCGGCGAGCGAGACCCGGGCAGCAGCCTCTCCAGTCACAGGTCGGCTCGCTCGATCGCCGCACCGAGCGCCTGGAGCCGTTCGTCGATCCGCTCGTAGCCACGGTCGATCTGGCGAATGTTTCCGATCGTCGACGTGCCCTCCGCGCAGAGAGCCGCGATGACCATCGCCATGCCGGCGCGGATGTCCGGGCTCTCGAGCCGCTCGCCGTAGAGCGTGGCGGGCCCGGTGATCACGACTCGGTGCGGGTCGCAGAGGATGATTCGCGCACCCATCGAGACGAGCTTGTCGACGAAGAAGAGCCGGCTCTCGAACATCTTCTCGAAGATGAGGATCGTCCCCTGGGCCTGCGTGGCCACGGTGACGGCGATCGACGTCAGGTCGGCCGGGAACGCCGGCCAGACGCCGCTCTCGATCTTCGGGATCTGGCCGCCGAAGTCGTCCTCGACGCGCAGGTCCTGGCCTGCCGGGACGCGGACCCTCGAATCGGTGACCTCCATCTCGATCCCGAGCTTGCGGAAGGAGGGGACGATCGAGATGAGGTCGTCGGGCTCGACGTCTTCGACCACGACCTCGCCCCCGGTGACCGCGGCCAGGCCGACGAAGCTCGCCACCTCGATGTGGTCGGGCCCGATCCTGTACTCCCCGCCGGTGAGCTCGGGCACTCCCCGGATGTGAAGGACGTTCGAGCCGATCCCTTCGATTCGCGCGCCGAGCGAGACGAGGAAGCGGCAGAGATCCTGGATATGCGGCTCGCAGGCCGCGTGCCCGAGGACGGTCTCACCGTCGGCGAGCACCGACGCCATGATTGCGTTCTCCGTTCCCATGACGGAGGCCTCGTCGAGGTACATCCGTGTGCCGGTGAGGCCGTTCGCCGTCAACTCGTAGACGCCGTCGAGCGCGATGTCGGCGCCCAGGGCCGCAAAGGCGTGCACGTGCGTGTCGAGCCGGCGGCGGCCGATCACGTCCCCGCCGGGCGGCGGAACGGCGACGCGTCCGAACCGGGCGAGCAGCGGCCCTGCGAGGAGGAACGAGGCGCGAATCTCGCGGCACAGCTCGGGGTCGAGGTCGGTCTTCCCGACGCTGCGCGGGTCCACGAGGACTTCGTTCGGGCCGGTCCACTCGACCCCGGCGCCGACGTCCGCGAGAAGCTCGACCATGGTTTCGACGTCGCGGATCCGGGGCACGTTCGAGAGCCGCACTTCGTCGGTCGCGAGCACGCACGCAGCGAGAATCGGAAGCGCGCCGTTCTTGTTTCCCGAGGCGCGCACCGTTCCGCTCAGCTGGCGACCTCCCTCGATGACGAAGGACTGCATCGCGCGGGCAATGGTACTCGCCGTCTTCAGCCGAACACCCCGCTTCAGGCCGGGAGGTTGTCGATCTCGAGCTTTCGGAGTGGATCCCCGGGCTCGAAGCCGAGCACCTGCGCGTAGAACGAGAGCTCGGCCTCGTACGAGCGCGCGATGTTCTCCGCCTTGCGGAACCCATGCCCCTCGCCCTCGAAGAGGAGATACGCGTGCGGGATCCCCCGCTCCTGGAGCGCCTCGACGATCAGCTCGGCGTGCGAGGGCGGCACGACCTTGTCGTCCGCCCCCTGCAGGACGAGCATCGGCGTCGCGATTCGGTCGAGGAAATGAATCGGGCTGCGGGCGCGATAGAGGTCGACGGCCTCGGGATACGGCCCGACGAGGGTGTGCTCGTACTGCAGCTCGAACTTGTGCGTGTCGCCGCCAGCGAACTGCTCGAGGTCGGCGAGACCGAAGTACGAGGCGCCGGCCGCAAACGTGTCGGTGAACGTGAGTGCGCAGACCGTCGTGTAGCCACCTGCGCTCCCTCCTCGGATCAGGAGGCGGTCCGGATCCACCTCTCCCTGCTCGACGAGGTACATGGCTGCGTTCACACAGTCCTGGAGGTCGACGACTCCCCACTGCCCGTACAGGCGCTCCCGGTACGCGCGCCCGTAGCCAGTCGAGCCGCCGTAGTTCACGTCCACCAGCGCGAACCCCCGGCTCGTCCAGAACTGCACTCCGAGCGAGAAGATCGCCGAGGCATTGCTGGTGGGGCCGCCGTGGGAAAACACGATGAGCGGCGGACGGTCCTCGTCCGGAGCGGTGTACCCGGGATTGGTCGGCGGGTAGTAGAGCGCGTGCGCGGTGAGTCCTCCCTCGGTCGGAAACTCGATCGGGCGCGGAACCGAGAAGAATCCCGAGTCCACCGGCACCTCCGCGCTCGTCCGGAGTACTTCGATCGATTCTGTGGCCACATCCAGGCGGACGACCTGGTTCGGGATCGTCGGTGACCCGGCGACGAGCACGACCGTGGAGCCTTCTGCGACCACGTGAGGTCCTCCGAGCGAATTCTGCGGAAGCTCGAGGTCGCGGAGCCCGCCGCCCTCCGGGTCGAGCATGGCAAACGACGTCAGACCATCGTGGTCGTAGGCACAGGCGATGCTCCCCCCGTCGACGAACGCGAAAGAGCGCATGCCGAAGACCCACGCCGGGTACCCGAACTCGGCCTCGGCTTCGTGGAGGACTCGCCGTTCGCCGTTCCGGACGCGCTCCAGGTTCCACCAGCCGCTACGGTCGCTCGCGAACACGAGATCGCCCGACGGGCTCCACTCCGGTTGCCAGATCGACTCCTCGCCGTTTCGTCCTGCTATGTGTGTGAGATCCCCCAGCGTCCCGTCCGGAGCGAGCTCGGCGGCGAAGAGCTCGCAGCCGTCCCACGGCATCCAGGGGAGGTCCCAGGCGAGGAAGCAGAGCCGCGTGCCGTCGGGCGAGATGCGTGGAGCGGCATAGAAGTCGCGGCCTCCGGCGATCGCGCGCGGCTCCGTGGAGCCGTCTGTGGGCAGCACGACCAGCTCGTTGACGACCTCGTCCGGACGTCCATTCCCCTCGTGCCGCTCGCGAACCCCGATCCAGCGCGAGCCGTCCGCCGTCACGCGCCCGTCGGCGTAGCGGTGTCGCCGCTCTTCGACCGCGGCCGTGATCGGGACGGGGTCACCGCCAGAGTCTTGGCGGTAGAGCCGCTGGTCCTCGAAGTTCGAGAAGAAGACGGTGCCCTCGCGGACGCAGTACGCACCGCCGCCGTACTCGTGCACCATCGTGCGGACGTTGAAACCACTCGGTGTGACGTCCATCGGCGCTCGATCCACTTCCGCCCTCATCAAGACGACGCGCCCGCCTTCGACCGGGCGACCCTCGAGGAACCACACCGTCCCGTCCTCGATCCACGGTGCACTCAGCGACGTCCCGGCCCGCGCGACCAGCTCCGCCGAGATCGGCGAGGACCACGTTCCGTAGGGCGCAACAGTCTGCTCGGTCAGCTGGGGTTCCAACGGCGACGGCTATCGTACTCGGCCGTGCCCCCCAACCGCGAGCAGGCCTGGGAGACACTGACCCGCTACACGAAGAGCGAGTCGCTCCTCCGTCACGCGCTCGCCGTCGAGGCATCCGTCCGCTTCTACGCCCGCCTCTACGGTGAGGACGAGGAGCTCTGGGGCTGCGTCGCGCTCCTGCACGACTTCGACTACGAGATCCACCCGACGCTCGACAAGCACCCGCAGGACGGCGCGCGGATCCTCCGCGACGAGGGCTACCCGGACGAGCTCGTCGAGTCCGTGCTCTCCCACGCCGAGCACCTGCAGATGCCGCGCGACACGCAGCTCAAAAAGGTGCTCTTCGCGTGCGACGAGCTGTCCGGCTTCGTCCACGCCTGCGGGCTTGTCCGCCCGGCAGGGCTCGACGGCCTCGAGCCGAAGTCCGTGCGGAAGAAGCTCAAGCAGCCGTCCTTCGCCGCGGGTGTCCATCGCGACGAGGTCTACGCGGGGGCCGAGCTCCTCGGCCTCGAGCTCGACGAGCACGTCGCGAACGTGATCGCGGCGATGCAGCCGATCGCGCGAGAGCTCGGGTTGCGGACGGCCGCGGACGCGGCTTAGCTGTAGCGCTCGAGGAAGGCGAGGACGCGCTGCCAGGCGTCCTCCGAGTCCGCCGCGTACTCCTCGTACTTCCGGTCGAAGAAGCTGTGTGGAGCGCCGGGGTAGACCACGACCTCGTGCTCGACTCCCGCGGCGTCGAGGGCCTCGTCGAACGCGGTGACCTCTTCGACCGGGATTGCCGGGTCGTCGCCGCCCATCAACCCGAGGATCGGTGCCGCGAGCTCTCCCGCCCGCTGCGTCGGCCCGGGCGACCCGTCGCGACCCGGACCCGGCCTCCCGTAGAAGCCGATCGCCCCAGCGAGCCCGTGGCCGGCCGCGGCGGAGAGCCACGAGTTGCTGCCCCCGAAGCAGAAGCCGACGGTGAAGAGCACACGGCACGAGCCGCCTTCCGGCGAGCGGAGTCGGGCCACCGCCGCGCCCACGTTCTCCTGGATCCCGCCGGGCGTCGTCTGCTCGACGTGCGGCATGTACTCGAAGTCGTCCGAGCGCTTGCCGACGCCCGCCGTTCGCCCGAAGTAGTCGATCGCGAGTGCGGCAGAGCCGCGTTCGGCGAACCGCAGCGCGAGCTCCTCGTAGAAGCGGTAGAGGCCGCGGACGTCCGGGAGGATCACGATGCCGACGCCGCTCGGCTCGTCCGGCGTGGCCGAGAACGCGGCGAAGCGGGTGCCGTCGGGCGATTCGAGCACGAGGTCGTCGTGCGAGACGGCGGCACCCGCGATCTCCGGGATGGGCGGCAGCGAGTCGAGGTCGAAGCACATGGCGTGACGATACTCCGGCGCTCAGCCCCAGGCGAGCGGCGGCCCGTCGGCCGGGTAGCCCCTCGGGTGAGCGGGGACGCCCTCCGGCGGTCGCTCCCAATCCGCGCCCTGCTCGACCCAGATGTGCGCTGCGACGCGCAGCCCCGAGGGCTCGTCGAGCGTCCCGGCCGCGATGCTCGTGCGGTCGAAGCCCGCGGCGCGCCAGAAGAGGCTCGCGCCGCACCGCGCGCAGAATCCCCGGCTGGCCCGGTACTCGGATCGGGGGCTCGGGATCCACACGAGGTCACCGCTCTCGCGAAGCTCGAGGTCGGCGTTGCGGGCCGCGGTCGCCGTCCAGGCGTGACCGGCCCAGCGGCGGCACTCGACACAGTGGCAGACGAGGATCTCCCGCAGCGGGCCGCGGATCGCGTAGCGGACGGCACCGCAGAGGCAGCCGCCCTCGCGCGTCATCCGGCGACTCCTGCGACGAGCCGTTCCAGATCCTCCTCGCTCGTCCACCAGCCGACGGAGGCACGAACAAGCCCCGTGCCGGGAAGGTCCCGCACGACGACCCCGGCGGCGGCGAGCCGCGCGACGACCGTCTCGGGCTCTTCGCCCTGCGGACGCCACGACACGAGCGTCGCCCGCTGGGCCGGGACGACGACGTCCGCCCCGGTCTCCGTCAGCAGTTCCCGGCACTGCTCTGCCATCGTCGCGGCCCTCTCGAAGCACCACTCCGGCTTGGCGTCGAGCGCAGCGAGGAGGCCGGCGAGCGATCCGGGCGGAACCCAGGTCGGGTCGAAGCGCCGCGCGCCCGGCCATGGGTCGAACACGCCGTCCGGCTCATGGCGTTGCTGCGAGAAGTAGCTCGGTCGGGCGACCCGGAGCCGCTCGGGCTCGGCGACGACGAGGGCACCGACGGTATCCGGGCCGCAAAGCCACTTCTGCCCGGAGATCGTCAGGAAGTCGACCGCGCGCGCGTCAACCACGATCGCACCGACGGACTGTGCACCGTCCACAAGGACCGGGACACCGGTCGCCCTCCGCAGCTCGTCCACGGGGAGCACCTGCCCAGTCGTCCAGAGCACGTGTGAGATCGCAATCAGCCGCGTCCGCGGCGTCACCGCGCCGGTGATCGTCTCTGGATCCGGCGGCACCACGACGACCCTGGCCCCCGACGCGTGGAGCGGCCCGATGAGGCCGAAGTGCTCGTCCGTCGTCGTCACGACCTCGTCCTCCGGTCCGAGGTCGAGCCCCGCCAGCACGATGTTGCAGCCGTCCGTCGTCGACCCGGTGAGCGCAACCTGCTCCGGGTCGGCGGAGACGAGACTGGCCAGCCGCGCCCGGACCTCAGTGCGAAGGTCGAACATCCGGTCGATATACGCCGACCCCGCCCTGCCGTAGCGGAGGTCACGCGCCTGCTCGGCCTGCATCGCCTCGATCGTGGCCCGCGGAAGCGGCCCGAACGAGCCCGCGTTCAGGTACGCGACGCGTTCGAGCACGGGGAACTGCGCGCGGGCCTCTTCGAAGGTCACCGGCGGATTCTGACCGGAAGCGGTCTAACGTTCGCGCCGATGCGCATCGTGCTCGCCGATCCTCCGGCCTACACGCCGCCGTACGACCGCTCGCTGGCCGCGGCGCTGGCTCGGACGGGCGCCGACGTCGAACTCGTGACCTCGCGCTTCCGCTTCGGAGACGTGGCCCCTGCGACCGGATACGCGGCGCGCGAGTGGTTCTACCCGCTCTCCTCCCGCATGGGCTCATCAAGGCTCCGGCTCGCGGTGAAGGGGCTCGAGCACCCGCTCGGCATGGCGAGGCTGGCGGCGCTCAAGCCGGACGTGCTCCACATGCAGTGGCTCGGCGCCCCGGAGGCCGATGGCTTCCTCTTTCGCCCGCGCTCGCCCGCCGTCTTCACGGCACACGACATCATCCCGCGCCGGACGGCCTCCCGGACGACCCTCTGGCGCAAGCTCTTCGCCCGCTTCGACCGGGTCGTCGCGCACTCGCAGCGCGGGCGCGACGCCCTCGCCGAGTTCGGCGTCCCGGGGGAACACCTCCGAGTGATCCCGCACCCGGCGTTCCGCTCGGACGTCATCCGGGACGACGATGGCCGCACGGCGCTCGTCTTCGGGCTCATCCGCCCGCACAAGGGGATCGAGGACGCGGTCGAGGCCGTCCTGCGCGTGGACGACGCGCGGCTGCTCGTCGCCGGCGACCCACGCGTGCCGCTCGACGGCCTCCAGCAGACGGCGGGCGAGCGCGCCGAGTGGCGTCTCGGCTTCCTCCCGGACGCCGAGATCCGCCGAGCCCTGTCCGAGGCGACGGTGGCTCTCTTCCCCTACCGCGCCGAGATCGACGTGTCCGGAGCTCTGCTCCAGGCGCTCGGCGCCGGACTGCCCGCGATCGTCTACGACATCGGCGGCCTCGGCGAGGTCGTCGGGGGATACGGCGCGGGAGCCGTCGTCGAGCACGGGGACGTCGACGCGCTCGCCTCCGCGCTGCGCACGCTCCTCGAGGATTCCGATGCGCTCTCCGCGGCACGACGGGGAGCCGAGAAGGCGCGCGACGAGCTGACGTGGGATGCCTCCGCCTCGGCGCACCTGGACCTCTACCGGGAGCTCGCCTGAATGTTCGGGCGCGGCCGCTTCGACGACGTCGTCAGACGCCAGCTCGACCTCTTCGCGGCCGATCAGGCGCCCTTGCTCGAGGGGGCGGAGGAGGCAGACGCGGCCTGGACCGGCGCGGCACGGGAGGACTCCGAGGAGCTGTACGGCGCGTACCAGCTCGTCGTGGACGAGATCGGGGATCGTCTCTACGACATCCGCGAGGGCTACGCGTCGTCGCTGGACGAGCTGACCGGGGACGAGTATCGAGCGGCCTTCAACAAGGCCGCCGTCAAGCGCTTCCGCCGCTTCGCGGCGTTCCTCGAGGACGACGAGGTCTGATCGTCAGACGCGCTCGACCACCGCGACGATGTGCGTCCCGCCGTCGAGCGCCCCCGGCTCCCGGCACGCCTCGATCTCGAGCTCGAGGAAACGGTCGTCCCAGGATTCGTTGGTGACGGAGAGGAAATTCGAAGCCGACGCGGCCACGACGCGGCACGGGTGGGCCGAGATGAGCCGCTCGAGATCACTCCAGCGATAGAGGCGGCAGACGTGGCCGCGGTTGATGTCGCCCAGGAGGTCGCCGGTCGCGAAGATGTCGGCAACGGCCCGCTCCCAGCCGAACTCCTCGATCAGCTCGGGAAACGCGGAGAAGAACGCTCGTGCCGCGCCGAGGAGCGACATGACGCTGAGCAGGACGTAGCCACCCGGCTTCGTCACACGAAGGAGCTCGCCGAGCGCCTGGTCGGCCTCGCCGAGCACGTAGCTCAGCGGGCCGCCGTAGCAGACGACGGCGTCGAACGACGCGTCGTCGAAGCCGCTGAGATCGAGGATGTCGAGGAGTTCGCGAGCTTCGATCGAATCCTCGACCTCCGCCGTCCGCTCGGCGTGCAGCTCGAGCTGGCGGGGAGAGATGTCTCCCGCCACGACCGTCGCCCCGAGCCGTGCGAGCTCGAGCGTGAATCGCCCCGGACCGGCACCGGCGTCGAGCACGCGTCCTCCGGGCCGGATGAACTCGCGGAGCAGGCGGAGATGCACCTCGAGGTTGACGCGGTCCATGGGCGACGCGTCGAAGCGTTCCCATTCGCGCTCGCCGCAGGCGTCGAAGAAGCGCGCGACGTGCCACGGGTCGTACGTGATGCCCTCCATTCGGACCGAGCATAGAGTCGCCTGCGGCGGCCTGATGGCCGGTGGCCGCCGTGCCACACTACTCACCGGTGATGGCGTTCAGGGCTCGTGACGTATCGCGGAACGCGAAGGCTCTTTCGCTGTGCGTCGCCGTGCTCGCCGTCGCCGCCCTCGCGGCCGCGGTCGAGCCGGCGCGGGCGTGCTCATGTGTGCCGCCCGACCCGTGGAGCACCCTCGAGCGTGCGGACGGTGCGTTCGTCGGTCGCCTCGTCAGCCGACGGGTGAGGAGCGAGGGCCGAGCCGTCCTCCTCTTCAGCGTAGAGCGGGCCGTCAAGGGGAAGATCGGCGACACGGTCGAGGTCGAGACGGCGAACAGCGGCGCTGCATGCGGCATCGAGACCTCGGTCGGGCGGAGGATCGGTCTCTTCCTCATGCGCGAGGGTGGCGGGTGGTTCGGATACCTC